>JAPYON010000126.1 GCA_029938175.1 Paracoccaceae bacterium | reverse complement strand
GTCGAATTGTAATTCGACTCCGGCGGTTCCGATCACTTCAGCAGACTGCACTCCCTCGCGCCCGAATGCCGTACCACCCAGAATATGAGCAGCCAAACTGCCGTTCGGATACAAACGAATCTCACGCGGGCCGAATTGTAAGCCCGGCTCGCCAATGTCATGTACTGCCTGCCGTTGCTCCGGCGATAGCTTGTGTTTGATCCAGACAAACTTGCGTTCGCCGGAAAATAATCCGAACAGTTTTTCCGCGTCCAGATTGTCAAAAACCGCTACCAACCCATCTGCCGCCGCACGCGCATCGACCATGTCTTGCGGGTGTGCAAAAAGCGACGTTGTGGCAAGGTTGGTCGCCAAAATTTGCCCGTTGCGATCCACAATATTCGCCCGCTGGCTAACAATCTGGATCGAGCGCCCACGCGCCACTGGTTCAACTGGCGAAGTGGTCGCCAATACGGTCATCTTCCAACCCACCGTACCGAAGGCCATAAGGAATACAAACGCTAGCAGAAACAATCGGGACTGCGCGCGAAACCTTTCGGCATTACGCTGACCGCGCATCCGCGCGGCTTTTTCCTCGGCTTCAATAATGCTGGGATCAATGCCGCTTTCGCGGGCCTTCAATACGCGAGAAATCGGGCGCAGAGAGCGGCGGATCATTATCCGCCCCCTTTGATTTCAATAATTGCCGCTTCGATCAACGCTGCGAGCAACGGATCGGCGGCTGTAGGATACGCCACTTTGGTAGGGTCCGAGAAATGGTCAGGATGCAACGGCATCAAACGCAGCTCGGTGAAATGTTTTTCGGACAGGGCAAGCAGACGGTCGGGCCGGTTCAGATAAGCCCATTCCGCCTCTAGCACCGCAATCGTTTCTCGCTCGGAGCGAATTTCGCGTTGCAGGCTGGCCACACGGCTCATCGCGCCGCGTGTTTCATTGTTCACACGGTAAGCCCAAGTGGCAAATACCATCACCATAATCATGCCGATTAGATAGAAGAGGCTTTTCACATCCAAGCTCCCTTTGTGATGTCCAAATACGGCATTCCAATGTCTTTGGGGTTAAGTGTATCAGCCGCTGAAGCAGTGCGCCGACTGATACGTAACTTGGCCGAACGCGCACGTGGATTGGCCAATATTTCAGCCTCCTCTCCCACCACCGCTTTGCGCGTTATTTTTGTAAATGCGGGCTCTATAGCCTCATCAATAGGGGTAAATCTGCTGCCTTTGGGACCGGCGCCCGAGCGTTCCTGCATGAAACGCTTAACCATTCGATCTTCAAGTGAATGGAAGGTCACAACAACCAGCAACCCACCCTCTTTCAAGGCAACCTCGGCGGCGGCAAGACCGCGCGCCAGTTCACCTAATTCATCATTGACCACAATCCGTAACGCTTGAAAACTGCGTGTTGCGGCATGTGGCTGCCCCGGTTTCGGGCGCGGCATAATACGTTCCAGCATGCCCGCAAGCTGTCGCGTGGTTTCAAACGGCTTAATCTTGCGATCCATAACAATCGCCTTGGCAATTTTGCGCGATGCACGTTCTTCGCCGAACTGAAACAGAATATCCGCCAGCAATTTTTCCGGCGCCTTGTTCACAATACCCGCCGCCGATAGCCCGCTTTGACCCATCCGCATATCCAGCGGACCGTCTTTCATAAACGAAAATCCGCGCTCGGCCTGATCTATCTGCATCGAGGACACGCCAATATCCAACACAACCCCATCCAGCGTTCCAGCACCGGCAATCTTATCCAGATCGCCAAAACAACCCGAGACTAGCTGCAAACGGTCGCCGTATTCACCAGCCCAGACCGCGGCACGTTCCAACGCTTCGGGGTCACGATCTACACCAATCAGACGCTCGGCCCCGGCATCCATGATTGCACGCGCATAACCGCCAGCTCCGAACGTACCATCCAGCCAAACACCCGATACAGGCGAGATTCGATCCATGATGGGATCAAGCAATACGGGAACATGTGGAGTTTCAGTGTTTTCTGGTTCAATCGGAGGAACGGGCATAGCCTAGCCCTCCGCCCTAGTGCGATACAATTTCGCATGAGGGTTTTCCTGTGCTCCCCCCCACTCTTTTATCTGCCTGAGTTCGCTTTCATACGCGGAAGGCTCCCAAATCTGGAAACGGCTCCCTTTACCAACAAACACAGCATCTTTCGCCACACCAATCATCTTGCGCAACGCTGCGGACAATACCATACGCCCGTTTTCATCAACCGAGGCGTAATCAGAATCCGCTCCCAAAATAGTCTCGAAATATTCGCGTTCAGCCGAGAAATGCGGCAAGGCCTCGATCAGATCATCCAGTTTATCCATAGAATGGATCGAATAACCCTCGATACATCGACCTTCTTTGGAGCCATGCACGATCACTAATTGTGGATTTTCACCCGAACGCCAGTCAGGGTCACCTTCCTCAAGCACACGTCTAAAGGACGCGGGTATCGACACCCTGCCCTTTGCGTCCACCTTGTGGACTGATTTGCCTCTGAAACGTCTAGCCACGTCTCTCTCCTGTTTGGTGCCCCCTTAAAACGGGTGCGGCGGATCGCACTGCCTAAGGTACGACCCGCCGTTTGCCCCGTGGAAGGAAGCCAACTGCGCGTTTTTGTGCTGCTCACTTGCGCGTGGAATCTTTCACCTTTGGAGGAATGCGGTGCCTGTATGAAACCTGCTCGGTTTTTGTTTTCCGGGGCTTAAGCCCTCTAAAAAATATACCCGCTTTCGTCCGTGCAATTGGATTAACATGGGAAATTATGGAAATCAATGGATTTTTAATGGGTGAAAATGGGCGATGCCAATGAAAGCTCGTAGGCTTCACAAGTTTTGAGCAGGTTTTGTGCCCATCCAACAGGACACCACTACATATAGTGGCAAATCTAAGAATTAATTTCCCATGGTTCCCAAAAATAGTTCATTTCAGGGCCAACTTTCCACTAACACTGCGCAGCATTACTCATAAAATACGGGATTGTGCTATCATCTATCCGAAGAAACAGGAGGGGAAAGATGATTCGCAGGCGTAGTTTTTTAGCAATGACAGCAGCACTTTCGGCTCTTTCAATGGCCAGCCAGATCAAAGCCGAAGTCAAAATCGGTGATGACGGCCTCCACAAGCAGGACTTCTTTCTGGACAGCTTTCTGGAAATGGGCCCCGACATGGAAGAAGCGGCCGCCGAAGGCAAGGGTCTGATAATATTGTTTGAACAGCGCGGCTGCCCCTACTGTAGCGAGCTACACGAAGTTAATTTCGAGCGACCAGAGATTGTTGAATTTCTCACGGAAAACTTCGCAATCGTACAGCTAAACCTGTGGGGCGATCGCGAAGTCGTCGATTTCGACGGTGAAACTCTGTCGGAAAAAAAGTTAGCCTCCAAGTGGTACGTTAACTTCACCCCCACAATGATTATTGTCCCGCCCGAAGCTGCTGGCGCTCAAAGCATACGCGAAGCCGCTGCGTTCACCATGCCGGGGTACTTTAAACCCTTCCACTTTGTTTCTTCTCTGGAATATGTCGCATCAGGCGCATTTACAGACCAAAGCTTCCAGCGGTTCATACAGGAAAAGGGCCAACGCTTGGCAGCCGAGGGAATAGAAGTAGACCTCTGGTAGCTCGCCATCCTTACATATTAATTATTCACCCAATTGGCTGACAATCGGATTTCATCAAGTTTCCAATCAGTTCACAAAAGTGTGAACTGATGATTGTTCAAGCACCAAAGAGAACAATGAATTTAGATAAATATGCGGATGGCCTATAAGCCGGATTTTGTTTCAGACTTTCGCCCTTCGATGACCATTCGTCTGGGCCTGCTGTTACCAACATGCTCTTGCAGCCAACCCGGATCGCTCGGTTGAAGACCTGTCTTGCGACACGCGATCCCTATTTGGCCTTGCTCCTGACGGGGTTTACCATGCCGTCCTTGTTACCAAGAACGCGGTGGTCTCTTACTCCACCGTTTCACCCTTACCTACGCAAGCGTAGGCGGTCTGTTCTCTGTGGCACTTTCCCTCGGGTTACCCCGGCCGGCTGTTAACCGGCGTCACTTCTCCATGGAGTCCGGACTTTCCTCACCCGCAAGGGTGCAGCCATCCAGCCATCCGCATACCCGCTAGGTAGGGGGTTGCGTCTACCGGGTCAATGGTATCTGTAGCGCTGAGCACCATATCAGGAAGCCCGATGACAAACCCGACCGCCCGATCAACGCTGCCCCTGTGGGA
>JAPYON010000125.1 GCA_029938175.1 Paracoccaceae bacterium | reverse complement strand
AAGTAAAGCTGTTGACGCGTTAACACTGCCTCCGATAGTTTATTTGTAATCAATGGCTGTGGGGAAGCGTGAAAAATTCCGAAGAAGAAAACTTGCGAGAAGTTTTGTCGGCCATTCGAAATATGGTGCGCGACGAAACACGTACGAAATTTCCCGAAACGGCCAAGCCGAAGCCTGATCTAAAAGAAGTTGCACCGTCAAAGTCGAAAAAGGCAGATGTGAAACAGAACTTGCCTGCCAAAGTGCTGATATTGCACCCGCATATGCGTGTCACCCCTAAGGTTGTCATTCTAGATGCCGCCGCGCGCATTTCACCAGAAAAGCCAGCAACGCCGAGAGAAGGAGTCGCCATAGCGAACCTTTCCATAGACGAGGGGGTATTGCGCGACATCGTGCGCGAAGTCGTGCGAGAGCAACTGCGTGGAGAGTTGGGGCGCGAAATCATCGGGGCCGTCAAACAAGACGTCGCGCTGTTGTTGGAAAAAAGCCGTTAACGCAGTTTAGGTGGGCTGTCTGGGTCCATTCCGGGGGCAAGCGGTTTCAGGCTTGTTGGCAGAATCAAATCAGGAATTTCGAATTTCAAACCGATTTTATCGAACTCTGCCAGATGTGGTGCGTGTGATGGCAAAAAGGTTACATCTAGTTGCCCCGCCTCGATTCCGCTGAAGCTTAGCGCTTCGGAGATGGCCTCGGCGACACCTTCTTGCGCTGATGTTGGCACGTCTATCATTGCTAGAATGTGTCCACGCTGGCCGTCCTGATAGATCACACCGACCAGATGCGCGGCGGAGACCACGCCGGACATATTTGCCAACTTGGTATCCAGCGCCTCTATTAGGGATTCCGGCAAACCCTTCGGCGCGAGTAAATGTTCGGGCGTGGCCTCGGTCACGATGGATTTCGCGCCCAGCATTTCGTTGAGCCAATCAACTGTTGCTGGCGGCATCAACATGGAGGAGGGGGCGACACCAAGGTTCAGCCCCAATCCAATGCTCTGACCTGCCAGAATTTTAGCGATACGACGGCCCGACATGGCCACAAATGGTGTTGGGGTATCGACGAAGTCGGCCAAGCGGTCCTCTCGGTCGAAGATCAGTGCTACTTTGCCGTCGCTAGTATCAAAGATCAGCGGGCGGGCGCGATCAACACTGGCTTCTTCTTCCAGCATCAAGAACAATTCAGCATCGGCCAGACGTTCATAGAAACGAAGACCTGCGGCATCGCCAATTTCCATTTGCGCGTGGGCAAGATCAAGGGGCGTTTGCATGGTGTCTAACTTACGAAGTTGGTTATCAGGGTCACGCCTAGAAGGATCGCGATCCATAGCACCATTGAACCTGTCGGCCATACTTTAGCCATGCGGCCTTCGGGACCGTGCGAGTTGTGCAACTGCGTTATGACATCGTTAACCATTCGCAGCCAGAACGTCGTATTGGCGCTCCAAACGCGTGAGACGGTGCGGTTTATGGTCGTTAGGACGCTCGGTATCAAGCGGCGGTAGATCCAGTCCACATCCAGATTGATCGCGCGGATTTCCGGCGGATGAATGCCTGTGCGCATTAGGATTACGAAGGCCAAAAGCGCGAACATCAACAGTTGCAACTGCCCGATTACGTGGCCCATCGTATAGGATTGGAACTCCACCTCGTAGGGTAGCAGGCTGTATAGAAAATCGGGTGAGACGCCGATGTAGATACAAAGCGCCGCGGTTAATCCCATAGCCAGCAGCATGTGCGTAGGTGCCTCTTTGGGGCGTAATCCGCTGTCGTGGGCAAAAAACGTGAAGAACGGAATTTTTATGCCTGAATGGGATAGAACACCCGCCGATGCGAAGACCAAAACGGCCCAGATGATCGGATAACTTCCGGCGCCTGTCTCGTCAATGATTAAGGATTTTGTAACGAAGCCCGAAAACAGCGGGAAGGCCGAAATCGACGCCGCGCCGACCAGACAGAAGATCGCCGTTAGCGGCATGGTTCGGTATAGCCCGCCGAGCTCCGAGGCCTTGGACGTTCCGGTGCGGTGCAAGACTGCCCCTACGCTCATGAACAGTAAGGATTTGTAAAGGATATGCGCGAAGGCGTGTGCGGCGGTGCCGTTTAGTGCCATTTCCGTGCCGATGCCTATGCCCACGACCATGAAACCGAGCTGATTGTTGAGGCTGTATGCCAGAACGCGGCGCAGGTCGTTCTCGATTTCGGCGAAGAAGATCGGGAACAGGGTCATGATCGCGCCGATGTAGATCAATATCTCGGTGCCGGCGAAACCACGGGCCAGCGCGTAGATTGCCAGTTTCGTGGTGAAGGCGGAAAGAATAACCGTGCCTGTCACCGTTGCTGCTGGATAGCTGTCTTGCAGCCAGTTATGCAACAACGGGAAGGCAGCTTTGATGCCAAACGACAGGAAGATTAGCCATGTTCCGAGCGAGCCAAGGCTCATGTTTTCAAACGTGATTGAGCCTGTATCGATATAGACCATTGCTGCGCCTGCCAGCAGGATAACACCGGATGAAATCTGGATAATCAGGTAGCGCATACCGGTGTTATACGAACCTTCGGTGCGGCGTGCCCAGATCAGGAAGACTGAAGCAATCGCCGTACCTTCCCAATAGAAAAACAGAGTTATTAGGTCACCCGCGAACACCGCACCGATAGCGGAACCGGTGTATATCAAGGCTGCTACTTGTTGGACTGTATCCTTCAAATGCCACGCGTAAAGATTGCTTAGGAACGCGGCGAGGGTGAAGATCAGCGCAAACACGCGCGAGAGTTTATCGACGCGCATTAAGTCCAGCGTGAAACCGAAGAGCTCGACTTGATTGTGGATGCCCGCTTCAAGGTTCCAGACTTGATAGCCAGCGATCAGCGGCACCAGCAGCATGAACGCGTTGCGGATCGGGCCTTTGGGGATGGCGACAACCGCGATGGCAGCGGCGAAAAACAGGAACGCTGTGGGGATTTGGTCAAGCATTGTGATCAACCTTATCCAAATGGTCTTCAGGATAATCCTCAACGTCTACCGATTTGTCTCCGTAATAACCCTCGGGGCGTTTTATCAACACCCGCAGGCCTTTGGCGATCAGGATCAGGGCTGTGAACATAACAAAGCCGAAGATGCCGTAGTAACCGGGGATGTCCTCGATCTGAAAATAGCCGTGCTTTTCGTAGGTGAAATCGGCAAGAAACAGCAGAACGCACACAACGATAAGTGCATAAAAAATCTTGGTGGCACTGCCTGGTTTATCGACCCACATCATCATGCGGCCCAGTGCGGGGTAATCGGCAGGGTTATCGTTTTTCTTGTTCATACTTTAATTTCCCGAAACTATGGGGGACAGGAATTCCTTCAAGTCACCCGCAAAGAAGAACAGAATAATCGTGCCAACCGCGGTTAACGCGGGGGGCAGCCAGACCAGTACAGGGGACTCGGTTATTTTTGTCGGGCTACCTTCAGGCAGTGGCGAAAAGAACCCGCGCCCGATGATTGGTAGCAAGTAAGCCACGTTCAGCAACGAGCTGACCATAAGTACCGCTATCATGATCCATTGGCCTGTGTCAGCAGCCCCGACGATCAGCAGCCATTTGCTCCACGAGCCACCAAGCGGCGGCAGGCCGATGATGGATAGCGCGCCGACAAAAAATGCGGCGTAGGTGATTGGCATGATCTTTCCAAGACCGTTCATCTGGCTGATGTTGGTTTTATGTGTGGCAACGTAGATCGAGCCTGCGGCCATGAAAAGCGTGATTTTCCCCATGGCGTGCATTGCGATATGCATACCGCCACCGAGCGCGCCCATCGAGGTTGCAAGCGCCATGCCCAACGTTATGTACGACAGTTGGCTGATGGTGGAATATGCGAGCCGTGCTTTGAGGTTGTCCTTGGTCATAGCGACAACCGAGGCTGCAATGATCGAGTATGCGGCCAACCACATTAGCCATTCGGACGCGCCTGTTTCTGCCAGAAAGTCGATGCCGAAGATGTATATCCCGACTTTGAGCATGGTGAACACGCCGGCTTTCACGACGGCTACAGCGTGCAGCAACGCGCTGACCGGAGTGGGTGCAACCATCGCGGCCGGAAGCCAGCGGTGGAATGGCATTAGCGCGGCTTTGCCGATGCCGAACGCATATAGAGCCAAAAGGACAGCAACGGCGGGGCCAGCGATATGGCCTTCAAGAATGCCGCCTTTGGTGAAATCCAGCGTTCCAGTGATTGAATACGTCCAGATCACGGCCAGCAGTTGCAGCCCGATTGAGGTGCCGAGCAGGATGCCTAGGTAGGTGCGTGCGCCGCGGATCGCCTCGGGCGTGCCTTTGTGGGCTACCAATGGG
>JAPYON010000124.1 GCA_029938175.1 Paracoccaceae bacterium | reverse complement strand
ATCTCGGATTGCGGCGCGGGCAGATCAAAAAACAAAGCGTAGCCAACTATACCAATTCCAACCAGAACGGCCAAATAGAACAAAACTTTAATTAATCGAAACATTCTGCCTGCTCCTTGCACAAAGACGATGGTTCTCGTCATTTTGTAGTGTTATCACGGTTGCGTAAGCTGCGGGGATTTATCCCTCTTTCATCTAGCGCCCGTTGAAACTAACGTGGGTTGAACAAATCATCAATCGTCCAATGAGGTTATATATGCCATCTGCGCCCGAAATCGAGCAAGCTGCCGGATTAAGCCGGACGGTCGTTCTGGTGGGATTGATGGGGGCGGGAAAATCGACTGTGGGGCGAGGTTTGGCTGATCGTCTGGGTGTAAAGTTTGTTGACAGTGATGCCGAGATCGAAGCTGCAGCCGATATGACGATTCCCGAAATATTTGAACGGTTCGACGAAGAATATTTTCGCAACGGAGAAAGGCGCGTGATTGCGCGGTTACTTGCAGAAGAACCGTGCATTTTGGCCACTGGTGGCGGTGCATTTTTGTCCAGCGAAAACCGAGAAATGATTGGCGACGCCGGGGTGTCTGTTTGGATTAATGCTGACCTAGAAACGCTGTGGGGGAGGGTGAAAGGCAAGACCAACCGTCCGTTGTTGAACTGTGATGACCCGAAGGGGATTTTGGCGCAGTTGCTCGAGGACCGCTATCCTCTTTATGGCACTGCAGACATTGTGGTAAGCAGCGCTGGTGGCGATCTGCACGAGGTGGTAATTCTGGCTATAATGCAAGCGTTGAACGATGCAGGGTATTTGCCCGAGTCGACGACGAACGAGGGTGATTTATGAGCATTGAAACACTGACGGTAGACCTTCCAAACCGCAACTATGACATCATAATCGGCCCGGGATTACTTGCCGAGTCAGGTGCCCGCATAAAGCCTTTTTTGAAGCGTCCGAAAGTTGCAATTATTACCGACAAAACAGTTGCGGCGCTGCATCTTCATCAGTTGCAGTCAGGCCTATCAAACGCCGGAATTTCCAGCAATTACATAGCTATGCCCGCCGGTGAAAAGACTAAAGGCTGGAGTGGTTTAGAGACGGCGGTTGAATGGCTGATAGAGCAAAAAGTTGAACGTGATGATCTTGTGATTGCGTTCGGTGGAGGCGTCATCGGGGACCTCGTGGGGTTCGCAGCAGCGATCCTTCGGCGCGGTGTTGGGTTCGTGCAAATTCCTACGTCTCTGTTGGCGCAGGTTGATAGTTCTGTCGGGGGGAAGACGGGGATAAACTCGCCGCTTGGTAAGAACCTAATCGGTGCGTTCCACCAGCCAAAACTGGTGCTGTCGGATACAGATGTTTTGAATACGCTTTGCCCGCGAGAGTTCACTTCGGGGTATGGCGAGGTGGTTAAATATGGGTTGTTGGGGGACGCTAAGTTCTTTGAATGGTTGGAAAAAAACGGCCCTTCGCTTGCGTGGGGCGATCAGGCTAACCGGATTGCGTCTATCAAGCGGTCTTGCGAGATGAAGGCCGATATCGTTGCCCGCGATGAAATGGAACGCGGCGACCGTGCGTTGTTGAATCTAGGGCATACGTTTGGCCATGCGCTGGAGGCGGCAACGGGGTATTCGAACCGTCTGTTGCACGGCGAGGGGGTCGCCATTGGGTGCGCGTTGGCCTTTGAATTATCACAGAAACTTGGGCTTTGTTCACAGGAAGCACCAAGCCGGGTGCGCCAGCATTTGTCTGCGATGGGGATGAAAAAAGACCTGTCGGACATCGCCGGAGACCTGCCGGACGCTGACGGTTTGATCGCGTTAATGGGGCAGGACAAAAAGGTTGCCGACGGAAAAATCGCATTTATTCTGGCACGAGGCATTGGCGAGGCATTCGTCGAAAAAAATGTTGATATGGACGTTGTGAAGGCGGTGCTGGAAGAGGCGCTCGGGGCGCGTTAACCTTCGAGGTTTTGCACGATTTTCTATGTGCACAACCCGTACACAATGCGTATGTACGATTTTTACACGTCGGCGGCAACCTTTGCCAGTGCTTCGGATAAACTGTCCGTAATATTCAAAAATATGGGCGAGTCAGAAACCAGACATCTCCGATCCCGTCGCCATTGATGTCTTCAATTCTTTTGTTACCGATGTATAGGTAGAGGGGCTGCCCCTTGAAAGCGGCTTGCATGGTTCTGTCTGTCCGCTGGATCAGGGAATAGCTTTCACCAAGCGGCGTGCCTGCGGGCAGCAGGGCGGGTGGCCATGTTTTGGCGCAGGCGCCATAACAATTCGATTTACCGATCTCGTCATTCTCGTAGGTGTAAAGCGAGAAATGGGTTTGTACATAATGTAAATCTGACCGTTATTCGTGCGGCTGTGAGCAAAATCGTTGCCGTGGGAATCGGCAACGGCCAGACCAGAGGTGATTGCGGCGAGCAAGATGATTAATAGCAGACGCATAAGAGACCCCAGTCAGAGGGATTAACAATTGATTAAACTGTTGACCCGTTCGTCGAATAATCAAAACACGTTGCAGTGATTATGCGCTGCAACTTGCCCCGCCGAGGACGCAGAATTTGGCGCAGTGGCGGTGATTTAGTTTCACGTCCGCTTCGGCTTCTGCCAGGGTTTCGCCCATTTCGAATTCCGGTGAGTAGGGCAGCAGGGTGCATGCAAGCACGACCGGCTTGTCAGCGCCCTTGCGTTTTACAACCATACGAGAGGATGCGCACATTACGTCGTTCGGAGATTTGTTAAGGATGCCCCAGCACTCGGTAGAGATTTCGGGGACTTCGACGGTTTCGTCCATTTCTGGAAACAGGACGGTCATGGCAGGATTTTTGGCCTCGATGTCGAAGCTTTCGGTTTTGAAAAGGGCGGCATAGCCCGCGCGGCTGTCTGCTTCGCTGTCGCCAAACATCGACCGCCCGGCTAACGCCATTTTAATGCCGTTATCGCGCAACCATCGCATACCCTTTAAAGTGATTTCATAGGAGCCTGCCCCGCGCTCGGAATCGTGCATATCCTTGCTGAAGTGGTCCAGCGAAATCCGCAATGTAAGCTTGTCCCCGAATTCGCTCTGCAGTGCCAGCAGCCCGTCTTGAACACGTTTACGCATCATTGGTTGCATTGCATTGGTTAACACCAGCACCTCGAATCCGCGCTCTAATGCAGTGCGCAACATGGAAGTTATGTAGGGGTTCATAAATGGCTCGCCACCGGTAAACCCGATTTCTGTTACGGGCCATTTGCGGACTGTGATTTGGTTTAGATAGCTGACGACCTCGGGTTCGGTCATATAAATAAGGCGATCATTGTCGGGGCTGCTTTCGATGTAACAGTTCAGGCAAGTAATGTTGCACAGCGTTCCGGTGTTAAACCACAAGGTTTTAGCACCGCTTAACGCCACCGAAGCGCGCATTTCGCCTTTGGCGGTGATGTCCGGGTGCTGAAATTTGCCAAGGGGAGGGCTTAGGCCGTTCATTATGTCATCCTTTGTTCACACAATAGAATTGTGTGTCCATGAGTAAAACGTCAAGAGCGGAAGGTTAACGATTTTTAACAAATACGTGATCTATAGGTGCAATATATTGAGGCGTCCGGTATTTTCAGCGGTGGATGGTATGAATCCTGATGTGGCGGCAGGATCCAATCAAGCTGTTACCGATTGGAAGGCGCGGGGTTAACTCAACCTCTTTGTTGTTGTAGTAGCGATCGTTGCTACACTCAAGACTCCGTCTCGGAGCAACAGCAGTAGGAGCGCTGCCATCGGGTTCTGGCCTCGGCCATCCGGTGCGTTTATCTCCCAACGGCGTACGGCTCGATCGGTCGTATTGAAGATCTCGGCGAGCGCTGATTGCGACAGGCCGAGATCCTCGCGGATCTGTTTGAAATTTGCGGGTATAAATTTACTTTTCTTCTAGATTGGGGAGTGAGCTAATATCAAAATAATTACGGGGCTCCACCTGCATTTTGGTGCTTGTTGTTGCTGCTTGGTTCATTTCCCACACTTAGAACTCACTGCGAACAAGCAGATAAAAGGCAATAAAAACAATGGGTTATATTAAAACATATAGGCAATCATTAACAGGTAAGGGTTTGGCGCTTCGGGCAGTGACTGACCTTGTTGGTTGCTCAATGCATTGCGATAAAGTTGCAATCTTTGCTGATCACTGTCTTGCCATTTTTTGGCGACCACGTTCTTTAGGGTTTGGTTTAACTCAACCGCCTGTTGATAATCGCCTAGCTCATAAAAACAGCGGGCGAGATAATGCAACACCACAGCGTTATCCCCAATTTGTGCTCGTAGTGGTTTCAGTAAATCAGCGGCGGGCTGCCAATTGTTTTGCCTTATC
>JAPYON010000123.1 GCA_029938175.1 Paracoccaceae bacterium | reverse complement strand
GCGGCGGGTCCGGCTATAACATTGCAAAGAGGCTTGGCGGATGAGCGAGAAAAAACCAAACGTGCCGAAGCTGGGCGAAATCGGGCTTCAAAATTTCGCGCCCTATCTGATGAACCGGATCATGGGGAGATATAATGCGAGCCTCTATTCCGATTTGTTGGAAATTCGCCTGACAACGCCAAAAATGCGTACACTTGCAGTTTTGTCCGTCATCGACGGCCCCTTGATCCGCGAGTTGGCGATCTATGCTGTGGTGGAACAATCTACCCTTAGTCGCACGTTGGACAAGTTGGAAGAAGATCAGCAAATCCGGCGTGAAACAGACCGTGATGACAGCCGTGCAACCCACGTTTTCATCACCGCTGACGGTCGCGCAACATTTGAAAGAATTTGGCCGAAAATGGCCAAAAGTTACGAAAATATGTTCAAGGGTATCACTTTGGACGAACGCAACGCATTTGTCGCAACTTTGCAGAAGCTTCTGCAGAACGTACGACATCACGATATCTGAGAGAACCCATGGCAGAGAGATCATTCAAGAAAGAAGTCGGGCACCTGCGACTCGGCAATGGCGCAACGTATACTGGCGAAGGGATCATGGCTATCACCAAGGCGTTGCTGGAAAACGGCGTCGGATATGTCGGCGGCTATCAAGGCGCTCCGATTTCGCACCTTATGGATGTTCTGGCCGATGCCGAAGACCTGCTGGGGGAGCTTGGCGTCCGGTTCGAGGCCAACGCCTCCGAAGCGGCGGCGGCTGCGATGTTGGCGGCCTCGGTTCATTACCCGATACGCGGCGCGGTGACGTTCAAAGGCTCGGTTGGGGTTAATGTTGCGTCAGACGCTTTGGCTAATTTGGCGTCTTCGGGCGTTACAGGGGGCGCACTCATTATCGTCGGCGAGGACTACGGCGAGGGCTCGTCGATTATGCAAGAGCGCAGTCATGCTTTCGCGATGAAGTCCCAATTCTGGTTGATGGATCCGCGTCCGAACCTGCCCTCGATTGTCGATGCCGTGGGCAAAGGTTTCGAGCTGTCCGAGGCCTCGAACACGCCTGTGATGCTGATGGTGCGCATTCGTTCCTGCCATGTGACCGGCTCTTTTGAATGCAAGGACAACCAGCGCCCGACCTTGACCGTGCAAGATGCGCTAAGCAGCCCGCAACGGGATATCAATCGCGTAGTTCTGCCGCCGATGTCTTATATGCACGAGCAGGATAAAATCAATAAACGCTGGCCTGCCGCCGAGAAATTCATTGTTGAACAAGGCTTGAACGAACACTTCGGCCCTAAAGAGGCTCAAATTGGTATCGTCTGTCAGGGCGGCATGTATAACGGCGTAATCCGCGCGCTACAGCGTTTGGGTCTCGCTGATATTTACGGCAATACGGAAGTTCCGATCTATTGTCTGAACGTCACCTATCCGTTGGTGAAGGACGAGTTTCTGGCCTTTGCCGAGGGTAAGGACAGTGTGATCGTCATTGAAGAGGGTCAGCCGGAATTCATCGAACAAGGGTTTTCGACCATGCTGTTGCGAGCCGGATACAAGGTGGCGCTGCACGGTAAAGGCATGCTGCCAATGGCCGGAGAGTACACAGGTCAAATCATGCTGGACGGGCTAACCGCGTTGTTGAAGAAACACGCGCCCGATTTGTTACCTGGGCAGATGCGTGCTCCCAATTCTGACTTGCCAAAAATTCCGGATTTGTCTGATACTGTGCCAACTCGCCCACCCGGCTTCTGCACCGGATGCCCCGAACGCCCGATTTTTGCGGCCATGAAAATGGTCGAACAAGAGCTGGGTCCGCATCAGATCACCGCAGATATCGGCTGTCACCTTTTTGCCTGTTTGCCACCCTTCGAAATTGGCGGGGTCACGATGGGCTATGGCCTCGGCCCTGCGGCCAACGCGGCCTTTGACGGGGGCGGTGAAAAGCGTGCAATCTCCTTCCTCGGCGATGGCGGGTTCTGGCATAACGGGCTTAGCACCTCTATCGGGAACATGGTATTTAACAAGTCGGACAGTGTGGCCGTCATCGTGGATAATTACTATTCCGCGGCAACAGGGGGGCAGGATGTTCTGTCGTCCCGCGCCGATAATCCGACCAAATCCACCAATAACCCTATCGCCAAGGCGCTTAAGGGGGCGGGGGTCGAGTGGGTTCGCCAGATTGACGACACCTATGACGTGGGCAAGATGCGTGACACATTGCACGAGGCGTTGACTACCGATTTCAAAGGCCCCAAGGTTATTGTAGCCTCCTCGGAATGCATGTTGAACCGTCAACGCCGTGAAAAACCACAACGTAATATAGCGATCAAATCGGGCAAACGTATCACCGTGCCGCGCTTTGGCGTGGACGAGGAAATATGCACTGGCGATCATGCGTGTATTCGTCTGTCGGGTTGCCCGTCGCTGTCGTTGAAAACGCTGGACGATCCGTTGCGCGATGACCCGATCGCTGCGATTGACCAAAGCTGTGTAGGCTGTGGCAACTGTGGCGAGGTGGCCGATGTCGCCGTTCTATGCCCCAGCTTTTACCGCGCCGATGTGGTTCACAATGATAGTGGCGCCACGGCGTGGTGGAACATGCAGTCGCGCCGCGTAATTCGTTGGTTGCAGGACCGCCGTGCGGCACAACGGATCCAATTTTAGGAAGTTACTCAATGAATATCAAAAATGCGCTTGAGCCCCGTCAACCCGATGAAAAACTGAACACGATCATCAAACTTGCCGTTCTTGCTGTTGGCGGGCAAGGCGGGGGTGTTTTGACCAACTGGATCGAGGCGATGGCCCGCTCGCAAGGCTATGCCTGTCAGGCTACATCGGTCGCCGGCGTTGCCCAGCGGACAGGCGCTACGATCTATTATCTCGAGATGGCTCCGGCTGCGGATATCCCGCCGGTATTTTCGTTGTCCCCTGCGGTTGGCGACGTCGATATCATGATCTCTGCCGAATTGATGGAAGCGGGCCGTGCGATCATGCGGGGCTTTGTGACGCCAGACCGGACCACATTGATCGCATCAACCCATCGGACGCTTGCGGTTTCGGAAAAGATGGTGCCGGGTGACGGAATTGCCTCGTCCGACGAGGTGCGTGCGGCGGCCGAAATCGCGGCAGATCAGTTGATTATGTTTGATATGGACAAATTGGCGATTCGCACCGGTTCGGTGATTTCATCGGCACTGTTTGGCGCGTTGGCGGGTTCGGGGGCGTTGCCCTTTCCACGTTCTGCGTTCGAGGATGCAATTCGCGCGTCTGGCAAAGGTGTCGAAGCCTCGCTTCGTGCTTTTGGGGCGGCGTTTGACCGGGTAAAGGATGGAGAGTCCGAGGCAAATGGTGATGCTGAGTCCCAGCCCAAACCGGCTGTGATTGCCCCTAAAGGCCCGGCTAAACAGCTCCGTGAATGGGAAGCCCTGATTAAGCGAGTACATGCATTTCCGGCGCTCGTTCATGACATGGCAACGCACGGGTTACGTAAAGTGGTGACCTTTCAAGATATCGCCTATGGGCGCGAATATCTGGACCGTCTCGATGGCATTGTGGCGCTGGATAACGCTGATTCAGGGAGCGTCCTTTCAATTGAAGCGGCTAAATATATTGCAAACGCTATGGCTTACGACGACGTTATTCGTGTGGCCGATTTGAAAACTCTTGGCGCCCGTTTTCAACGGATATCGGATGAAATGGGAGCGGACGGCAAGACGTTGGAACTGACCGAATTCATGCATCCCCGCGCTGAAGAGATTGCCGGAATGCTGCCTGCCGCTATTGGCGCACGGGTCAAGAGCAGCCCGAAATGGATGGCGCGCCTTGACCGGTGGTTCAACAAAGGGCGTCGTGTGCGAACACACCGCCTCGGACCATTCTTGATGTTGTATATGATGGGCGGGTTACGCGGCCACCGCCGCCGCACGCTTCGTCATAAATACGAACAGGCCCATTTGGATCGCTGGTTGACGACTTGTTCCGGCGCTGTGTCACAGAATTACGGCTATGCGGTGGAACTGTTGCGCTGTCGCCGCCTGATCAAAGGGTATTCTGATACACACACCCGTGGCCTGTCGAAATTCGATCTGGTGATGGACAGTGCCGAAACCGTTAAATTGCGCGATGATGCGGCCGATTGGGTCTCTCGTTTGCGCGAGGCGGCGCTTCAGGATGAAAAAGGTACGGCACTGGACGGGGCTGTTCAGACCATCCGGTCTTTTACCTGATACAACAGTATATTAACGGAAAATGCTGGGGCCATATGGAGGTTCTGTCGAGCAACCGAACCTTACAGGTTTATATTTCATTTGGGGGCTGACCCAGATAACTAGTTCAAATACATTCTAACCCATTGTCTTAACTGTA
>JAPYON010000122.1 GCA_029938175.1 Paracoccaceae bacterium | reverse complement strand
GATGTCGTTTGCATGGCGCACCAGAACGATGGTTCCCATCCCTCCGGTAGACGTTGAGACCAGCGCGATCACGCCGTCAGCTGCCACATGAACTTCGGTTCCGGGGGGGGCTGCGTAATCAATACCGTCATTCTTACCCGGACCAGATTGCGGGCCGTATGGCCTTGAAACCGTACCATAAACAGGCTTGACGAAACCGGTGCTTGATGCCACCGGAGCCGTCTGTTCCACAGGGGGCGGAGCAGTAGGCGTAGGCGTTGCAATCGGTGTGACCGAAGGGGCGACGGGCGCGGTTATCGTGCGCGAAGTGTCGGGAACCGGAATGATAAGCTCTTGCCCGATACGAATGCCAAGGTCAGCGCCAAAGCCGTTCCACGATGCGAGCGCCGTAACCGAAACATTGTAAAGACGTGCGATGGAATAGGCGGAATCGCCCGCCTTTACGCGGTGGCGCAGGGGTTCATCGGGGCGGCCCAAAGACGGTTCGGTAACTTCGATCGCACCGCCGGTTGCGTTGTCTATTGCGGTAATAGCAAGGTCCGGCGTCCAACCCGAGGGGCTGTTGACGATCGTTCCGCCAACATTGTGTGGTATCGCCAAAACTTCGCCAACGCGTGGTGTGTAAAAGGTGCTTAGGCCGTTGTGACGCGCAAGTTCTGCGAGCGACATTCCTATGCGTTCAGCCATTGTAGTGATCGTATCGCCGGTGCGTGCGATCATGACTTGATAGGTTTCATAGGTGATAACGCCACGCGAATCTGGCAACGGGCGATCTATCACGGGCACAGTGCGGGTGTTGAACCCGAAATCGGGCATGCTGAATTCGGGGATTTCGATTCCTTCACAGGCCGTCAGAAATCCTGCCAGCAGCAAAACCGCGGCAAACCGTGTGCGTATATAAATGTAATTCATAACAATACCTATGCTCGTTAACCTAAATAAAGTGTGCCTTAATCTTCCGAGTCCTTAGCTATTCCTTCCAATAAAGGAACGAAGCGGACTTCTCCGAGCTCGGTATATTCCAAGCCGTTGTCGGTTTTTACCACTTTTATCATCGCTTGCACAGTATCCGTCTGGCCAACAGGTAGAACCATGATTCCGTTGGGCTTTAGTTGTGCCAGAAGGTTCGCAGGCGGGTCTTCGGCGGCGGCTGTCAGCAGGATACGATCAAAGGGCGCTTGTTCGGGTAAACCAAGAGATCCGTCACCCGTCACAACGGTAATATTGCCCAGATCAAGTTGTTGGAATACTGCCCGTGCGGCGCGGGCCAAGGGGCGATGGCGCTCGATTGTGTAGACGCGGCGCACCAGTTTCGACAGGATGGCGGCCTGATACCCAGAACCTGTTCCGACCTCTAACACCTTGCAACGGCTGTGTAATTCGAGTTCTTCGGTCATTTTAGCGACTATCGATGGCTGGCTGATTGTTTGTCCGCGCGCAATTGGCAGCGGGCGGTTTTCATAGGCACGTTCTTTGAAAATACCTTCCAGAAACGCATCACGGGGCGTAGACTCCATCGCGGCAAGAACGGCGGAATCTGTGATGCCTCGGGACCGAAGCATCAGGATGAACTGCATACGTTGTTCGTTCAAATCCATGGGTCAAAACAACTCCGCAATGTCGGAAACCAGATCATGCGCTGTCATATCCGCTCGCAGCGGGGTGACGGTGATCCAGCCTTCGGCGGCTTCCCGCGCATCTGTGCCTGCACCGGCGCTGGTATTCTGACTATTGGCGGAAACCCATAAATAGCGACGGCCATTGGGTGCAACCTGCGGCTTTATCCCGAACGAGCCGTCAGGGCGGCGACCTTGCACCGCGGCTTTGACGCCTTTGATGTCCGCGGCCGGAATCGCCGGAAAGTTGATGTTGTAGAACACGCCGTAAGGCTGGTCATGCCACTTCCCATCGTCCAGAAGGCGGCGGCAAATTCCGGCACCCCGATTGCGGGCCGCCTCGAACGGATCATCGGATTTGACGCTTTGCGGGCTGTAGTATTGTGACATAGAGATGGCCTTGAAACCCTGCAGTGTGGCCTCGATCGCGCCGCCTATGGTGCCGGAATACAGCACCTCTTCGGCGACGTTATGGCCGCGGTTCACGCCGGAGAGAACCAAATCCGGCGGCGTGTCTTTGAGGACATCGAATAGTCCTGCAAGCACGCAATCCGCCGGAGATCCCTCAACCGCATAGCGCCGCTCGCCCGCCTTGGTCAACAACATGGGGTGAATGTAGGATATGCAATGCGAAACGCCAGATTGTTCATAGGCAGGGGCTACAATCCAGACTTCACCGTCAGGGCCAGCCAGATCATTGGCGATGGCTTCGAGAACGGCCAGGCCGGGCGCTGAAATCCCGTCGTCGTTAGTGATTAAAATACGCATATTGCAGACCTTTTCTTGGTGTTCCCCCTCTTTCTAGAGGCCAGAGTCCGCCGCTTCAAGCGAAACCGGATTACTGCGCGGTTTCACTAATAGGTCGCATTTTGACGGCAAACTGATGGTTTAGCGATTTCATCGGGCGGCGCAGTTAAATACTGTGTTCACAGTAGTTAACTTTTTAGTAACTCCCGATGTTGAAAATTGCGAAAATTCTCGTGGTGCTTGTATTGCTGTCCAGTTCCGCCTAGGCCGGAGAGCGGTATGTTCCGCTACAATCGGCCACTTCGACGTAGAACTCAGGGTTGTACGAATATCTGCTACCTATATTCACCGCAGAAACCGGCATCGAAGTGCGGGTCGTAGCCGGTGGCACGGGGCAGGCCATTCGTAATGCGTCCAGCGGTGATGCAGATGTTTTGCTAGTGCATTCGAAATTCGCTGAAGAATCGTTTGTTGTCTCGGGTAGCGGGGTAAAGCGGTTTGATCTGATGTATAATGATTTCGTCATCATCGGTCCTGCTAGTGACCCTTTGGGGTTGTCGGATATGACCGATCTTGGCGCCGCATTAAGAATGTTGGCGCAGGGGGATGCTAGGTTTGTGTCTCGAGGCGATGACTCCGGCACCCACAAGATGGAACAAAAGCTGTGGGAGGTGGTCGGGCAGGCACCTGCGCCCTCAGCGTGGTATGCGAGACGGCCTCAGGGATGGGCGCGACTCTGCGCATGGCGGTCGAAATTCTGGGTTATGCTTTGACGGATCGCGCCACATGGATTTCATATGCAGGCATGTCTGACATGCGCATTGTGTTTGAGGATGCCGAGGCTTTGTTGAACCAATACGGTATCATCGCCGTTAATCCGGCGCGGCACCCGCATGTAAATGCGTTCGCGGCGGGCATTTCATTGCGTGGATGCTGGGCGCACAGGGGCAGGCGTTAATCGGTTCTTATACGCTGGATGGGCAATAGTTATTTTACCCTAATGCCGAGTGACCTTGCACTGATAGCAATTATTGAGGGCCGAGGGACGTGGATATAGGCAACTTCATGGTCTGAAAAAATGGACTGAGCGGCGGTGATCATTTACTCGGACGTAACGACTTTTCCGGTGCCGCATACAATACGGTCGTTGCCGCCGTAACCTTTTATCAGGTAATCCGGCGAGGTTTTCAGGATCAGTGGCAGCTCCGTTGACGGTTCAACGTGGGCGCACTCATTAGCACACAGAAAAATTGACCCAGCTTCGGCGTATGGCTGATCGGATGGGAGCGGACGGCAAGAAAGTATTAACATTCCGGTATTCTCGGGGGTATCGGACAGGCAGTGCCGGCACGGTGTGCCTTGACCGTCGGATATGGCGATTTCGGCTGGTTGGCCGTTGTAATCGGGCCATCCAGATTGCAACGCGCGGATTTCGGGGGTCGGAAGGTGATGGAATAAAACTGACATGAGGGCTCCTTTTTTTAGGAACCTAATGGCGGCCAGCTTCCATCGCGACCCGTTTCTTGCGTTTTACGCCAGTGTGCCGTTTGCCGTGATCACCGTATTGCCGCCCATATAGGGTAGCAGGATCGTCGGAATGTCGATCGAGCCGTCTTCTCGCTGGTAGTTCTCGACGACCGCAATCAACGTGCGGCCAATCGCTAGCCCCGATCCGTTAAGCGTGTGTAGAAACTCGGGTTTGCGGCCATCTGGGCGGAAACGGGCGTTCATACGACGCGCCTGAAAATCCCCTGCGATCGAACAGCTGGAGATTTCACGATAGGTGTTTTGCCCCGGCAACCACGCCTCGATGTCGAAAGTCTGACGCATGCCGAAGCCCGTGTCGCCAGTGCAAAGGATTAACGTGCGGAACGGTATTTCCAGCGCCTTTAGAATGCCTTCGGCGCAGCCAAGCATGCGTTGCAACTCGGCGGCGGATTCGTCTGGGCGGGCGATGGTGACCATCTCGACTTTTTCGAATTGGTGCTGGCGCAGCATTCCGGATGTGTCACGCC
>JAPYON010000121.1 GCA_029938175.1 Paracoccaceae bacterium | reverse complement strand
GTCAGAAGCTGGAGAAATTCAGCGTCGAGACATCCGCCGCCGCCGAGCTGGCCGTAGCTGCAATCAAATCCCGCGACCTTACGATTGCCTCGGTCGAGGCGAAACCCGCCAACCGCAATCCATCTGCACCGTTCATGACCTCGTCATTGCAACAAGAAGCGAGCCGCAAATTCGGAATGGGCGCCCGCCAAACCATGTCCACCGCCCAGCGTCTGTATGAGGCTGGATACATCACCTATATGCGTACCGACGGTATCGACATGGCGCCCGAAGCTGTGACCGCGGCCCGCGACGCCATCAAGGCCCGGTACGGCGCCGAATATGTGCCTTCCTCGCCGCGCATCTACAAGAACAAGGCGAAGAACGCGCAAGAAGCACATGAATGTATCCGCCCGACAGATTTTAACACTGACCCCTCAAAGCTGGTGAAGCTGGAGGCCGATCAACGCAAACTCTATGACCTGATCTGGAAGCGCTCCATCGCATGCCAGATGGCCGCCGCACGTCTTGAGCGCACCACGGTTGATATTCTGTCAACAGACGAACAGATCGGCCTACGGGCGACAGGCCAAGTAGTGCAGTTTGAAGGCTTTATGAAAGTCTACACAGAAGGTCGCGACGACGCCGTTATTGTTGATGACGACAATACGCTTCCACAGATCATGCAGGGCGACCCAGCGGACAAACGCTCGGTCGCGCCCGAACAGCATTTCACACAACCCCCACCGCGTTTTTCCGAGGCGAGCATCGTGAAGCGCATGGAAGAACTAGGCATTGGCCGCCCATCCACCTATGCATCCATCGTGACCACGATTCAGGATCGCGATTACGTTAGCAAAGAAAAGAACCGCCTAATCCCCGAGGATAAAGGCCGTCTGGTGACGATATTCCTCGAAAGCTATTTCCGTCAGTATGTCGGGTATAACTTTACCGCCGCGTTGGAAGATGACCTCGATAAGGTCAGCGCAGGTGACGAGAACTGGAAAGTCCTGCTTGGCCGCTTCTGGAAAGACTTCTCGGCAGCAATTGGCGAGACATCCGAACTGCGGATCACCGAAGTTCTTGAAAAGATTAACGAAGCCTTAGCGCCTCACATCTTTCCTGCGAATGAAGACGGATCCGATCCGCGTATTTGCAAGACTTGCGGCAATGGCAGGCTTTCTATGCGTACGTCGCGTGCTGGTGGCGCATTCATAGGATGTTCGAACTATCCCGAATGCCGCTATACCCGCCCGCTCGCTGGCGAAGTTGAGGGCGGTGATATGGCTGGACCAGATGGCAAATTGCTGGGCGAAAACCCCAACGGCGACCCTATCACCCTGCGCGTGGGTCGTTTCGGCCCCTACGTGCAGCTTGGCGAAACGACCGAGGAAAACCCGAAGCCCAAACGCTCGTCCATTCCAAAAGGCATGGAGCTGGACACGGTTGACCTTAAAAAATCTCTGGATCTGTTATCCCTGCCCCGTCTGATCGGCGAGCACCCCGAAGGTGGCCGCGTTGAAGCCAGCATCGGGCGCTTTGGCCCTTACGTCGTCCACACCCGCCCTCCTGGCGAAGGCGAAACACGACAAACCAAGATTTACGCCAGCATCAAAGACGCCGAAGAGGTTCTAACAATTGGAATGAACCGCGCCGTTGAAATGATCGCCGAAAAAGCCGCTCGTGGCGGACCTGGCGCGGCTGCGAAACCCTTGAAAGAGCTAGGCGAGCATCCCGACGGCGGCGCATTGAACGTCATGGACGGGCGTTATGGCGCTTATGTCAAATGGGAAAAGATTAACGCAACCTTACCAAAAGGCACCGAGCCGACCGAGGTAACGCTGGAAGAAGCGGTTGAGTTGGTTAACGCAAAAGCAGCCACCAAAAAACCACGTAAAAAGGCGGCTGCAAAGAAGAAGCCAGCGGCGAAGAAGAAAACCGCTGCTAAAAAGAAAGCGCCCGCAAAAAAGAAGACCCCAACCAAGAAAAATCCTGCAGAGAAAGCTTAATAACGCCTCATTCGCAAATAAATCGCGTAAAAACGGGATGTTCGTGCAAATTTACGGTTTTCTATGAAGTGTGTCATCTGCTTTGCGAAAGGTCTCCGGCAGTTTCAGTTCTGTACCAGTATAAACTGGAAACAAGGAGATCGCGCACGCGTAAATGACAAATTTGCATGACGCCCTGAAACTCGCGTGCTACAGGGCGTCATGAAACATTTTCCGTCTAAAGAAACTATCCTTGAATGGATCAAGGATAACCCTCGCACAACGTCCAAACGCGACGTTGCCAAAGCGTTTGGCATCACAGGCGATGCGCGGATAGAGCTTAAGCGGATCCTCAAAGAACTTCGCGCCGAGGGGCACATAACCAAAGTCCGCAATACCATCCGCGAGGCTGGCACGTTGCAAAATGTCGAATTATTGCAGGTGACCGCAATAGACGCCGATGGTGATTTGTTTGGTGAACCTGCCAACTGGAAGGGCGAAGAGCACGCCCCAAGCGTTCTGATAGTGCCAATGAAGGGCAATCCAGCTTTGGGAATTGGAGATAAGGCACTGTGCCGGATCACCAAGACGGGTGAGGAGCATGCACCCTATGAGGGGCGGCTTATTCGCAAGATCGGCAGCTCGGCTGCGACGGTTCTGGGGATATTCAAACAGGCGGAATATGGCGGACGGGTCATTCCAGTGGACAAGAAGTCCAGCAAGGAATGGCAGATCGCCCCCGAAGACCGCAACGGTGCCCGCGAGGGTGAACTGGTCGAGGCGACCCAGATAGGCAAAGTCCGAATGGGCCTGCCCAAAGCGAAAATCACGTCGCGTCTGGGGGATGCAACCGCACCCAAATCCGTCAGCCTGATCGCCATCCACGAGCACGGTATTCCTGTCACCTTTCCTGACAACGTCGAGGAAGAGGCGCTGAAAGCCGAGCCTGTGAAACTGGGAAAACGCGAAGATTTGCGTCATTTGCCCCTGTTTACCATCGATCCATCGGATGCCAGAGACCACGACGACGCCATCTGCGCATTGCCGGATACGGACCCAAAAAACGACGGCGGGCACATTGTCTGGGTCGCGATCGCGGATGTAGCGCATTACGTGCGCCCGAACTCGGCACTGGATCGCGAGGCGAAAAACCGTGGGAACTCGTCGTATTTCCCCGACCGAGTTGTGCCAATGTTGCCTGACAGCCTGTCCGGTGATCTGTGCTCGCTGCACGAAGGCGTGGACCGCCCGTGTATCGCGTTGGAAATCCAACTTAACGCGGCGGGGCGCAAGATCGGCCACCGCTTCAAGCGCGGTCTGATGCGTTCGCCAGCCTCGCTATCATATGAACAGGCGCAAGCTGCGGCTGATGGAAATCCCGACGCCGAGGCCGATCCGTTGATGGATCACGGCATCAAACCGTTGTGGGCTGCATATTTCGCCGCGCGCAAAGAAACTAAAAAACGCCAGCCGTTGCACCTCGATTTGCCAGAACGCAAGATCATTCTTGCTGACGATGGCGAGGTTGTGTCAGTCGCGTTCCGCGACCGTTTTGATGCGCATAAACTGGTCGAGGAATTCATGGTTCTCGCTAACGTTTGTGCTGCCGAAACGCTCGAAGCCAAACGGATGCACCTGCTCTATCGTATCCACGAAGAACCAAACCCCGAAAAACTGGAGAGCCTGCGCGAGACAGTTGAATCCGTGGGCCTGACACTGGCCAAAGGGCAGGTCTTGAAGACAGCGCAATTGAACAAACTGCTGGATGCAGCGGCGGGGACCGAGCATTCCGAAGTAATCTCGATGTCCGTCTTGCGTTCGATGACACAGGCCTATTACTCGATGCACAACCTTGGACATTTCGGGTTGTCGCTAATGCGGTACGCACATTTCACCTCGCCAATCCGCCGTTATGCCGACTTGATCGTACATCGGGCGTTGATCAAAGCGCATGGCTGGGGCGACGACGGGCAAACACCCGAAGAGGAGGCAAACCTCGAAGAAATCGCCGAGCATATCAGCAAGACCGAGCGTCGCTCAATGTTGGCGGAGCGTGATACGACTGATCGCTATCTGGCGGCATATCTGTCGGAGCGGATCGGCAATGAATTCGAAGGAAAAGTGTCCGGCATCGCACGTTTCGGCCTGTTCGTTAAACTGAGCGAGACGGGCGCGGACGGGATCATCCCGATCTCGCATTTGGGTCGCGAATATTTCCACCACGATGCCGATTCGCAGACATTGACCGGTGAACGGTCCCGTCTGGTGATCCGCCTCGGTATGAAAGCCACCGTACGTCTGGCGGAGGCAGTTCCGGTGACTGGCGGACTGATGTTCGAGCTGTTGGAGTTGGAGGGTAAGGCCTTCAAATCAGCCCTCGGTGGTCGCAAACATGGCGGCGGTGGTAATCGCAAACACAAACGTGCGAAAATTCGGCGGAGCAAGGACGCAAAGCGAAAGAAACGGAAAACCTGAACGCGGCTAAGCCACACCCCAGCCT
>JAPYON010000120.1 GCA_029938175.1 Paracoccaceae bacterium | reverse complement strand
GTACGAACCTTATCATAAGGTACGCCCAGCTCTTCTGCAGCCATCATGCTAATGGACGCACGTGAGCCACCAATATCGGGATTCCCCTCAATCACCGCAACAGTTCCGTCTTCATTGATATTCAGTGAAACACTACTGTTTCCGGCAAAATTAAACCAGAATCCGCAAGACAACCCGCGCCCCTGATTAGGCCCAAGTGGTGCAGTGTAATGCGGATGCGATTTGGCGGCCTCCAGCGTTGCAATCAGGCCGATCTCGTCAAAAGTTGGCCCATAGCTTGACTTGGTGCCTTTCTTTGCGGCATTCAACAAACGCATTTCCAGCGGATCGAGTCCCAACTGCTGGCACATTTCATCAATAACGGATTCCACAGTATAAATCGCCATCGGCGCACCGGGCGCACGATAAGCCGCCTGTTTGGGGCGGTTGGTCAGAACGTTCCACGCCTCGGCCTTGACTGCATCCAGATCATAAGCCGCAAACGCAGTCATCGCACCTAGCATCGCCGTGATGTTCGGATAGGCCCCGCCCTGATACCGTAATTTGGCTTGGCCCGCTGTAATACGCCCATCCTTCGTTATGCCTATTTTCACGTCCGTACTGGACGAAGTTGTCGGACCAGACGCACGGAATACTTCTTCGCGGGTCATAACCATTTTGACAGGGCGGCCGGCTTTACGCGACAATGCCAACGCAACTGGTTCCAAATAAACGGTGGTCTTTCCGCCAAACCCGCCCCCAATTTCCGAGGCTGTAACCCGTAACTGGCTGGCCTCCATCCCGACAAACGCCGCCGACATATCACGGACCATATAGTGGCCCTGCGTGCAAACCCAAATCTCGCCGCGCCCATCTGGACCCATCGTGGCCAACGTAGCATGCGGCTCGATATATCCCTGATGGGTCGCGGCAGTTTTGAAGCTGCGCTCAAGGATTAGGTCGGCCTTGGAAAATCCCTCGTCCACGTCGCCGTGGCCGAATTCCCAGAAGCCCGAAACATTGCCGTTATTACCCTCTGGAATATTGCGAAAATTACGCCCCTCGTGCAAAATCGGGGCACTGTCGAGCATCGCCGCATCTACATCGGTCTCATGCGGCAAAACTTCGTATTCAACTTTGATCAACTTAAGCGCCGCATTGGCAACGGTAACGTTTGTCGCTGCTATAGCCGCAATAGCGTGCCCGTCATAAAACACTTTGTCCCGCGCCATGCAGTTATCCAGAGTATCCTGATTGCCGGAACTTGACTGCTTAACGAAATCTTCAGACGTCACGATCGCTTTCACCCCGTCCATAGCCAAAGCCGCGGAAGTATCGATCGAGACGATCCGCGCATGCGCATGTGGGCTGCGAAGGATCGTAGCGTGCAACATCCCAGGTGCAGTCAAATCCGCCCCAAACATCGCCCGACCCGTGACCTTGTCTATTCCGTCAGGGCGTTGTGGGCGCGTGCCTACGACTTTGAATTCACGTTCCGAAAATTCAGCACCTGTTGTACCTTCTTTATATTTCCTAACCATAATCAGGCCTCCCGAATTTCAGAAGAGGCATCCATCACCGCACGGATAATTTTATCATACCCTGTGCAACGGCACAGATTTCCTGCCAGCCAGTACCGAACCTCGGTCTCGGTTGGATCAGGGTTCTTTTCCAGCAACGCCTTGGCCGCCACCAATATCCCCGGTGTGCAAATCCCGCATTGCAAAGCAGCGTGATCAAGAATTTTCTGTTGCAAAATATGCAGGTTCTCACCATCAGCCATACCCTCGACTGTCGAGACCTTGGCCCCATCGGCCTCGGCCGCCAGCACCAAACACGAACACACCAAGCGCCCGTCCAACTCGACCGAGCAAGCGCCACAATCTCCAGAGCCACAGCCTTCCTTGGCGCCGGTTAAACCAACACGGTTGCGCAAAACGTCCAGCAAGGTCTCGCTCGGGTCACACAGATATTCAACGGCATCGCCATTAATTCTGGTTGTTACATGTATCTTACTCATTTCAAACCTCCCGCGCGTGCATAGGCAATTACGGCAGCTCGTTTTGCCAGAACGCCTGCGGTTTTGGTGCGAAACTCGACAGTTCCGCGTTTATCGTCAATCGGGCTACAGGCAGCAGAACAAGCTGCTTGCAATGCTGCTTGCGCATCCTCATCCAACTTCGTTCCGATGATCGCCTTGGCCGCATCGTCAACCACCAACACAGTGGGTGCAACTGCCCCCAAAGAAACCATCGCTGCCGTTACAACGCCCTCGCTATCCAACGTCAGGTTAACACCTGCCGAAGAAACAGCGATGTCCATTTCAGTGCGCGGAATAAAGCGCAAATATGCGTCTCCAGAATTATCAGGCCGCGCAGGCAGATACACTGAAGTGATAATCTCGCCCTGCTTTAACGAAGTCTTACCCGGCCCGACAGGAATATCCCCCACCGCACATTCGCGCGTGCCGTCTGGTCCGGAAATCGAGACTATGGCACCCGCTACGACCATCGCAGGTACGCTGTCAGCGGCGGGAGACGCATTACAAAGGTTTCCGACCATTGTCGCACGCCCCTGAACTTGCGTCGAACCAATCAGCTCCATCGCTTCAACCACACCGGGCCACATAGCCACCAAATCAGTGTTTTCGCCCATTTCAGCCCCCGAGACAGCCGCCCCGATGCTAAATCCGCCGTTCTCGGCGGTAATATCCCGCATGCCTGCGATTTTCTTGATGTCTACGATCAGCTCGGGCTCTACCATAGCTAAACGCAGTTGGACCAAAACGTCCGTTCCACCTGCAAGCACGCGCGAGGTCCCGTCGCATGTTTTTAACAAATCAACGGCCTGTTCAATAGTGTCTGGCGACTCAAAGCGCATGGCGCTGCCTCCTGCGTTAAGGATTATTTCCCATTTACTCTTTCAAAAATACACATCGTTGCCAATGGGAAAATTTGCCTAGGCGCTTTTATAAACAGACGGATCTTCAACCGGAGTGTAAGCAAAAATCAGCGTGTCCGGATTAACCCACTCGGCTGGATCTCTTGTCGGCGCATCTGCCAAAAGGTCGCCGTTACGGTCGCAATAGCGGTCGTCCAACGTGCCGCGTGGGCAATCTTCTTACGCTTACGCAGCGCCAAAACTGGATACTAGCGCCACGGCTGCGGCGCTTAGTAGGTATTTGGTATTTAATATTACTTCCTCCATGTCTTTTTATGTTCAGGAGTACGAACAATTTTAACCAAAAATCTAATTTTTTTAAAGTTTTCGGTTTTCTTCAACATCTCGGATAATTTACAATTCAAACAGTTCCTCGATCGTACCGCGAAACTATAGCACATCGCTTTTATTGATATTTTGCCACACCCACTTGTCTATACTTCGTGAATAGTCAATTTAGAGGCAACGCATGATTTACCCAAGATGGAACATTAAAAATGACTGTTACACGCGAGCAAATACTTGAAGTCCTCGGCACTATCGAGGATCCGTTCAGCAAGAAAAACATTGTGGCCGCAAATATCGTGCGTGCCTTAACGATCGAAGGCGCCGATGTGCGCTTTGTGATGGAGGTCGAATCAGCCCAAGGCGTCGCGATGGAGGCCGTCCGCACCGCAGCGGTCGAGAAACTCGAAGCTATCAACGGCATCGGAAAAATTTCCGCTTTGTTAACGGCCCACTCGGCCCCCGGCGCGCCACCTAATCTTGGCGGATCCACCAAACGCCCTGCCCCCGCCGGACCGCAAGACATCCCCGGCGTTAAGAAAATCATAGCGATTGCATCTGGCAAAGGCGGGGTCGGCAAATCGACTGTGTCAGCCAACCTCGCAGTGGCACTGGCGGCCGAAGGGATGAAAGTCGGCCTTCTGGATGCCGATATTTACGGCCCCTCGCAACCGCGCATGATGGGAATTAACAAACGTCCGTCCTCGCCCGACGGAAAATTAATCATTCCTTTACAAAGCCACGGCGTCACTGTGATGTCGATGGGTCTGATGATGAAAGAGGACGAAGCCGTCGTCTGGCGTGGCCCGATGCTTATGGGCGCGTTGCAACAAATGCTTAACCAAGTCCAGTGGGGAGATCTGGACCTGTTGATGATCGACCTGCCACCGGGCACCGGTGACGTGCAATTAACCCTGTCGCAGAAAACAAAAATTGCCGGAGCCGTTGTCGTTTCCACACCGCAGGACATCGCGCTTCTGGACGCGCGCAAAGCCATAGACATGTTCCGCAAAACCTCGACCCCGGTGCTGGGCATTATCGAAAATATGTCAACGCACATCTGCACTGAATGTGGCCATGAGGAACACATCTTCGGGCACGGTGGCGCCAAAGCCGAGGCTAAAAGCAAGGGCTTCAACTTCCTCGGGGAAATCCCGCTGCATATCGACATCCGCACCGCCGCCGACACAGGCGCGCCGATTGTGACTTCCGATCCGGACAGCAAGCCCGCCGCCGCGTTCCGTGCGATTGCCAAAGCTATGATCGCAAGCGAACTGGTTTAAGATGTCCGAACTCGCCAAGACCGACC
>JAPYON010000119.1 GCA_029938175.1 Paracoccaceae bacterium | reverse complement strand
CCCAGAATCACCTAGACCTCGCCACGTGGTAGAGCGCTTGTTTACAAGTTCATTGCCAAAAACAGCAAAAAGCTTATCGAGTAACTCTTCCGACACACCGTCACTACGTACATCTATATATGTCACCTGCAGCCCTGCCTCTCGCAAGGTCTTGAGGGCATTGCGAGTCGTATCGCAGGTTTTCAGACCGTATAGCTGCATCAATTCATCCTTCTACTGAAAGTATAACGTATATAATCCTTGATTTAATATAAAACATAGGCCATATGCGCCTCGTGAAGTAAGTTTTTGCAGACCCGATGACCCTCCTTTGAAGACAGACGGTTCACTACAAAATACAAACCGCACCAAGCCGTCACATTTCGTGGGCGGTAATATTCAAGGAGTACTACTGATGGCTACGGGCACAGTAAAATGGTTTAACGGAACTAAAGGATACGGCTTTATTGCACCAGACGACGGCGGAAACGACGTGTTTGTACACATTTCTGCAGTTGAGCGTGCTGGTCTATCCGGCCTTAACGACAACCAGAAAGTAACGTTCGATCTGGAAACAGGCCGTAACGGTAAAGAGTCTGCTACAGACCTCGCATTAGTTGATTAAGCTGGTTGGTGGGGCATAGCGCCCACCTCAAAGAATTTGAACGGCGGTCAGGGGAAGCCTTGGCCGCCGTTTTTATACGGCTCATTTGATCAGTCTGAAAAACCGCTAATTATACAGGCGATTGATGATCGGGTTTGTCCGTAATGGCAAACCGCTCCAGCCGCCAGACTTCAAACCCCTAAACTAAATAAAACCCGGTTAATGAAGCTATCTTTTTATAGCCTGGCCCGAAGCCGATTTGGCACCGCGCCGCCAGAGACATGTTTTAACAAAACCTCCAAAGCTGCAACAAAAACACTGAGCCCACCATCAGGGCGAATGGTATTTGAGCTCAATTCGGTTCGGGAACAGCTTTGTGATACCCTTGGAAGTGAAGAAACAAGAAATACGCTGTGTGAACGACGACCAACATCCACAGGACATACGATGATTGTTGCAGGAATTTCCATACCGGTCCACCCAGTACACGTTAACTCCAGTTGTTTGATGTTAGCGCAAGGACGATTCCATAAACCAGCGCGATAAGACCGATTATGTTAGCCAATCCAAATCCGTGCTTGATCATCACGTAAAAGCCTGCGGGATGGAACTGGTATCCGAATATTTGAATTAAGTCCCATTCGATCCAACCGACCAGAATGATGGTCAGATGTACAATAGCAAGTAAAACACCGTATATTCCAAGCTCCCGCCGCTATGCGATCAAACCACGTACTTTGGTTGTAAATCGAGACAACGGTCCAATGGCCATCAACGTTGCAATCAGAACAAAACTCATGTCTCCCACAGCGCGATTCCAGCGCTCCTTAACTAATTCGGAAGTCGACTTATTTCAGCCGTCCGGATGGGCAGTGAGCCCGACTTCACATAACGCGTTATCCAGTTGCGCACCGAAATTCAAATGACTAAGAAGTTTATGGACACAAATATGCCTATTTGCACTTGATGAATCTGTCACCTACAGAATTAGTTTGCCGGATATCGGACATCATGAACTTAGGTAGACTTCCTGAACGCATCCAGACTGACCACTTCAGCATCTTTATGCTCTTCTTCGTCATCGTCGTCGAAGCCAGACAGTTCGTCGAGATCCTCGACAGCATTATCTTGCGGATCGAACCGCAGTCCGAAATCGACCGAGGGATCAACAAACGTGCGGATCGCATCGAGCGGGATTACCATCGGTTCAGGCGTATCATTGAAATTTAACGTCACGGTGAAATGATCAGACAAAACCGCCAAACCATCAAACCATTCCTGCATTACAATCGTAATTTCTTCTGGGTACGCCTCTTTCAGCCACTCGGCCATTTCAACACCCGGATGGCTGGTGTCGAACGTGATGTAAAAATGGTGCTTGCCTGGCAACCCGTCATCGACAACCAGCTGCAAGATGCTTTTCAGCAGCCCTTGCATCGCTTTTTGCATCATCTGGCCATAGTTGAAATCGTTGCTCATCTGGGCGCCTCGTTGTTTGTTTAAGCAGATGCTAAACTTATTCGAAACTGGATGAAAGAGGCAGTTATCAAAATATAGCCGCATCACACGCTAGGGAGCATTGCCCCAGATCACGGGTCCTTATAGTGGATTAAAAACGGGGGTAAAAAATGAACTTCAAAGCGCTAATGATCACACACGAGCTTTTTTGCTGGCGTGACTTTTGGAATACGCCTTGCGATGCAGGGTATGTTCATCTTGGAAAAGGGCGTCGAGGTCTGGCAAATCGGCCTGTTGTTCGGCACTGTAGTTGTTTTCAGAAACTTCTGTTATCTCTGTATTGTACACCAAGTCAGAAGTCGCCCTCTGCCGCCCCTTCCAGAATTTGTAGCATGGTTTCTTTAACTTCCAGCGCTTCTTTCAGAAGCTCCGGCGGCAACGTCTTACCCCCGTAAATCATCAAGTCCATATCCAACGTATAAAGCCACAATTGCCCCGTTTCGTCCTCGACCAGTGAAACACGGCACGGCAAATAAGCGGAGTAGGCGATATCGAATTCGATCATTTTCGCAGCCGTCAGCGGATTACAATACAAATAGATATTCAATCGGCGCCAAGGCTTTCCTGTCATAGCCGCAACCTGGTCGCCCAACGGCAGCTCTCCGACGCCGCGGATATTCCTTTCAATCGCGATGTTCTTGATGGATTGATCCACATCTTCAAACGTCAGTCCTTCGGCTACCTTCGCGCTCCAGACTGTCGCTGCCACGGCGTTGCCGTGCTCGATGAGACGATCTCCCAAGGCGGCATATGTTTCGAACGACTTTTCGTCAAATTCGTCGAATGCCACTTTGTATTTCCAGACTGTAGGTCCAATCCATACCATCACACCAACTGCAACCAAACCCAATAATGCCAAAATATTTCGCAAAAAACCCATGAACATCTCCATTACGACTACTCATTTTATATTAAAATACATGAATATAATTACTACGCAAGCGCCTGCAGACTTAGCAACCAACTTGGTAGTTAGTCACCAAGCCAGAATTGCTTTGCCTAAATGTGGACTAACGTGTTCGCAAAGCAGCTGCCCCATCAGAAACAATAGTCACAATATTCAACAGTTTAACGGAAGATTAAGTGGAGGTTTCTGTTGCCAGGGACCTCCGACCCCCGCCAGTAGACGCTAATCCACTGGAGTTAGTTTTCAAGCTTGGTAGCTACATAAGCTGCAATTAAGCAGCCATAGCCAACTTGCTTGGAGCACGATTGTCATTTGCAATTGTACAGTTTACGCCGATAACGGTGGCATTCAGCCGAGCAAAAGCTAACATCTTTGAACGTCCGTCGATCCTATTTCGACCCCATGATCCCTCAAATGAAGGGATATTTGGTGGAGTCGCCGGGTACCGCCCCCGGGTCCGATCCGTCTATTACATGCGCGTTTATCACCATATTCCCCGAAGGGACAATTTATATATAAGGCGAATCGCAGGGTTGTTCAAGAATTCTCTTGGCTGGAACCCATGCGTTTCTGAAAATCTTTAGTGCGGTTAGTGTTGGGGTAATCTGTGTCCGGAACATCCACGCCAAGAAAAGCGCATAACGGCTCCCATCCCGCACCAACTTCATAGGTCAACAACCGCTCCGGCAGAACCGTGGCCTGAACCTCTGCGGTATGAGCATTATAAACTGACATCGCGTAATCACGATCCCGAAGGCGATCATCAAAAGTCTGTCGCCCGATCAGTTCATGCACCATAAAAGACTGCCGATTACGATACGGAGTGTCATGCTTTCCACGGTTTTCTAAATACGGAACAATTGTCTTTTCGAACGAGGCATGCCATCCCTCGACCGGACGCACCGATAACACTACCTTTGCGTCTGGATAATAGTCCATCAGTTCCCACCAGTACGTAACCCCGGGCCAGTCAACTTGCGAACGACACCCCTTAAACGCGGTATCCCAATTGCGGCTGTCGCCTCGGACGATGGCCTCCCATTCGGGCAACAGCACCTCATTTTCCGATATTTCGAACATGTGGTGGTAAGGTCCAAGCCCTAACTCTTCCAAGGCTCGCCTCAAATAATTCGTTGCATTGTGCCCAAATCAGGCGCCTATAACTTCCAAAGCCATCGTTACACCCCTGTTTGTACTATCTCGCAAAATTTAGCATATCGACAGGAATTTTAGAAAATTTATTAGCTCCCCGGTTTGATCAGCTCCCGCAGCAGCTTTTTTCGGATGGACCTTGGATAATCACTGAACCCGCGTGAGGTAATCACAAATCCGTTCGACGTAATCACGAAGCGATCGTAAAACGCCGTAATACCCGCTCCGAGAATATCAATCGCGATACCGTTGATCTCGATCCCAGCTGCTTCGGCCTTTCGACTTTCTACCGCTGTATTCAGCCCCGCGTTCGAGGAGCCATCGTAAGAAACATCAGCGCAGCTTTTACCACTCGCCAACACTCTCCATGCTTAACCAC
>JAPYON010000118.1 GCA_029938175.1 Paracoccaceae bacterium | reverse complement strand
ATCCAGATCATCCGCGCCGAAATCTAATGAGACGTCGTCTAAGCCACTTTGAACGGGAACAGCACCAAAATCAGTGGAAATAACTAATGCGCCGTATTCGTTGTTCTCCGAGAACATCAACAATGCCAACATCGGTTGATCGTGGGCAATACGGCTGACTTCGGCTGCAATTTTCGCGGTGATTTCTACCCCTTCGGGGATAAGTTCAAGGCTTTCCAGCGAGTCCGTCGTGCTAAGCTGATAGCGCGTGTTAGCAAGGCTTTGCACCCGAAGCACATGGACCATATTCTCCATGGTTTCCGCGTCGATTCCCAAGTTAACAGGATCTAGATCAAACCAGTTTTCCAAATCATTAGTCAATGCTTGAATGGCTGTCAGGGACTGCACTGAGAATACGTTGCCATCTTTCGCGTGATAGACCAGAAAAAGCCCGTCATCGCTGCCGAATTGCTGCCTGAAATCATCAAGTGCCCGAACTGCCGGATCATCTTGTGACAGCCACGATTCGATGCTTGTATCCAGCTCGAACTTAGTAGCGCCGAACCCCATAAAAATCGTACCAAACAGCGCGACGATTACAATAATATACCGATAAGGACGAAGCGCCCCGGGAATTGTAGCAAAATACTTAGACATTGAATTGAAAAACGAGTTCATTCCCAAGTCCCCTTTAACTATTACTAAAATCTAGCTACGGATGCGGGCAAAAACAAGAGCCGTACACATCTTGCGGCAAGCGCCGATGCTGCCTATTTGAAAATACAACAACTTTCGCAGCCAATCACCTTGCAAACCCAGCATGGGCGTTTTAGGGTCCGCGCAGATTTTTTACGGCATTTCCGCCGATTACCGAGGGGTCAACAGATGTTCGCATCACCAGCATACGCTCAAGCCGCAGGCGGCAGTCTTATGTCCAGTCTTGGCGGTTTCGTTCCAATCATCCTGATTTTCGCGATCATGTATTTCCTGATGATCCGTCCTCAGCAGAAAAAGATGAAGGATCACCGGAACATGGTGGCAGCACTGCGCAAGGGTGACCAAATTGTCACACAGGGCGGCATCATTGGTAAAGTTACCAAAGTAAAAGAAGACGGTGAAGTTGAAGTCGAGATTGCCAAGGACGTTAAAGTTCGCGTTCTCAAGAATACCATCACGCAGGTGATGAATAGAACCGAACCTTCCTAAGCAATTTAAGGCCACTCTCTGGGTGGCCTTTTCTACAGGGTATTACCGACATGTTGCAATTTTCGATTTGGAAAAAGGGCCTTATCTGGTCTCTGTGCCTGCTGGGTATAGTGTTCTCTGCGCCTAATTTCTTTTATACCAAGGTCGAAAAGGCCAATGATGCGCGTACGCTGGTTGCCGCCGGTGTGGTGGCTACGCCTGAAATGGAGGTCGATCTTGCCGGATGGCCGGACTATCTGCCCTCCATGCTGGTTAATCTGGGTTTAGACCTTCGCGGTGGTGCGCATTTGCTGGTCGAAGTGGCCGTTGAAGAGGTCTACGCAGATCGTTTGAATTCCATGTGGCCTGTAGTGCGGGACGCCCTTCGGGCCATAAAAGAACAAGTTGGCTCCGTCCGACGTCAAGACGGTGCCTCGACCGAGTTGCGTATTAAGATTGGCGAACCTCTGGGCATGCCAATGGCACTGGAAATGGTTCGCAACCTGACCCGTCCGGTTGTTACCCTTACGGGGGCCGGATCGCGAGACTTCGAGGTTTCCAACGAAGGTGATGTTCTTATCTTCACCATTTCCGAAGCCGAGATGATCTTGATGGACGATTTGACCATGCAGCAGTCGCTCGAAATCATCCGCCGCCGCGTGGACGAGGCCGGCACGCGTGAACCAACCATCCAGCGTCAAGGCGCGGACCGCGTTCTTGTGCAAGTTCCGGGCATTGGTTCCGCCGAAGAATTGCTGGATTTGATCGGTCAAACGGCCAAACTGTCATTCTTGTCGGTTGTTCAGCAGACAGCGGATCCTGACATCAGGGCAGGGGCTGGCAACGTCGTGTATCCGGATGCGGATCAGGAAGGCCTGTATTACGTGCTTGAACGTGTTGCTGTGGTTACAGGTGACCAATTGGTCGATGCACAACCAACGTTTGATCAAAATGGTCGCCCCGCTGTGAACTTCCGTTTCAATCCTGCTGGTGGCCGCAAGTTCGGTATCTATACCGCTGAAAATATCGGCAGTCCGTTCGCTATTGTTCTGGACGAGGCCGTTATCTCGGCCCCGACGATCCAAGGCCACATACCGGGCGGCTCGGGCATTATTACGGGCAATTTCACGGTCGAGGAAAGCACTCGCTTGGCTATCCTTTTGCGCGCAGGCGCATTGCCCGCCGAGATCTCGGTATTGGAGCAACGAACCGTCGGGCCCGAACTGGGCCAAGACAGTATTGACGCGGGCAAGATCGCCACGATTATAGCTTTTGCGCTGGTTCTTGTGTTTATGTTCATGTCCTATGGGCTGTTCGGCATCTTCGCTAACATCGCATTGATCCTGAATGTTGCGATGATTTTTTCGCTGCTCTCTATTATCGGGGCGACGCTGACTTTACCGGGGATCGCTGGCATTGTGCTGACGATTGGTATGGCAGTGGATGCCAACGTGCTGATCTTTGAACGCATCCGAGAAGAGCTGAAAGGCGGCAAGGGCCCGGCCCGCGCGATCGAACTTGGTTATCAAAAGGCGCTTTCAGCAATTATAGATGCCAATGTCACCACGCTGATCGCGGCGGTGATCCTGTTTGCCATTGGTTCGGGCCCGGTGCGTGGTTTTGCAGTGACGCTTGGGTTAGGTATCGTGACTTCGGTCTTTACAGCAATCTGGGTAACACGCTTGATGATCGCTACATGGCTTTCCATGCGTAACCCCAAATCAATCGAAGTATGAGGGCTGTAACATGCGTTTAAAAATGGTTCCAAAAGAGACGAAGTTCGACTTCTTCAACGTCACTAAAATCTCGATTACGCTATCTTCCGCATTGGTGGTCGGCACGATCATCGCGTTCTTCACGATGGGCCTGAATTTCGGCATTGATTTCCGTGGCGGTACTATGATCATGGGCGAAACGCCGGAAGCTGTTGCAATCAGCGATTATCGCACGTTGCTGGATGATGTGGTGGACGGTGATGTAACCGTTACCGAACTGTCCGATCCTGCTTCGGCGCTGACGGGCGAAGAAAATCATATCATCATGGTGCGGATCGAACAGGTTGGCGATGATCCTGCTGTTCAGAACGACTTAATCAAAGCCGTGAAAAGCACTTTAAGCAACGCCTTCGAGGGCATCATATTCCTGCAAACGGATTCCGTTGGCGCGAAAGTATCCGGTGAACTGGTCAAAGCCGGTATCCTAGCCATTGTCCTCGCTGTCGGTGCTGTGCTGTTCTATATCTGGCTGCGGTTCGAGTGGCAGTTTTCTGTCGGTGCTGTTGTGGCTTTGGTGCACGACGTATTCATCACCATCGGCATCTTCTGTGTAACCCAAATCGAGTTTAATCTAACCATTATTGCCGCGATTTTGACGATCGTGGGGTACTCGTTGAACGATACAGTGGTTGTTTTCGACCGCGTTCGCGAAAATCTGCGCCGCTACAAAACGATGGAGCTGAAGGACGTGCTAAATCGCTCGATCAACGAGACGTTGTCGCGCACAATAATGACCTCTGTCACCACGCTGATAGCGCTTCTGACGCTCTATTTCCTTGGCGGCGATGTAATCCGTGGCTTCACGTTCGCTATGATCTGGGGCGTTATTATCGGCACCTACAGCTCGATTTTCGTGGCGTCTGTCATTCTGCTACGCCTTGGCGTCAAACGGGACTGGGATAAAACCGATAATGCGGCTGGCACGCAATTCGCAGATATCGACGCCTAGCGGGCCATCTTGCGTTCGCGGTAAAAGGTAAAAATTCCCATGCCCACAACAATGGCAGTCCCCACCATGGTCCAGCCAACGGGGATGTCACCAAACACAAAGAAACCCAACAGCAGGGCCCAGATAAGGACGCTGTAACGGAACGGCGAGACGAATGCGATCTCGCCGTGTCGCATTGCGGAAATCGCAGCAATATATCCCACCAGAATGAACATAGCCGCTGCCCCGAGGTATGCGATAATCTCGGGCGAAACCTCGCGCCATTCCTGTGTGGCAGCTATTGAGCCAGAGAAAGCCATTATCGCAAAAGAAGCAATTAGTGCCACAAACAGCGACGGTGTGGAAGAATTCAACCTATATGACAGCAAGTCACGCAGGGTCACGAACCCCACCGCCGCCAGTGCCCAAAGCGCATAGACGTTGAACCCGTCAGTGCCGGGGCGCACAATTAGCAGCACTCCGACAAACCCCAGCGAGATCGCCAAATACCGTCGCCAACCGACCTTATGGCCAAGGAACAACGAGGCCGCCAGTGTCACCGCCAATGGCAACGATTGCAAAATCGCGGTGGCATTGGCCAAGGGCATGTTGAACAACGCGGTCAGGAAGCAAAAGGTAGCCCCGATTTCGGCAAACGTGCGCCAACCGATGATTTGCCAGTCGCGCCGATCA
>JAPYON010000001.1 GCA_029938175.1 Paracoccaceae bacterium | reverse complement strand
AAACAGCCTGCTGTCCTTGGACGCGGCATTGATCGTAATAATCCTGGAACTTGGAAAAGCCTGAGTCGAAACGAGGCTTGTCCATGTGGCTCTGGCAAGAAATACAAACACTGCCACGGGAAAGTGTAAAATTGCGTATAACCACTCGTATGATTCACATTTGAATTTCATATAGTTACGAGTAGAGCCTAAGGATGACCCGCTCGCAGTTGATTATTGCTAGAAGCACACACGCATTGAGTGTTTTGCTGGGTGGTGAGACAGCTACATGTGGCGGATTTTTCAGGCAGCATTCGTAAATGTTGGGGTGTGTTGCACTAATCACACTGTAGATATGTCGTTACTCGCGGGACATTTCCATTAACCTCCCAGCTTTGGGAAGAAGGAAATGTTCATGAACTAGGATCAACGCAATATACAGCGCAAATTTAGGATACTGCGACACGCTGAAGAGACTGGGCATGTAGCCAAGACCTGCCGATATTTTGAGATTGGCCGATCCAGCTTCTACCGTTGGCGTCAGGCATTTGCAGATCGTGGTGAAGCCGGGGCCGAAATCACGCGGTTAAAGCCCCCGAATTCGGCCAGAAACCTTTGCCATCGGTTTTACATCCCATCTTGGGATTGCGCGGAATAACAGCAGTTCCAACAACTCGTAATCCGCTAAAGAAGTTCTGCCCGCCGTCATGAACCAGTTACGCAAGCGCTGCCTGTGATTAGTGAAATGTGGAAGGTCGCTTTGAGTAAACAGCGCCCCAGTTTCGAAGTCTGGTAACAATTCCGAAACTGGGGCCTCTGCAAAAGAACTATGATACTCGTTACTCATGCTGCCCTAATGATAGCGTATGGTTAACGTTAAGTTAATCGATCCACGTTGGATGGAATTTATTTTCCGGTGACAGTGTGAATATCTCGCAGCCGTCTTCGGTCACCCCAATCGAATGTTCAAACTGCGCCGAAAGCGAGCGGTCCCGCGTCACCGCTGTCCAGTCATCCGCCAACACTTTGGTGTCAGGCCGCCCCAAATTAATCATAGGTTCGATCGTAAAAAACATTCCCGGCTCCAGCACGGGGCCCGTCCCCCAGCGCCCATAGTGCAGAACGTTCGGCGCCGAATGGAATACGCGCCCCAACCCATGTCCGCAGAAATCTCGCACCACAGACATCCGCTGCTTTTCCACATATCGCTGGATCGCCGCACCAATATCACCAAAGGTATTCCCCGGCTTAACCTGCTCAATCCCCTTAAATAGCGATTCATGCGTCACATCTATCAAGCGTTCCGATCGCCGCGCCAGCTTGCCGGCTTTATACATGCGGCTGGTGTCACCGAACCATCCGTCCAGAATGCAAGTCACGTCGATATTCAGGATATCCCCGTCCTTCAATCGTTTGTCCGACGGAATGCCGTGACAGACCACATGGTTCAATGAAATACATGAGGCATGCTGATACCCGCGATATCCGACCGTCGCCGAAGTCGCCCCGTTTGCCTCAATATATTCGTGGATCAGAGTGTCCAATTCCAAAGTAGAAACACCGATTTGCACATGATCCGAAATTATATCCAGCGTCCGCGCCGCCAACTGGCAAGACGCGCGCATTCCGTCGAAATCGGAAACGTCGTGAAGGGTAACTCCATCTTTAGTCAGACGCCCCGGGGTTTGACCTCTCATGACTGGTCTCCTGTTAATGTGAGTCACCCATATAGGTGACTCACATATAGATTGAAAGTTCTTCCACAAGGTTAACGCCACGCGGCGTGGGTTTCGTGGTGTAAAAAAGCATCTCAACACCCGCCTTGCGCGCTACTGCAACTTCGGCGGCGTAGGTTGGGTCGATATCCGCCGCCAACGCGAATTGCTTACAGTCGTCCCGCTGTAACAGATATAGCGTCACGGCGCGATACCCCTGTTCGACCATCGCAGACAGCTCGCGTAAATGTTTCGCCCCGCGTTTGGTGACGGAATCGGGGAACTCGGCCACGCCATCCGTCCGACTCAGTGTCACGCTTTTCACCTCGACGTAACAATCCGGCAAGCCATCTTCCTGCAATAGAAAATCTATGCGACTATTTTCGCCGTATTGCACCTCGGCCCGAGCAGACGTATACGCCGCCAACGGTCCGAACGAATGCGTCCGCAACGCCTCAGCCACAACCACATTTGCCATCGCCGTGTCCACAACGATTGTCGCGCCGTCAACTTCGGCAAGCTTCCAGCTGTACTTTAACTTGCGTTTTGGGTCATCATTCGGTTCCAGCCAAACAGTCGTCCCCTCGTCCTTCATCCCCAGCATCGAACCGGGGTTGGCCACATGTGCCGTCACTTCGCGGCCATCTTCAAGCTTTACGTCAGCAAGGAAGCGCTTGTATCGTCTAATCAACGTTGCGCGAATAAGCGGGGTCTGGAAATCCATACGGGCCTCTTTCTGGAACGAGGAACCATAAATGCCAAACCCTACCGCCGCAATGCTGGTTATCGGTGACGAAATCCTGTCAGGTCGCACCCAAGATACCAACAGCAACCACCTCGCCGTTAAGTTAACCGAGATCGGCATAGGCCTGCGCGAAGTCCGCGTGGTGGATGATGAGCCATCCGATATAATATCCGCCGTAAACGCCTTGCGCGCGCGTTTCGAATACGTCTTCACTAGCGGGGGCATCGGCCCGACACACGACGACATAACCGCCGACTGCATAGCCGAAGCTTTCGGTGTTGGTATTAGCGTTCGCGACGACGCCCGCGTAATCCTCGCCACCAACTTTAAGAACCCAGAAGTCGAGCTAAACGAGGCCCGCCTCCGCATGGCCCGCATCCCCGACGGGGCGGATTTGATCGACAACCCTGTCTCGAAGGCTCCGGGTTTTCGGTTGGAAAATGTGCATGTGTTGGCGGGGGTTCCGGCAGTGTTCAAAGCAATGGTCGAGAGCGTCCTGCCGACCCTTACAGGCGGCGAGCCGCTATTATCCATTACCGTTCGCATCGAAGCCCCCGAAGGCGAGATCGCCGCACGCCTTGGCGAACTTGCCAAGGCAGACCCCAAACTGTCGTTCGGTTCTTACCCGTTCATCAAAAACGGGGTATTTGGTAGTAATATCGTGGTGAGGGGAACAGATAAGGTAAAACTGAAACAAGCCGAGCATGAACTTTCTCGGCTTGTTGAGGATTTGATGTGATTGCCTCTCGGAAAATTAGTCGATTGTGATTGAGTATTCCTTACCGTCAGAGCCAGCAATAACGCCAACCGTGCTCAAACTAAATATACACAGAATAAACCTTAGAACTAAAATACCATTTACAGTCCGGATTATACGAAATTCGCTTCTATTTCACAAACTCGAGCCAGATTTACTCGCGCCCCGGCCCCATGCGGCTATAGAAATCAATGTCGTGAATCGACAAAACACCCGACACGATGAACGCCACTAACGGTACCCATAGGACGAACGTAACGACAGTCACCCACATCATTTTCTTACCAATTTTCGGGTCAACGGGTGCCGAAGCGGGGGTGCCGGGCACGATCTCTCCTGCCTCTTCCTGACTTTTCATGCGCATCGGCAGGGCGATAAGCAATAGCATGAACCAGATAACGGCGAATAGAACCAATGCAGATGTGATGGCCATTATATTTGCTCCAACTCTATCAATGTTCCTGTGAAATCTTTGGGGTGCAAGAATAGCACCGGCTTTCCGTGGGCGCCAATTTTCAGCCCTCCACCGCCCAGAACCCGCGCGCCAGTCGCCTGCAGCTTGTCACGCGCGGCCAGAATATCCTCGACTTCATAGCAAATGTGGTGGATGCCCCCCGATGGGTTCTTTGCCAGAAATTCTGCTATCGGACTGTCATCACCAAGCGGGTGCAGAAGTTCGATCTTGGCGTTCGGAAGATCGATAAACACCACAGTCACCCCGTGGTCCGGCTCGTCCTGCGGCGCGTTCACTTTTGCGCCCAACGTGTCACGGTAAAGCGCGATGCCGGCGTCAAGGTCCGGCACTGCGATGGCTACATGGTTCAAGCGTCCAATCATGGGAATCTCCTATCGTTTGGGGCGTTAGTTACGGCAAGTCGCCCACCGTGTCCACGTCCCTAAGCGTCGCGGCGAACCCGACCGAGGCACCCCCCAACGTCGCAAGCGTATCCTTCAAAGTATCAGCGCAAGACCAGCGAACATCTTTGAACAATCCCACAGGCAGAGGGCGCAGCCGCCGCATCCCAACCAGCCAAAACCCACCGTCTTCGGCGGGACCAAAAGCACAGTCATTCCGCGCTAGTGTGTCGAATGCATCACGTATGATCATTGCGGTGATCCCAGGAATATCGCTTCCGATCAGCACCACCGGCCCCCTAGGAGTCGCCCTCAGAATATGCCGCATTCGCGCGCCCAGATCACCGGAAACCTGCGCATCCCGCGGTATTTCTGATGGCCATGCACGACTTATCATCGCTGCTGGGGCAGGTGAAACCGACAATCGCAACTGCCAATGCGGGTCGGCACCCAGTTCACGTATCAGCCCACTTGTTTGATGCCGAAACCACCACGCGGCACCGGTCATTCCTATGTCACGACCCAATCGTGTTTTCACCTGTCCCGCGCGCGGCTCCTTAACCATTATGACCAGACGAGGCCTAACGATACGGCCCCCCGATCGAAGTCATATAAGCCTCCAATGCTGGCCGCACAGATTGCAAACCGGATGCGCGCGCCTCGTTAATCACACGTTTGACCGCGCTTAAATCCACGAACCGTATTAACCGCTTGATCGGCCCGATTGAGGCAGGTCGCATTGACAATGTCCGCAGGCCCATCGCCGCGAATGCCAATGCTTCGAGCGGGCGCCCCGCATCTTCACCGCAAAACGACACAGGCGTGCCTGAGGCGTCACATTTCTGCGCAATTTGCTCGATGAAATTCAAGAAGCTGACGTTCAGCGTGTCATACCGGCGGCGCACACGTTCATTTTCCCGATCCGCGGCAAAGAAGAACTGCTTTAAGTCGTTCCCTCCGATTGAAATGAAATCGGCCAACTCGAAAAACTGCGCAGGAGCAAACGCCAGACTAGGGGTTTCCATCATTGCACCGATCTCGATCTTGCTTGGCACCAGATGTCGCTGCTTCTTCTCGCGCTCGAGCTCGTCCAGAAACCGCTGCCGCGCCTCTCGAAACTCGTCAAATTGCGCCACCATCGGAAACATAATCTTCAGCGGCCGACCTTTGGCCCCGCGTATCAATGTTTGGAATTGCATCCGCATCAGGCCGGGCCTATCCAGTCCCAACCGAATGCCACGCCAACCCATTGCAGGATTTGGTTCCTCGACCCGCTTCATATAGGGCAACACCTTATCCGAGCCGATATCCAGCGTCCGAAACGTTACAGGCAATCCCTGTGCGGCATCCATCACTGTTGAATAGGCGTCAGCCAGCGCACCACGTTTTGGAAAGCTGGAGCGTAGCAGAAACTGGAGCTCCGTCCGGAACAAACCGACGCCCTCGGCACCCGACCCTTCAAGCGATGGCAGATTGCTCATCAACCCAGCATTCATTTCCAGTCGAATACACGCCCCGTCCGTCGATTCCGCCGGAAGATCGCGTAACGCCGCGTATTCCTCCTGCGCCTCTTCGCGCATGGCAACTTTTTCATGGAAGGCCACCCGAACGCTTTCCTCGGGCCGCAAATGCGCGACGCCAGCGTCACCATCCAGCAATATCTCGTCGCCACTTAAGGCTGCGCGCGTTATCCTCGCCGCTTGGATAACCAGCGGGATCGCCAAAGCCCGCGCCACGATCACTGCGTGTGACCCGACCGAGCCCTCCTCCAGCACCACGCCTTTCAGCTTCTTGCCATAATCAAGCAGTTCGGCAGGGCCGATGTTCCGTGCGACAAGAATCGCGTCCTGCGGCATCTCTTCGCTATTCGTCTCGCGACCCGTCAGAATTCGCAGCAGACGGTTCGATAGGTCATCAAGATCGTGCAGGCGTTCACGAAGATAGTTATCCGTCACCCGCTCCATCCGAGTGCGGATGTTGGATTGTTCTTTCTCGACGGCGACCTCAGCGGCCAAACCGCTCAGGATCGAATCCTCCATCCGCGCCCGCCAACCTTTGTCGTGGGCAAACATGCGATAGGCATCCAGCACCTCGCGGCCCTCACCACTAATCGCCAGATTTCTGTCAGAAAGCATATCGTCGATATCGGCTTGAAGTTCGATAAATCCCGTCTCCAGCCGATACATCTCGACCTCTGGGTCGTCCGCAACCGGGTTCGCAATGACGATATGGGCCTCATGTAGGACGACATGCCCTTCGGCCACGCCATCCTGCCCCACTACACCTTTGGCAAAGAATGGGCGCTGGTGCGGCATGGCCATCGCCTGCTCGCCCTCGGCAGTAAATACGCCCAACTCGGCCATCTCGGCGATAACCATCGCCACAACCTCAAGACCGTAAACCTCGTCATCCGTGTAAGCCCGCGTAGTCTTGTTCTGCACGACAAGAACCCCGAGAACATCGCCAACACGCTGAATCGGCACACCAAGGAACGAGGAATACGCCTCCTCGCCGGTTTCAGGCATGAATCGAAAGCCCTTCGCTGACGGGGCATTTTCGGTCTTGAACGGGGACGCAGCATCAGCAATCCGCCCGACAAGCCCCTGCCCAACGCGTAATCGCGTCTGATGGACAGATTCAAGTTTCAGCCCTTCGGTGGCGCACAGCTCCAGTGTTTTTTCATCGCGCCGCAGGTAAATCGAGCAAACCTCGGCTTCCATCGAGCTGGCAATAAGGTGGGTAACCTTGTTCAGCCGCTTCTGCCCCTCGCCTTCTTCGGCAAGGACGTCGCGCAGGCGTTTCAGCAGAACGTGGGATTCAACCCCTTTTTTTATGGGCATACACTGCCCCCCTTATGATGCGTTACCCAGACCAAAGGCATCATGCAGGGATTGCACAGCAAGTTCCATATATTTCCGATCAACCAGAACGGAAACTTTTATCTCCGAGGTTGTAATAACCTTGATGTTGATCCCGTCGTCAGACAGCGCCTTGAACATTTTCTGGGCGATACCGGCATGGCTACGCATACCAATTCCAATGATCGAAACCTTGGCCACAGCAGTATCCGCATCCAGCGCGTGATAGTTAATCTCACCCGCCTTTTGCGCGTCTTCGACTGCCTTGGTGGCCAGCGCCACCTGATCGACAGGGCACGAGAACGTCATATCCGTGCGTCCATCCTCGGAAATATTCTGAATGATCATATCGACATTCACGCCCGCGTCCGCCAACGGTCCAAATATCGCTGCCGCAATTCCGGGCCTGTCAGCCACCGAGATAAGGGTTAACTTGGCTTCGTCGCGCACCGAAGCGACACCTGCTACTGCACTCTTTTCCACGATTTCCTCCTCATCACAAACAAGCGTTCCGGGCTCGTCTGAAAAACTGCTAAGCACCTGAAGGCGCACCTTGTAACGCATTGCTAGCTCGACCGATCGAGTCTGCAACACTTTGGCACCCAGTGACGCCAGCTCCAACATTTCTTCGTAAGCAATCTTTTCCAGCTTACGCGCTTTTTGCGTGATGCGTGGGTCAGTCGTGTAAATCCCATCCACATCAGTATATATATCACACCGCTCAGCTTTAAACGCGGCCGCAAAGGCCACCGCCGTGGTGTCAGACCCCCCACGCCCAAGTGTCGTAATCCGGTTTTCTTCGCTAATGCCCTGAAAGCCCGCGATCACAGCAACCTCCATGCCTTCGTCAAACTTGGTGTTCAGGTTATCTGTGGGAATTTCCTCAATCCGCGCCGCGCCGTGCGTCGAAGTCGTCTTGACTGGAACCTGCCACCCTTGCCAGCTACGCGCCTGAACGCCCATTTCTTGTAACACAATAGACAGAATTCCGGATGTTACCTGTTCGCCCGAAGATACGATCGCATCATATTCACGCGCATCGTAAAACCCCGGCGTTTCCGCCTCTGGTCCGCCAGCCGCACCGCGCACCAAACCAACCAGCTCGTTGGTTTTACCAGACATCGCAGACAGAACAACGATCACACGGTAACCGTTATTGACCTCGCGTTGCACCTTGTGCGCGACGTTGCGGATCTTATCCACATCACCAACCGAGGTGCCACCAAATTTCATAACCAGTAAAGACATTTAAGGTATTCCCATTAAATTCGCGCCCGTCTTAGCGCGTGGGGCACTAGGGGGCAAGGTTACTCAATCAAATACCTTGTCGGGCATTATTCACATTAAAACTCCGGCGCTCATGTGACGTTTGCTCCCGTGGCCCTTGGGCCGCATGACATTGAACCCTGCATGTATCAATGCACGACGGACATGGCCAGCGGCAGTATAGGTCGCAAAAGTCCCGCTTGGTGCGGTGTGCGCGGCAACCGATTGTATGATCTCCGGCGACCACAATTCAGGGTTCTTTGCGGGACTAAATCCATCAAGAAACCACGCATCTGCCTTGCCTTTCCACTTTGGCAAAGTCGCCCGTGCATCACCGGTAATCACATTCAGCTCCAACGTATCCGCTCGCATCTGCAAGCCACCCGCCAGCAGGCGCTCCGCATACTCCGCCAATTCCGGCCAAACTGCCAAAGCCTTGGCCATTTCGCCCATATCCATCGGGTACGCCTCGAAACTGGTAAACCGTAAGGGCGAAGTCATACCTGTCTGCTCCCACATTTCCCACGTCGCCAGCAGGTTTAGCCCAGACCCGAAACCCAACTCCGCAATATGAAAACCTTCGCAAAATTGTTCTGGCAGATTGTTACCGTCCAAAAACACATGCCGCGCTTCGGCTAAACCGTCATTCATAGAATAATACGGATCGTCAAAACGTGCGGAAACCGGCGCACCGTCGCGCCATACCAAATCTGCCTTTTGCGCTTTGTCCGAATTCATGCTTTACCCCGTTCTAAATTCGACAATGGGCAAAAGGCGCGGGCATGGCAACGGGATTTGGCACAGACGTAGTGGTAATCGGTGCAGGCATCTTCGGCCTGTCCGTCGCATGGTCCTGCCTTAAGCGCGGGATGTCCGTCACCATCGTCGAAAAAACCACCATCGGCGCAGGGGCCAGCGGAGGAGTTATGGGTGCACTTTCCCCAAATGTGCCCGAAAACTGGAGCCCAAAAAAACAATTCCAACTGGACGCCCTACTAACCGCCGAGGCGCACTGGGCCGAAATCGATGCAATATCCGGCCTCCCCTCTGGCTACGGCCGCTTGGGTCGCATAATTCCAATCACCAACGCACGCGGGCTGGAACACGCCGAGATCCGCACAGAGGACGCCAAATCTCTTTGGGACGGCGAGGCGTTTTGGCACGTCGAGGAATCCACCAAGTTCAACGGCTGGATCGCCCCAGACGCAGCCCCGTTCGGCATCATACACGAGAACCTATCCGCTCGTATCAACCCCCGCCTCGCCTGCCTGTCCCTCGCCAAAGCCCTGCAATTCAAAGGCTGCGAGATACTGGAAGGCTGGGAAATGGCCACAATAGACCACAACGAAATCTCTGGGCCATCGGGTACGATCCGCGCAAAAGCAATCGTAATGGCCGCCGGCGTCGCCTGTTTTCCCTACCTAGAATCCCTTTGGGGTCGAAACGCGGGGATGGGCGTCAAAGGCCAATCTGCTGTGCTCGGCGGGGTCGATGCAGCGAACGCACCGATGATTTTCGGCGACCACACCTACATCATCCCCCACGAAAACGGCGACATCTCGGTCGGTTCTACCAGCGAAAACACCTACGGCGACCCATATTCCGTAGATGAACATCTCAACCAAGTAATCGAGCGCGCCGCAACCATCTGCCCTGCCCTTCATGCGTCAAAAGTCAAGCACACATGGGCGAACGTCCGCCCCCGAGCCCGTAAACCCGACCCGATGCTCGGTCCTATTGATGGGCCAGCAGGCCTACACATGGCCACGGGCGGCTTCAAAATCGGCTTTGGCATCTCCCACAAATGCGGTGAAACCATCGCCGCAATGATCGCTGGCGAGACTGTCTTTCTGCCCAAACAATTCCACGCCAGCTTTGCCGAGGCTAATAAATAGTCTACCCTCTTGATAACGTCTCTTTGGCCACCTTTATATTCAATACCTGAATTTATGGAGTCTCCCATGGCTTGCACCAAGAACCTGACCTGTATGTCTTGCAAAACCGTCAACAAAATCCCCGAAGGCAAGCTTGGCGCAGGCCCGAAATGCGGAAGCTGCGGCAAATCTTTGGCGGCTGGCCAAGTCCACGACACCGATCTAGCGACTGTCCTGAAATGCACCACGAACGACGAACTGCCCGTAGTTGTCGATATGTGGGCGCCGTGGTGTGGTCCATGTCGCACGATGACGCCGGAATTCGACAAAGCCGCCAAGCAGATGAAAACCGGCGCGCGCTTTGCCAAGATCAACACCGACATTCACCGCAATGCCAGCCAACGGTTTAATATCCGTGGCATTCCTGCGCTTCTTCTGTTCAAAAACGGTAAGGAAATCGCACGGCACGCGGGTGTTATGCGCGCTGATGAACTGGTGCGCTGGGTAAAAACGCGGTCCATGTAAGACCTTCCCGAAAGGTGACACACACAATACAATAAATCGGACAAACCACCACAGCAACCGAACCGCCCACCAGCGGGATATTTTCAGCCAATCCGGCAAGGGCGGTAATTTCCGGCACATATTTGCAAAGTTGGTTGCGCATCGCATCAACTGGCTCAACCGCGATTACACGCGCGTCTGTACGCGCAAAACATTCGTAAATTTTCCCGTGCCCGCTCCAAGGCCCAGAACCGTAGAGGCCGCCGGCAGGCCAACTGTCTCCGTTAACCAGCCTGCAATTTCCACCGGATAATCAGGCCGACCAGACGCATAGGCATCCGATGCCTTCGAATACCCCGCCTCTGCCGAACTATGTATCATTTTCTAGTCCTGTGGAATAATCCGCAAGCCCAACTCGCGCAGCTGCTCGTTCGTGGCTTCACCGGGGGCTTCCATCATCAGATCTTCGGCGCGTTGGTTCATCGGGAACATGATGACCTCGCGGATGTTTTCCTCATCCGCCAGCAGCATCACGATCCGATCAATGCCTGCAGCACAACCGCCATGCGGAGGAGCACCGTATTTGAATGCTTTAACCATACCTCCGAAACGTTTTTCGACCTCGTCCTTACCATATCCGGCAATCCCGAAGGCTTTATACATCATGTCCAGCTTGTGATTGCGGATCGCACCGGAAATCAGCTCGTAACCATTACAGGCCAGATCGTACTGGTAGCCCAGAACCTTAAGCGGATCGCCGTTCAGGGCGTCCATTCCGCCTTGGGGCATGGAGAACGGGTTGTGTTCGAAATCTATCTTGCCAGTGGTTTCGTCTTTCTCGAAGATCGGGAAATCAACTATCCAGCAAAATTTAAAGCTTTTCTGATCGGTCAGGCCAAGTTCCTTGCCAATGATGCTACGGGCACGGCCCGCAACGGCTTCGAAGGACTTCGGCTTGCCACCAAGGAAGAACGCCGCGTCGCCGACATTTAGGCCAAGCTGCTGGCGGATCGCTTCGGTGCGCCATGGCCCGATGTTTTTAGCCAGCGGACCAGCGGCTTCCATGCCACCCTCAACCTCACCGGATTTCAGCATCGCCTGCGCTTCTTTGACCTTGATGCCCAGTTCTTGCGCCACAGCATCAGCCGTTTTCTCACGCCAGAAAATATACCCCATCCCCGGCAGACCTTCCTGCTGGGCGAATTTGTTCATGCGATCACAGAACTTGCGCGAACCACCTTTGGGTGCCGGAATAGCACGAACCTCGGTTCCGTCCTGCTCCAAAATCGAAGCGAAAATTTTGAAGCCGGAGCCAGCGAAATGCTCGGAAACTACCTGCATCTTAATCGGATTGCGAAGATCCGGCTTGTCCGAGCCATACCACTGCGCCGCGTCCTTATACGAAATCTGCGGAATGTCGGTGTTCACGATTTTATCGCCAAACTCCTCGAAAATACCGGTAATTATAGGCTCGATCGTATCGAAAATATCCTGCTGCGTTACAAAAGACATCTCCATATCCAACTGGTAGAAGTCGGTGGGCGAGCGGTCAGCACGCGGGTCTTCATCACGGAAACACGGTGCGATCTGGAAATATTTGTCAAACCCCGAAACCATCATCATCTGCTTGAACTGCTGCGGAGCCTGCGGCAACGCATAGAACTTGCCCGGATGCATACGCGACGGAACCAGAAAGTCTCGCGCGCCTTCAGGGGACGACGCCGTGATGATCGGCGTCTGGAATTCATTAAACCCGATGCCTTCCATCCGTTTACGAATGCTGGAAACCACGTTAGAGCGCATCATCATACGGTTGTGGATACCCTCGCGACGAAGGTCGAGGAAGCGGTACTTCAGGCGGGTTTCTTCGGGGTAATCCTGCTCACCAAAGACTGGCAACGGCAGTTCCTCGGATGCACCCAAAACCTCCATATCCCGAATGAAAATCTCTACTTCTCCTGTGGGCAGGTTGGAGTTCACCAACTCAGGAGCGCGCGCCATGACAATGCCGTCTATGCGAATAACCCACTCCGAACGCACCTTTTCAAGTTCGCGGAACACCGGTGAATCCTCATCCGCCAAAATCTGCGTGATGCCATAGTGGTCGCGAAGGTCGATAAACAGGATGCCGCCGTGGTCACGAACGCGATGCACCCAACCCGAAAGGCGAACCGTATCGCCCACGTTGGCGGCCGAAAGTTCGTTACATTTATGAGAGCGAAAGGCGTGCATGGTAAGTCCTTACAAACAGCTTAAGGCGCGCTCCATGGCACGCCGAATTGATAGAGGTTGGATACACAGCTTTAGGGGACAAATGTCAAGGGTGTCGCCGTCATCAAAGGTATTCAAACCAGTCGAGCCGGAATCAATCCACGAAGTGAATTTCCGACAAACAACCTCTTGGCGCATGTAAGACGCGTGAACGAGATAACTTTCTGCCTCGCGCCAGCCTCCAGCAACTCCGCCCTAAGGATACCGGGAAGTAGCACACACGAAGTTTGGGGCGTAACCAGCTCATCGCCGAAGTCGGCAAAGATATTTGTGATCGTACCCTCGCAAACCTCGCCTTTTTCGTTTAGGAAGATCAGTTCGTCTACCTCTGACTTCAAACCTGCCCGCGCCCGATCGTAAAGCGCTCGATTCGTTGTTTTGACTCGCAACCATTGATCCGCGGAATACAGGCGCGTTTCACAAACGGCAATCCGCCAAATTTCGGACGTCGGGGTCATGTCCGCGCTCGTCACATCGACCTCGCCAGATATATCTATCGTCAGGCGAACACGCAGGTTTTGCTCGATCGGTAATGTCGCCAGTTTTTGTAGGCAAACGTCGAGGTCACAGGAAATTCCCAGCGTCTCACAAGTTCCAGCCAGACGCGAGAGATGGCCCTCCAACCGAACAAACCCTTTTTCGGTCAAAAACCCAAAAGTCTCGATAACCTTCAAATTTTCGGGGACAGGTTGGCGAAACGGGCTTTCCACAAGGCTTCCTCATATTCAGACGCAGCGGTTGAATCGTATACGATTCCACCACCCACATTCAAAACGGCACGGGTTTCATCAAACACGATCACCGTGCGGATAGCGACACTAAACCGGCTGCAACCATCAGGGGCCATCCACCCGATTGCCCCACAATACACATCGCGTGGCGCGGTTTCGAGTTCATTCAGAACCTCCATTGCCCGGATCTTCGGCGCACCCGTGATCGAACCACATGGAAACAACGCACAAAAGAGATCGCTGACGTCGATTTCCGCACGCAGTTGGCCTTCGATATGCGAAACCATTTGGTGCACGGTCGCATAGGTTTCGATCTCGAACAATTTCGGAACTTTGATCGAGCCGACCTCGCAGACACGGCTAAGGTCATTACGAAGAAGATCAACAATCATCAAATTTTCGGCTCGGTTTTTTTGTCCACCGCCAATCCTTCGGCTAAAGCGCGATCAATGAGCGGGTCAACATCACGCGGCGCGGTGCCTTTCATCGGTCTGGTCCGAATGCTTCCGCTCTTATCAATCTCGAAAAACAGCTCCGGCGAGCGCGACAAAATCTTCGCCCCTTCGCCAAAATCGAGATACGCCCCGTAGCGTGTTGCCTGCCGCTCAGCCAAAGCTGCATAATAACCCAGAATGTCGCCCGCCACCGTCGCTTCCAACGGGAGCGTCAAGTTCGCCTGATAGAAGTCCCCCGAAACTATGCACTCAGCCACCATTTTAAACGCGTCCGAGTATTGCTGACTTGTCCACCTCGGTTGAAATGTCGTTATCGCATCGTCAAAATCAGGCAATGTCTCCGCCACGACAGGTGAATCGAAGACGCCGAACTGAATTAACGGCATTCGCCGATCCGCAGGCATCAATGCGGCCAGTTTGGGTTCCAGCGCATAGCCCAGCTCGTAACTCGCATAGCCTGCCAGCCATGCTCCGCTGCGTCGCGCTTCTTCCATTTGACGTAACACACCGGGTACTTCCTCTGGCGTGCGAGCACATAACACGGCCGAGGCACCGGAAAACTCTTCCGGTACACCCGATGGTCCAATATCAAAACGTATATACGGTGTGTGCACTTCGATCCCTTGTCAAATTTTAATGATCGGCGCGGGTTTATAGGTAATTTTCGGGCACGACCACCTCGATTACGACGTATATGTCGCTATTTTACTGACCATACACCCCAATTTTCCACCAGCTTGGGGTTGCGCGTTTTGCCCGACGGACTATAACCGCCACAATTTGCATCTCGCAGACGAATCCCTCCCCGCTCGCGCCATCGCGCTGGCGGCCAAACGCGCGGACACGGTATGCCTAAAAGAACTGATATCTCCTCTATTATGATTATCGGCGCTGGCCCCATTATTATCGGCCAAGCCTGCGAGTTCGACTATTCCGGCGCACAAGCCTGTAAGGCCTTGAAGGAGGAAGGTTACCGCGTGATCCTCGTCAATTCTAACCCCGCCACCATCATGACCGACCCCAACATGGCCGACGCCACGTATGTAGAGCCGATTACCCCCGAAGTCATCGCCAAAATCATCGAAAAAGAGCGTCCAGACGCGTTGCTGCCAACCATGGGCGGCCAAACGGGCCTGAACACGTCATTGGCGCTGGATGACATGGGCGTGCTGAAAAAATTCGGCGTCGAGATGATCGGCGCGGATCGTAAAGCCATCGAAATGGCCGAGGACCGCAAACTGTTCCGCGAGGCAATGGACCGTCTTGGCATCGAAAACCCACGCGCGACAATCGCTGAAACCATGGACGAGTGCATGGACGCGCTGGACGACATCGGCCTGCCCGCCATCATTCGCCCTGCCTTCACAATGGGTGGCACTGGCGGCGGCATTGCCTATAATCGCGAAGATTACATCCATTTCTGCGGCACTGGGTTGGATGCGTCCCCCGTCAACCAAATCCTGATCGACGAGAGCCTGCTGGGCTGGAAAGAGTTCGAGATGGAGGTCGTCCGTGACAAAGCCGACAACGCCATCATCATTTGCGCTATCGAAAACGTCGATCCGATGGGCGTGCATACGGGCGACTCGATCACCGTAGCCCCTGCGCTGACCCTGACGGACAAAGAATACCAGTTGATGCGGACCCGCTCTATCGACGTGCTGCGCGAAATCGGCGTCGAAACCGGTGGTTCCAATGTGCAATGGTCCGTGAGCCCTGAAGATGGCCGTATGGTCGTCATCGAAATGAACCCGCGCGTATCTCGCTCCTCGGCTCTTGCGTCCAAAGCCACAGGCTTCCCAATTGCCAAGGTCGCAGCGAAGCTGGCGGTCGGCTATACGCTAGACGAGTTGGATAATGACATCACCAAGGTCACGCCGGCGTCTTTCGAGCCAAGCATCGACTATGTCGTAACTAAAATCCCGCGTTTCACATTCGAAAAATTCCCTGGCGCCGAGCCAATTCTCGGCACCGCGATGAAATCCGTGGGCGAAGCTATGGCTATCGGCCGGACCATCCACGAAAGCTTGCAAAAAGCGCTCGCATCGCTGGAAACAGGTTTGACCGGATTCGATGAAATGGAGATCGAAGGCGAGGGAGAGGCCGCGATCATCGCCGCCATATCCCTGCAAACGCCCGACCGAATGCTGCTGATCGCCCAAGCCATGCGTGAAGGCATGTCGCTGGAAACAATCCACACACACACCAAATTCGACCCGTGGTTCCTTGAGCGCATCAAGGAAATCGTCGATGAAGAAGCCCTTCTTCGCGAAAACGACCTGCCGACCAACGCGCATGATATGCGCCGGATCAAAATGATGGGATTCTCTGATGCTCGTCTGGCAACCCTGACCAAGAACACCGAAACAGGTGTCCGTCACTCGCGCCTCGCTATGGACGTTAAAGCCTGCTTCAAACGCATCGATACCTGCGCCGCCGAATTCGAGGCGCAGACCCCGTATATGTACTCGACCTACGAAGCCGACACGATGGGCACCGTGGAATGCGAAGCCCGCCCATCAGATCGCAAGAAAGTCGTCATCCTTGGCGGCGGTCCGAACCGTATTGGCCAAGGAATCGAGTTCGATTACTGCTGCTGTCACGCCTGTTACGCCCTGACTGCTGCCGATTATGAAACCATCATGATCAACTGTAATCCTGAAACGGTATCGACAGACTACGACACGTCGGACCGCCTGTATTTTGAGCCTCTCACACTAGAATCCGTTTTGGAAATCCTGCGCGTCGAACAGGAAAACGGCACCCTCCACGGCGTTATCGTGCAATTCGGCGGTCAAACCCCGTTGAAACTGGCGAACGCGCTAGAAGCCGAAGGTATCCCGATCCTCGGCACCACGCCCGACGCAATTGACCTTGCCGAAGACCGCGAACGCTTCCAGCAATTACTAAACGATCTGGACCTGAAACAGCCCTACAATGGCATCGCTTCCAGCCCCGAACAAGCGTTCGAGATCGCCAAAGACGTTGGCTATCCACTGGTTATTCGCCCCTCCTACGTACTCGGTGGTCGCGGCATGGAGATTGTGCGCGACGACGCCCAACTGACCCGCTACATAAATGCGGCGATCAGCCTGTCAGGCGACAACCCTGTGTTGCTCGACAGCTATTTAATTGGCGCAATCGAAGTTGACGTAGACGCGCTATGTGACGGCAAATCCGTCCACGTAGCAGGCATCATGGAACACATCGAAGAAGCCGGCGTGCATTCCGGTGACTCAGCCTGTTCGCTACCACCCTATTCTCTAGACACCGAAACCATCACCGAGCTAAAGCGTCAGACCGAGGCCATGGCCATTGGCCTAAACGTCGTCGGTCTGATGAACGTGCAATTCGCGATCAAAGACGGCGTGATTTATGTTCTCGAAGTCAACCCACGGGCCAGTCGTACTGTGCCCTTCGTAGCCAAAGCAACAGGTTCCCCGATCGCCTCTATCGCCGCCCGCATAATGGCTGGCGAGCCACTGTCGAACTTCGATCTGGTGGATCCAAACATCCCATACTACGCGGTGAAAGAAGCCGTTCTTCCGTTCAACCGCTTCCCCGGCGTCGATACCCTACTTGGCCCTGAAATGCGCTCAACTGGCGAAGTCATGGGACTCGATAAAACTTTCTCACGTGCCTTCCTGAAGTCGCAACTCGGTGCAGGTGTCGACCTCCCGACCGAAGGTAATGCTTTTGTTTCCATCAAAGATTCCGACAAAGGCGAGATGATTCTAGAGGCCACGCGCAACGTATCCGACCTTGGTTTTAAGATCGTCGCCACACGCGGTACCGCGGAATATCTAGCCTCGAACGGTATCATGGCGGACGTAGTTAACAAGGTCTACGAGGGCCGCCCGAACATCGTAGATATGATGAAAGATGGTGGGGTTCAGTTGGTATTTAATACGACCGAGGGTGTGCAATCCATTGAAGACTCTCGTGAAATTCGTTCCGTAGCGCTGTACGACAAGATCCCCTACTACACGACTGCCGCAGGCTGTCGCGCCGCAGCGCGCGCGATGAAAGGCCGAACCGAAAGCGAAATCGAGGTTCATCCGTTACAAAACATCATAGGTTAATAGTAGGGTTGGGCGATAAAATCTGATCCTGAAACCCCCCGAAGATCCGCGGCATAGGTATCGATGTAGGCCTAGGCATAGCGTTTGGCGCGGCCTTCGGTAACGTAAGCGCAGGAGTCGTCTGGGATATGTTCATTGGGATGTTGGCAGGATCTGCGGTCGATGTTGCCAAAAATTTAGTAAATAAAGAAAAAGGCCCTGATGACGAGTAGCGCGGTAGGTTTTAGCCGTAGCGTACGCGGTCTCAACGCACCGTAGCGCCCAACTTCACCCACCGTACGTCTCGTCCAGCGCATAACCCGAAGCCCGCACTGTGCGGATCGGGTCAGCCAAGCCGCCCTTGTTCAACGCCTTGCGCAACCGCCCGATGTGCACGTCGACCGTGCGGGCTTCCACGTAAATGCCCTGCCCCCAAACCTGATCAAGCAATTGTTCGCGGCTATAAACACGCCCTGGCCATTTAACTAAAACTTCCAGCAAACGAAACTCCGTCGGTCCGAGCGTCACCGCCTCGCCAGCCCGTTTCACTCGCATCGTGTCGCGGTCCAAACCGATATCGCCAAACTCCACCAAATTTTCCATTGCCGCAGAATTAACCCGTCGCAAAACCGCATGTATCCGCGCCACCAGTTCCTTCATCGAGAACGGTTTGGTCACGTAGTCATCCGCGCCCTTGTCAAACCCGCACAAGCGGTCCTCTTCCTCGGCCCGCGCTGTCAGCATGATAATCGGAATGTCCCGCGTCTCGGTGTGCGCCCGTAATTGTCGACAAATTTCGATACCCGAGACGTTCGGCAACATCCAATCCAGCAGAATGATGTCAGGTTGGAAATCCTCTGCCGCCATCAACGCCTCATAACCGTCATCAATGATGGAAACTGCAAATCCCTCGGCCGTCAAATTGTAGTTCAGCAGATGGCTAATCGCCTCTTCATCTTCGACTGCCAGAACTTTAATGCTCATCCTTGCCCCCTTTAACCGAACAGGCCGGCAATGTAACCTTGCGTGCGTTGGTCAACCGAGTTGGTGAAAATCGCCGACGTGTCGCCGTATTCTACCCTATCCCCAAGATTAAAAAATACCTTTTTTGAGAGACCCGCACGACCTGCTGCATCGAGTGCGTGACACTCACCGCAGAATAGTTATTCCGCGGCTCGTGAATCAGCCACTTCGAACGCACTTTTATTGCACTGACATGACGGTTTTATGACAAGAAGGGGCGTTAGCGCCCCCACCGGTACTAATGACCAATACGATTAAGATACAGGCAGCCAGACCGTGAACCGGCTGCCCTCACCTAAAGTCGATTCTATCTGCAGATCGCCGCCGTGGCGGTTAACGATATGTTTAACAATCGCCAAACCCAAGCCGGTGCCCCCCTTATTGCGGCTTTGTTTTACGTTTATACGATAGAAACGCTCGGTCAGGCGATGCAAATGCTCGGCCCCGATCCCTGCGCCCTGATCCGCAATCGTGATCCCTACCATATTCGCATATCGCAAATCCGGCGCGGCAGTTGTCACGGTCACAACCGTGCCACCGCCACCGTATTTCATGGCGTTATCTATCAGATTGACCAGCACCTGATTCAGCTGATCACGATCCGCAGCAACCACCGGACCATCGCCGTCCAACAAGGTTTCCAATGTCACTTCGTATTTCTTTTGCAACGGCAACAGGGCTGATATCGCCTCGCGCACCAGCTCGTTCAACTCGCATGGGTCGCTGGGGCGGACATGCTCGTTCAGTTCGATCCGGCTTAAGGACATCAAATCGTTAACAAGGCGCTGCATCCGCGTCGCCTGCTTGTCCATGATATTAAGAAATTTTTCACGCGCAACCGGATCATCCTTGGCGTGGCCTTGCAAAGTCTCAATATATCCCAAGATCGAGGCAAGCGGTGTCCGCAACTCATGACTGGCATTCGCCACAAAATCACTGCGCATTTTTTCAACCCTGCGATCCTGTGTCCGGTCCTCGATTTGGACAATCGCTTGCACCTTGTCGTCAAAATCGCTGCCCGCCGGCATCAAGCCTATACTGGCCTCATAATACCGTTCGTGTGGTTGGCTAGTGGTGAAGGAAATCTTGCTACTCTTTCCATCGGTCACAGCGGCATTGACCGCATCAACGAATACGGGAACACGTAGTAGGCTCGCGAAATGATCCCTTGGTTTCAAACTGGGTAGAACCTCTTTGGCGGCGGGGTTTCCATAAACCACCCGCCCCTCACGCGAAATCACCAGCAGCGGAAGCGGCATTTGTTCCAGCATCGCCCGCCCGAACCCCGTCGGCATCGGCTTGGCAGTTGCCGCCACCTCGACATCTCCTTCTTCGACCGGATTACGCATGACCTCCAGCAACAGCCCAAATAAGATTACCATCACTAGAACCGAGATGAGAACGGTCCAGAACGGCTCCTCCAGAACAGACAGAAATGCAGTGACCACGCCGATGGCTATGCCAATCAGGACGAAAGGAAGAAGGCGTGATTGCATATTGCTTCCCTTTGGACTCAGCCCTAGTAGGATTACGTTAACACTTCCTATATACGTTATGTAAGAAACCAACGAGGGTTAAATGATCCGTTACGACTTAAAATGCGCCAAAGGCCACCGCTTTGAAAGCTGGTTTGGCTCCAGCGCGGGTTACGACAAACTGTCCGCCGCCGGAATGGTTTCATGTTCGGTTTGTGGTGATGCCACTGTAGAAAAAACCATTATGGCCCCACGCGTTTCGAAGGGCGAACACCCTCTAAGTGCACCAGCGTCGGCTGCAGAACAAGCAGTCAGAGAATTGCGCAAAAAGATAAGGGACAGCGCCGACAACGTAGGGAACAACTTTGCCGCTGAGGCAAGGGCGATTCACGAAGGCGACGCCCCTGAGCGCCCGATTTATGGCGAAGCCAAACTCGAGGATGCAAAGTCATTGATTGATGACGGCATTCCCGTAGCGCCGCTGCCGTGGCGAGGGAAAAAGGTGAATTAGAGACGAAAAAGGAGGTCGCTTATCACCGTTCAGTCGAATAATTTGCGTTTTTTTGGGTCACGTCCGAACTGTTAAGGGTTTAGTAACCAAATCGTTTTGCAGCTACGATTGCTAAGAGTGTTACCGCTCATTATTGGATTTCTTACGCCCGTTTCATCCGTTCCCTTGGCAGCTTAATATCAAATCGCGCACGTAAATCCGCATCCACTGCTTCTGAAATATACTGTGGGAAAAACTCAACCAGAATGCGGCGCTTTTCCTTAATGGCTTTGATGACTATCTCGGGTTTTTGCAATTCCTCCCATTCCTTCGGGGTCGTGCGGTCACCGATCACCGGATAGATGTACTCTTTCTGCATCAGATCGAGCGTCTGAGGCTGGCCCAGAAAATGCTCCGGCCCGTTGATTACATTACGGATCGTGTCCAACGACAGCGTGTCCTCGTTCACCTCAATCCCGCGTACACAGCGAAGCGACTGACCCAGAATGTCATTATCGAGGATCAGGCTTTCAAGACAGAATCCCAACAACGAACCATGCATTCCCGCAGCTTCGTACACCATATTACCACCGGACAAGCCAGCCATCACCGTGGTGATGCCTTTTTCATAACCCGACTGGATATCCGGCATTTTTGCATCGCTCATTCCGGCGGGCACACCACAAGGAAGGTCATAATGGTTGGCCATCTGGGTTACTGCAGCAATCAGCAACGACTGCTCACCCGAGCCGCCGGACATAGCACCAGTACGCAGGTCCGACACGAACGGCCACGGCCCGAATATCGCCGGATGGCCAGGGGCAAGTGCGTTGATATAAACTAGACCAGCCAGCACTTCGGCAATCGACTGCACCACCGATCCGGCGAGCGCAGCGGGCGAGGTCGCGCCCGCCTGCCCGGCAGACAAAAGCAGCACCGGAACACCGGCGTTGACCATCTCGCCAATCACATCCAGTGCCTCGGTCGCAAAGCGTAGCGGCGGCACTATGAACGTCGCGGAAACCGAGACAAATGGGCGGGCGCGGAACGCATTTTCGCCTCCCGCAACTGCGTAGATCATGTCAACAAACGGCTTGCAGTTCTCGACCAGAGTGATGCTGGTACCGATATGTTTATTAGTACCCGAAAGGCTCGCATAAAGCGTGTTTATGTCCAGATCCAGCTCATTTGTCATGTCGCGCGGCACCAAAGGGCGTTGAAAAAAGTGGATGTTGTCCTGCTGGTCCACGATGCGTGCGGCATCATAAAGATCTTGTAGCATACTTTCGCGGTATTCGTTTTTTTCCACGTTGACGATATGCACCGCGGCGCCCGCTGTACCGAAATGTACTTTGGTACCCTGTGGGTGGATGTCGTGTTTTGAATCGCGTCCGCAGAGGGTAATATCACGGTTCGCGGTTTTGATGGTTTCCAGAACCAGATCACGCGGAAAAAACAGCCGCCCGTCTCTATAGATCGCCCCTACGGCGGTGCAGGCGGCGATGCAGCCCTCGGTCGCGTCCTTAAACCCGATGTCGGACAGAATTTCCATCGCTGCCTCGTGGATTTGCGCGATGTCGTCATCGGACAAGGGCTTGTAACGCCCACCCGACATGCCAGCACAAATCGGGCGTATTTCTTCCGAAAGTGGCGCGGCACGCATGGCTTTGCGGGCGCTGCGGCCCCCTGCTCGTCTGCTCATATATTACTCCTTCACGCGCTTGGATTTCGGATCATAAAGCGGTTTTAAGCTGGCAGTGGCACTGAACTTCTCGCCTGCAATCTCAATTTCATAGGTGGAGGCCAAAACCTGTAGCGCGCTCTCGCCCTCGCAAGGGACGTACCCTAGCCCAATCCCTGCGCCGAGGAAGTGTCCGTAATTGCCCGACGATAAATACCCGACGATCACGCCGTCGCGCAGGATGGGTTCGTTGTGATAAAGTAGCGGTTCGGAATCGTTAAGCTGGAATTGCAAGAACCGTTTATCCAGACCGTCTTTGCGTTTCGCCAACACTGCATCGCGGCCAATGAAATCGCCCTTGTCGGTTTTTACCGCAAAGCCAAGGCCTGCTTCGATCACGTTGTCCTCGTCCGTGATGTCGTGGCCGAAGTGACGGTAGGCTTTCTCGATCCGGCAACTGTCCAGCACGTGTAAACCGCAGAGCTTCAGGCCGACGTCCTCGCCTGCCTTGTCCAAGGCTTCAAAGACATGGGCGGCTTGGTCGGTGGAGACGTATATTTCCCAGCCCAATTCGCCAACGTACGTAACGCGGTGCGCGCGGGCCATTCCCATGCCGATCTCTATATTACGCATGGTGCCGAAGGGGTGGGCTTCGTTGGAAAAATCATTTGGGCTGACTTTTTGCAGCAATTCCCGGGATTTTGGCCCCATGATGGCGAATACCGCCTCGCCTGCTGTTATGTCGGTGATGACCACGAATTCATCGGTCAAATGACGGCGCAACCACGCGAGATCGCGTTGCAATGTGCCGCCCGGAACGATCAGCAGATAGGCGGTTTCGGACAGGCGCGTGACAGTCAGGTCGGATTCAATGCCGCCACGCTCATTCAGCATTTGAGTGTAGACGATTTTGCCGTTTTCAACATCAATCTGGTTTGCGCAAAGGCGTTGCAGGTACGCGCAGGCATCGCGACCCTCGACACGGATTTTACCGAAACTGGTCATGTCGAACAGACCGACTCCCTCGCGGATAGCCATATGTTCACGTTTGGCATTTTCGAACCAGTTTTGACGTTTCCACGAGTATTCATATTCGCCCTTCTGGCCTTCATCGGCAAACCAGTTGGCGCGTTCCCAGCCACTGCTTTCACCAAACACCGCGCCACGCTTTTTCAAATGTTCGTGGATCGGTGAGCGACGGATTCCGCGAGATGTCACCGGCTGGCGATAAGGGAAGTGGTCGGCGTACAACAGGCCGAGACTCTCGCTAACACGTTCCTTCAGATACGCGCGGTTGTTCTGGAAAGGCTGCACGCGGCGGATGTCCACGTCCCACAGATCGAAGGGCGGCGCGCCGTCCTCCATCCACTGCGCCAACGCCATGCCGGCGCCGCCAGCGGACTGGATACCGACCGAGTTGAACCCGCAACAAACCCAGAAGTTCTGTACCTCGGGCGTTTCACCAAGGTAGTAACGGTCGTCTGGCGTGAAACTTTCAGGGCCGTTGAAAAACGTGTGAATGCCCGCGTCGGCCAGCAGGGGCATGCGGTCGATGGCCGTCTCCAGAATGGGCTCGAAATGGTCAAAGTCTTCGGGGAGCTGGTCGAACTCGAAATCCTCGGAAATGCCGTCCATGCCCCAAGGTTTGGCCACGGGTTCGAACGCGCCCAGAAGAATCTTTCCTGCATCTTCTTTATAATACGCACACTCATCAGGCACGCGCAGAACGGGGAGTTTGCCCAAACCTTCGATACCTTCAGTGACAATATAGAAGTGTTCGCAAGCGTGCAGCGGGATTGCCGCGCCGACCATATCGCCGACTTTTTGCGCCCACATACCTGCGCAGTTAACGACGTGGTCACAGGTAATGTGAGTCGTCTCGCCGTCCTGTTCGGCAGTGACGCCAGTGACGCGACCACCTTCAGTTTTGATGTCGGTAACTTTGACGTTTTCGAATATCTGCACACCCATTTTCCGCGCACCCTTTGCCATCGCGTGGGTGATGTTGGCAGGGTCGCCCTGCCCGTCTTTGGGCAGGTATACCGCACCAACCACGTCATCTATGTTCAGATGCGGATAGCGGTTTTTGGCCTCTTCGGGCGAAATTTCCTCGACTTCAACGCCAAACGCGCGGGCCATGGAGGCTCCACGGTACAGTTCTTCACGGCGTTCTTCGGTCAGGGCGACGCTGATGGAGCCGTTGCGCTTGATACCTGTGGCGACACCTGTTTCAGCCTCTAGATCGAAGTATAATTCCTGCGTATATTTCGCCAGACGGGTCATGTTGGAGCTGGCGCGGAGTTGGCCGATTAGACCTGCAGCGTGCCATGTTGTGCCGCTCGTAAGCTGCTTGCGTTCCAGCAGGATCACGTCTTTCCAGCCGAGTTTCGCCAAGTGGTAGGCCACGGATGCACCGGCGACACCGCCACCGATTACAACCACCCGTGCGTGGGTTGGGAGAGATTTGCTCATGACCGCAATCTTTCGTTTTTGGGATCCCAAAGGGGTTGGTCTGGCTGAACGGTGGCTTTGCAGCGCTTGCCGTAGATTTCGACTTCGATTTCTGTTCCGGGTTCGGTTAGATCAATGCGCAACATGCCCAGCGCGATGGATTTCTCGATACGATGACCCCAACCGCCCGACGTTGTTTCGCCAACAACTTTGCCGTCGTGCCAGAGGGTGGACATGTAGGGGGTGTCGGACGCGCCTGCCTCGACTATCAAGGTCACAAACCGTTTTTTGACGCCTTTCTGCTTTTCGTTCTGAAGCGCGGCTTTGCCGGGGAAATCTTGAGGTTTATCCAGCTTCAAGAACCTGTCCAAACCGGATTCCAGCATCGAATAATCGGTCGATAGGTCGCCCTTCCACGCGCGATATCCTTTTTCCAGGCGCAAGCTGTCGAGTGCATACATCCCGAACGGTTTCAGCCCGTGTGCTTGGCCAGCGGTCCAAACCGTGTCGAAAATTTCGGGTGTGTCACCGACCATAGTGTGGATTTCCCAGCCGAGTTCACCGGCGAAGGATACACGCAACAGCTGGCATTCTTTTCCGGCGATTTGGGTGGTTTGATGGGTCAGCCAAGGGCCGGTCAGGTCTGCATCGCAGACTTCCGTCAGGATGGCGCGGGACTTTGGGCCGGTCAGGATATGGCAGGAGAAGTCCGCTGTGACGTTCTGGATGTCAATGTCCGACCCTTTGGGGAGGTTGCGGATCAGCAGTTCCAGATCGTGCCATTCTGCCGAGGCGGCGGTGATAAGAAGGAATGAATCCTCCTCTAACGCGATGATAGACATTTCGGTAACGACGCGGCCGCGAGTGTCGGTGAAATATGCCAAGCCCACACGCCCAACTTTGGGGATCAAACTGGCGGTGCGGGTGGTGAGCCACGCGCAGGCGCCCGCGCCCTTCACGTTGTAGCGCGAGAAACCGGGCAGATCGAGGATTCCGGCGGCGTCGCGCACCGCGTGGCATTCTTCGCGGATGCGTTGTTGCCATGGGCCTTCGCGGTCCCACGTCAGGGTGGATTCGTGCGATGTGTCGTCGCCGTTTTGCGCATACCAGTTCGCGCGCTCCCAGCCATTTCCGGCACCGAATTGTGCGCCGAGTGCAGTGGTTTTATCGTGGATCGCGGAGAGTTTTTTATCCCGCGCGGCAGGCCATTCATGGCGGGGAAAATGCATGGCGTATTCATAGCCGTATATCTCCACGCCCTTCTTGTTGGTGTAGTCCTGATCACAGTGCCCTGTAAAACGACGGGGATCGACGGACCACATATCCCACTCGGTTTCGCCTTCGGTCACCCATTCGGCCAAAACTTTGCCCGCGCCGCCAGCTTGGGCGATTCCGAAGGTAAAAACGCAGGCTTCGAACGCGTTTGGCACGCCAGGCATTGGGCCGATCAAGCCGTTGCCGTCGGGCGTGTAGGGTATCGGGCCGTTGATGACCTTGCTAATCCCGACTTTGCCGAGCAATGGAACCCGGGCCATCGCATCCTCGATATACCATTCAAGGCGATCCAGATCATTTGGGTAAAGCTGGAAAGAGAAGTCGTCCGGCATCTTGTCGTCTGCCGTCATCCAATGACCTTTGCAATTCCGCTCGTACGGCCCAAGGTTGAGGCCGTTCTTTTCTTGGCGCAGGTAATAGGAGCTGTCCACGTCGCGCAGCAGGGGCAGTTTCTGACTGTTGGCGACCGACCATTTTTCGAGCTCGGGGATCTCGCCGGTCAGCAAATACTGGTGACTCATTGTCATCATCGGTACTTCGCGGCCCCCGTACGGAATGAACATACGCCCTAGTTCTTGGGCACGGTAACCGGCTGCATTAACCACAATTTCGGCGCGTATTGCGCCCTTGGGGGTAGAAAGAACCCATTCGTCATTCTCGCGGCTCACACCCTCAACAGGGCAGAAACGAACTATCTTTGCGCCCAAATCTCGTGCGCCTTTGGCCATTGCTTGAGTTAACTGCGCGGGGTCTATATCACCGTCATTCGGGTCGTAAAGGCCGCCTGCAAGATCATGGGTTTCGAGGAACGGATACAGTCGTTTGAGATCTGACCAGTCGCACATGTCGATGTCGATGCCCTGATAACGACCCATGCCTTTGGCCCGTTCGAATTCCTGCATACGCTCGTTACTGTGCGCTAGACGGATGGAGCCTGTGACGTGATAGTTCATCGGGTAATCAACAACTTCTTCCAAGTCGCGGTACATTTCGGCGGAATATCGTTGCATGTGCATAACAGACCACGACGTGGAAAACGTCGGGACATTTCCGGCGGCGTGCCATGTGGAACCTGAGGTTAACTCGTTTTTCTCAAGCAGCACGCAATCTGTCCAGCCTGCCTTGGCCAAATGATAAAGGGCCGAAGTTCCAACGGCTCCGCCACCGATAATGACCACACGGGCTGTTGAGGGAAGTTCTGCCATCGGCGAAGTCCTTTTAGTAAACTGGAGGGCTAACCACCCAGATGATAATTGCTTGAACGTCGCCGGTGTTGTGCCAGCGAACGGGTTTATGGTCGAAACGGAAGCTGTCGCCTGCGGTCAGGCTGAATTTCCGGCCTTCGATCCAGAGATCGATCTGTCCAGAGACGAGATATCCGGCTTCTTCGGTTTCGCGGTAAATGAATTCGGTTTGTTCGGTTCGAGCCTCGATGGCGGAGCGGAACATCTCGAAACTGCCGCCAAGGTCCGGCGAGAGGAGTTCTTCTATAATGCCTTCCTCGGTCGTGCCAAGTGCGCGGCGATTGTCAGCACGGACAATGTATTCACGCTCGGCCTCGTCGCCCTCGTTGGTCAGGAAAAACCAGCTTACGGGGACTTCAAAAGCTTTGGCGAGGGTGCGCAGGTCACGGATCGAGGGCGCCGAAAGGCCTCGCTCGATTTGGCTAAGGAAGCCTACGGAACGGCCGATGCGGATAGCGAGTTCGTTTAACGTTAGGTTGCGGGCTTTGCGCAGGGCGCGCAGATCGCGGCCGAGGGCGGCGGAGTGATCGGTATCTTGGTGGATAGGTTTCGACATGGGAATCACACGGCCTTTCACCTGTTTTGGATAGTGAGCGCGTGCTTGGTGAAAAAATCAAACAAAATTTCACAAAAGGGAAATATAGTTAGCGAGTTATTTCCGCCGTTTGAGCTACGTTCGAAAATTTTGGATTGCTTTGAGACGGCTTGAAGCTGGCACTGGACGATATCGGGCTTAAACAGCAAGCTGAAATATTCGACCAGATTGCAACGGAAATAGGTGAAAAACCGGTTGTCGTGGATAGCGATGATATTTTAGCGAATCCCGAAATCGTTTTGCGAGAAATTTGTTATAACATTGGGTTTGATTTTCAAACCACCATGCTGAACTGGCCGAAAGGCGGACATAAAGATGACGGGGCTTGGGCAAGCCATTGGTATAAGTCGGTTTGGGAAAGTGAAGGGTTTGCTAAACCTGCGGCTTCTACTTCCGAGTTGTCGGATGAGGGAAGTACCTTGTCTAATCAGGCGCTTCGCTATTACGAAAAACTACGTGAACGCAGAATCTAGATTTGCACGGCGGGAACCACATTTCAGGCGAGGTGTTCAAAATGCTTTTGCATTAACAAATCTAACCATTTGGCATCTTCTTGCGTCAACCTTAAGCCCAGCTTGGTGCGACGCCACAGAACGTCTTCGGCCGTGCGGGCGAATTCATGTTCCATCAGCCATTCAACTTCGGCCATTGTCAGCGTAGCGCCGAAGTCTTCGCCCAAATCTGCTGGCGTGATCGCCCCGTTGAGCAATAAAAACGCGTCCGTGCCATAGGTTTGCACAAGGCGCCGCGCCCAGATGTGACTTAGGAATGGAAACGCTAGCTTCAGCTTGTCAATCTGGGCCTGCACACCATCCACCGGAAAATCACCGCCAGGCAGGGGTGCCCTTGTTGTCCAGTTTTTGCCCATATTCGGAAAAAACGGAACAAGCTTTGCTAATGCTGCCTCGGATAAGCGGCGGTAAGTTGTGATCTTGCCGCCAAAAACATTCAGTAGTGGGGCGCCACCTTCGCGTAGAGTCAGCACGTAATCGCGGGTTGCCTCGGTCGCGGAACTTGCGTCGTCGTCGTACAGCGGGCGAACGCCTGAATACGACCAGATGATCTGTGATTTCCTAATAGGGCGCTTAAAGTATTCCGACGCAAATTTGCGTAGGTAATCAGCCTCGACCTCGGTGCAGACGGGGGACGAGGGGTCGCCGACGTGATCGTGATCAGTCGTACCAATAAGCGTGAAATCATCCTCGTAGGGCATCGCAAAAATGATCCGGTTATCACTGCCCTGAAAGAAGTAGGCGCGGTCGTGATCGAACAGCCGGTCAGTAACGATATGACTGCCGCGGACCAAGCGTACGCCTTCATGTGTATCCAGATGCACTGCATGCTCGATAATATCGGCAACCCAAGGACCACCCGCATTAACCAAAACTTTGGCGAACACGTCGCGCGAGCTTTTTTCATCGGTTAGCGTAATTTTCCATATCCCATCATCCCGACGGGCACCGACAACCTTGGTACGCGTGAAAATATCAGCGCCGAGCTGTGCCGCATCGCGGGCATTCAGGGCTACAAGTCGGGAATCTTGCACCCAGCAATCTGAATACTCGAATGCTTTGGAAAATTTAGATTGTAGTGGCTCGCCTGCTACATCTTTGGTCAAATCCAACGTTGCCGTGCCCGGCAAGATTTTTCGCCCGCCTAGATTATCATAGATAAACAACCCCAGCCGGATCAGCCACGCCGGACGCATTTCTTTGTGTAATGGTAAAACGAACCGCATCGGCCAACTGATGTGAGGCATGGCTTGCAACAGTACTTCGCGTTCGATCAAGGCCTCGCGGACCAGCCGGAATTTGCAGCGCTCTAGATAGCGCAAACCGCCATGGAACAGTTTGGTTGAGGCCGAAGATGTCGCCGACGCAAGGTCATTCATTTCGGCCAGACCAACTGTCAGACCGCGGCCAGAAGCGTCACGGGCGATCCCACATCCGTTCACGCCTCCGCCAATTACAAATATATCGTAGGGTTTTGTAGTGTTCATATTTTCTCGAATTCCGGCCATAATGTCCGGGGTCTGCGCCAGCATCTTGGCGGGATGAATAATCCGGCGAGTCTACACTGATTCCCCTGCTGCTTACAGCGCAATTCCCGTTTCGTATTTTGCTTGTCGCAAAACCAATTCGTACGCACATTAGCCACCGCGTCAAGCTTGAACATGAACCCGACGATCAAATACCATATGGCACCGCCGTTGTTGCCGTCAAAGAAAGACGCATTGGGACGGCCCCGAAAAAGGGCGTTTGGACGGGTCATGGCAGCTATCTTCAAGGTGTTGGCGCCTTTGAAAATCCTGCGCGGTACAGCGCTTGATCCGTTTGACTACACAGGCGAGCGGCAAGCCGAAGTCGCGCTAATCGACTGGTTCGAAGATCTGATGCTTGCTTGCGAAAAAGGCGGGAACGGCGACTGGTTGCAGATCATGCAAGCACCTTTGGATATTCGCGGGTTTGGTCCGGTCAAGGACGCCGCCGAAGAAATCGTCAAAGCACGCGTTAAAGGGTTAATGAAACACTAACTCGGGCTTTTGACACAGTCGAAACTGTCGTATCCACGGAAGGTAGTTAACTGAGTCGGGATATAATGATGACACCAGATGCCTCTTCCAGGTTTCAGGATAGCCTGCCTGTTTCATCTGACACGTTACTGGAAAAACTAACTGAATGGGGCATTGCTTTCCAACGCCACGATCATGTGCCGTTGAAAACGGTAGCCGACTCTAAGTTGGTGCAGGACATGTTTTTGTCCGCCGAAGAGGGCGGTGGAAACATCAAGAACTTGTATCTACGCGATCACAAGAAACGGAATTTCCTAATAGTGACCGAGCAAGACTGCAAATTTGACCTGAAAGCTCTGCCACATCTGATCGGATCGGGCAGGTTGTCGTTCGGCTCGTCAGATCGTCTGATGGAAAATCTAGGCGTCCGTCCAGGTGCAGTTACGCCGCTTGCGATGATCAACGGGGTCAGCACTGGCGTGCGAATGTTTATGGATGCCTCGTTGCAAGATTGCAAAATGATCTATCCGCATCCACTGGTGAACGACCGGACATTAGCGATGACGCCCGACGGGTTGGTGGCATTTCTGAGCAAGATCGAGTGTAAATTTGATTGGATCACGATCCAGTAAAAATTGCGTTTTCCTAACGAACAAGTTCAACTTCGCCAGTCTAGAACCACCTTGCCCGAGTTCCCTGACATCATCGCAAGGCCAAAACCAGAACCCAATCTGGTCATATTTAAGAGCTAAAACGTTCAAAACTCTGCAACCTTGCGAAATTTCAACTTCCATTGTAGCGTGAAATTGTCTGCCGGAGCCTTAACTAATTCGGAATACACTTACTGCGTTCTGTTTGGGTCACCGGTGGGCCAAAAAATGGGGTGAGTATTAAATGATTATAATAGTAATTATCGTGTTGCTTGTAATTTTTAGCGTCGTATTCAGTTTTGTTAGCCCGTGGACTTACGTCCCGATAGCAGCCGACTGGTCGGAAATCGACTTGCTTCTAACCGCCACGCTTTGGATTACCGGCGCTGTTTTCGTAGCCGTTTCTTTGTTCATGGCCTACGCCCTGTATAAATACCGACAATCGGCTGGAAATCGTGCAGATTTTGAGCCCGAAAACAAGCGGCTAGAGTTGATACTAGCCGTGGCAACTTCTGTTGGCGTTATCGCAATGCTGGCCCCGGGTTTGGTGGTTTGGAATAAGTATATAACCGTTCCCGATGATGCAAAAATAGTCGAAGCCGTCGGCCAACAATGGTCGTGGGCATTTCGCCTACCCGGCGAGGACGGCGAATTTGGTCTCGTGTCGACGCACGACATTTACGAAACACCGTTTGGTGTGTCTGCTTCTGACCCCGCCGGAAGTGACGATATTATAATTGATGATAACGAATTGCATCTGCTTCTAGGGCAGCCCGTCAAAATGGTACTTAGATCAATCGATGTTTTGCATAATTTTTACGTTCCGCAATTTCGTGCCAAGATGGATTTGGTCCCGGGCATTGTGACGTACTTCTGGATTACCCCGACCCGGACAGGAACATTTGAGATTATCTGTGCCGAGCTGTGTGGTGTCGGACATTCGCAAATGCGCGGATACGTAGTTGTTGATGAGAAAAAAGAATACAACGAATGGTTGGCAGAGCAGGAAACCTACGCCAAGCTGGTCGCGAATGAACGCAACGACAATGTCGAGTACGCACAAAATTCTGAATAGGCCGTAATAAAAATTACCGTGGTTAAACTAGATCAATAACGCCGGAGAACTTTAATGGTTAGTACGAACATCGAAGATAGCGAACTGGATTCGCACGGTCCGCAAACCTTTTTAACAAAGTACGTCTGGAGCCAAGACCACAAAGTTATCGCCATCCAATATATGGGCACTGCAACCGCAATTGGCTTGGTCGCACTTGTGTTGTCATGGTTCATGCGCCTGCAAATCGGTTTTCCAGACACTTTCGATTTCATCGATTCAGAATCCTATTATCAATATGTCACGATGCACGGGATGATAATGGTTATCTACCTGCTCACGGCGTTCTTTCTGGGCGGGTTCGGGAACTATCTGATCCCGTTGATGGTTGGAGCCCGGGATATGGTTTTTCCATATTTAAACATGTTGAGTTACTGGTTCTACCTTCTTTCGGTAATTATTCTGGCCTCAAGCTTTTTCGTGCCGGGCGGCGCAACTGGCGCGGGTTGGACGCTATATCCACCGCAATCAATTCTGGAAGGGACTCCTGGATCTGATTGGGGAATAATCTTGATGCTGGTTTCGCTCATCGTGTTCATTATAGCCTTCACGATGGGTGGCCTAAACTATGTAATCACAGTGTTGCAGGCGCGGACTGAAGGCATGACCATGATGCGCTTGCCGCTAACGATTTGGGGAATATTTGTCGCGACAATTATGGGACTGCTTGCATTTCCTGCATTGTTCGTCGGCGGAGTTATGATGATGTTCGACAAGGTTCTGGGCACAAGTTTCTTCATTCCGGCGATTGTATCGATGGGTGAATCACTGGAATACGGAGGCGGCAGCCCGCTATTATTTCAACATCTATTTTGGTTCTTTGGACATCCGGAAGTCTATATCGTGGCGCTGCCCGGCTTCGGAATTGTCTCGGACCTCATAAGCGTTCACGCCCGTAAAAATATCTTCGGATACCGACAAATGGTTTGGGCCATTGTCATCATCGGAGCGCTGAGTTTCATTGTATGGGCGCACCATATGTATGTCAGCGGCATGGATCCCGCTTTTGGATTCTTCTTTGCAATTACTACCCTGATAATTGCGCTACCTACAGCGATCAAAGTTTATAACTGGGTGCTAACATTGTGGCGTGGAAATATTCATTTTACACTGCCGATGCTATTCGCCATCGCCTTCGTGTTCACCTTTGTTGTGGGTGGGTTGACCGGATTATTCCTCGGAAATGTGGTTGTCGATGTGCCGCTATCCGACACGTATTTCGTGGTGGCCCACTTCCACATGGTAATGGGCGTAGCGCCGGTCCTGGTGGTCTTTGGCGCAATTTATCATTGGTATCCTAAGGCTACGGGAAGAATGATGAACCAAACCATGGGCCACATACATTTTTGGGTTACCTTCATTGGTACGTACCTCATTTTCTTCCCAATGCATTTTTTGGGTTTCGTCGGAATTCCCAGACGGTATTTTACGTTCGACGGTTTGGACTTTATTCCAGAGTCGGCCCTTACGCTTAACGCTGCGATTAGTATCGCAGCTTTCGTTGTCGGTGCGGCGCAAATGGTGTTCTTGTTCAATCTGTTCTGGAGCATTCGAAACGGTAAGAAGGCTGATGGCAATCCTTGGCGTGCAACCTCGATGGAATGGCAAACACCGCAAACGCCACCCGTACACGGAAATTGGGGTGCCTCGTTGCCCGTCGTTCACCGTTGGGCGTATGATTATTCCTTACCCGGTGTCGAGGAAGATTTCGTGCCGCAAACCATTCCAGTTGCCGAGGGGGAGATGGACGAGCGATGAGCATATTTCGCCACATATCAACTAAACCATGGCTATTAGACGAACGGCCAGCAAACGTGATCCATCCGGGACTGGCGTCTCGCACCTCGACGACCAAGAGCGGTCTTCGATTGTTCCTTGGTGTGATCACCGCATTGTTTGCGCTTCTATCAGTTGCATATATCGAAAATACGACGTTAGCGTATTGGACGCCCTTACTTGAACCACAATTGCTGTGGCTGAACACCGCGGTTTTAGTGCTTAGCAGCCTGACAATACAAAGAGCGCGCAATCTCGCCGCTAAGGATTTACCTGTTCAGGCTCGCCGGTTATTGATCACAAGCGCAGTCTTGGCGGTAGCTTTCTTATTTGGGCAAATGTTTGCGTGGCTAGAACTGTTGCAGCTTGGTTATTTCGCATCCGTAAATGCGTCATATGCGTTTTACTATCTTATGACGGCTCTGCACGGCCTTCACATTTTCGGCGGCATCACAGTTTTGGTCTTTGCTCTGGATAGAGCGTATCGGGAAGACAATGTAGACACGATAAAAAGAACCGTCCAACTTTGCGCCACCTACTGGCACTACCTGCTTTTGATCTGGGTCGTGCTCTTTGCGATGATGCTCATGGATAACGGTTCTATACTGGATAAAATTTAATACGACGCAAATCGCGTTTAAATGTAGGAGTGAAGATTCTTGGCAAACCAAGGCTCAAATCAAATCTGGAGAAACCAGTTTTGAGCCCGCGGAATAAAAAAGGGGAATAGAATGTCTGATAGCACACAGCTCGGCGAAGCCGTTGCCTCTGGTGAAGGGTTGCAAGGTATGGTTGCCGACTGGTCCTCAGACAAGGAAGCATTTAAAAATGTTCCTTGGGGCAAGGCCATGATGTGGGTGTTTCTGTTAAGTGATACCTTCATTTTTGGAAGCTTCCTTATCGGATACATGAGCGTCCGAATGTCGACAGTCGTTCCGTGGCCCAACCCAAGTGAAGTTTTCGCACTTAATATTGGTGGCACCGATTTCCCGCTGATACTGATCGCGATCATGACGTTTATTCTAATCAGCAGCAGCGGCACGATGGCGATGGCTGTAAACTATGGTTATCAACGCAACCGGAAACGCACCGCGCTGTTAATGTTCATCACTGCGGGGTTTGGATTATCGTTTGTTGGCCTGCAAGCGTTTGAGTGGACCAAATTAATCGTTGAAGAAGGTGTGCGGCCGTGGAGCAACCCAATGGGCGCCCCGCAATTCGGATCGATATTCTTCATGATAACGGGCTTTCACGGCCTGCATGTATCCATCGGCGTTATCTACTTAACGATAATCGGCAGAAAGGTCTTACGTGGTGATTATGATCAGCGCGACGATTATCAAAGCGTTGAAATCGCCGGTTTGTACTGGCATTTCGTTGACCTTGTATGGGTTTTTATCTTCGCATTTTTCTATCTGTGGTGAGGGAGAACATGGAAAAAGCTGCACACCAGACACATCCGATCAGCACATATCTGTCGATCTGGTTCCTCCTTTTCGTCCTGAGTACGTTTTCATATCTCGTCGATTACTTCCAGCTTGAGGGTAACATGCGCTGGCTCTTAATCCTGATATTTATGTTCTTAAAGGCCGGTTTAATCGTCAGCGTTTTCATGCATATGAAGTGGGAACGTCTGGCCATTCGCGGTGCAATATTGCTGCCGCCCTTGGCGCTTCTGGTTTTCGTTGCGCTGATGGTAATCGAGTCAAACTACGTTTCTGGCTCACGCGCGAGCGCGTTTGCGCCGGTACCGTTTGTGGCCCATGAATGACAAATGATGACAAGTGATGACAATATTACTATACTAATAAGGAGTAACGGGCCAACGCCCGCTCCTGTAAACTAAGCGGAGGGAGCATTATGCAGATCGATAGCACGTTAAACGGAAGCCAAGATCGCGTCAAAGATAACGGTTTTCCTGAAGTTAGAAAAATGAATGTTCGCGACGTGACCGATGCGTTGCGCCTTGGCATCGCCGACTTTAAGGCAAAGCCAAGCCAGTTGGTTTTCGTCTATTTATTCTACCCGTTTATTGCGTTTTTTGCTGCTCGTGTGGCCTTCGGAATGGATGTAATCCCGCTTCTGTTCCCTCTTTCGGGCGGTATCGCATTGGTCGGCCCAGCCGTCGCCGTTGTGTTTTATGAAGTTAGTCGACGGCGTGAACGTGGAATGGACACTTCATGGCGTCATGCGTTGAGGATTCTCAAATCGGCTGTAATGCTTAGTGTCGCCGCACTGTCTTTGATGTTATTGGCGATCTTTGTAGTGTGGTTGTTTATTGCAAGCTCCATTTACGGTGTTTATTTTGGTGGAGAAGAGCAAACCTCCATAGTCGAATTCACAAAGCAAGTATTTGTAACAGCTGAAGGTTGGTCATTGATATTTGTCGGTTGTTCAGCAGGTTTTGCACTTGCGCTGATCGTACTTGTGACAAGTGCAGTGTCCTTCCCCCTGTTAATTGATCGCGACATTGGTCCAGTAGCAGCAGTTTCTGCGTCAATACGCGTAGCATGGAAAAACCCGATTCCGGTTGCTGCTTGGGGCTTGATAGTTGCAGTCGTACTGTTTCTGGGAACCATATTGGCATTTATTGGGCTTGCGATTTCGTTTCCAATTCTCGGTCATGCAACATGGCATTTTTATAGAAAATCAATTGTTTGGCAGGACTCCTGAGGAAGAAATTTGTACCATCTCTCTTGACGTGTGGCGACACATTCTTTTGGGTAAATTCTGTTGCATTGGTTTCATCTTTCACGAACGCAATGCGTGAAAGATGAGGGGGTAAAGAATGTTCCCTATGACGGAGTCACAAAATATTGTTCGCAAGACCGTAAGGGAAGCCTGTGATGTTCACTGGACCGCCTTCCTCGATCACGACTATGTCGTGTTCACGGTATCCGCCTGCGCCAGCGAGACCCTCGGGGATTGTCAGCATGGGTTCCATCGAGATCACCATGCCGGGTTCAAGAACAGTATGTATGTCCTCACGCAACTCCAGCCCTGCTTCGCGGCCGTAATAGTGCGACAAAATTCCGAAACTGTGACCATATCCGAAGCTGCGGTATTTCAGCAGGTCGCGGCTGGCGAAAAACTGGTTAATGTCGGCGCAAACATCAGAGCAAACGGCGCCTTCTTTTAGTAGCGAAAGACCTAGTTCGTGTGCCTCGACGTTTGCTTCCCAGATTTCAAGGCTCCGCTTGTCCGGCTCACCCAACCATAAAGTCCGTTCCAACGCAGTGTAGTAGCCGCTGATCATCGGAAAGGTGTTCAGGCTGAGGATATCGCCCATCTGCAATTTTCGTGTGGTTACAGGGTTGTGTGCGCCGTCGGTATTAAGTCCGCCTTGAAACCAGACCCAGCTGTCGCGAAGCTCGGAATCGGGGAAGGTGCGCGCAATTTCGAGGTCCATCGCGTCGCGCCCCGCCATGGCCACATCAATTTCGCGTACACCTTCAGCAACGGCAGCCACAATTGCGTCTCCACCAACGTCGGCAATACGGGCCGATTCTTTGATAAGGGCAATTTCCGCTTCGGATTTCACCATGCGCTGGATCATCGTGGCTGGTGCTATATCCACCACCTCAACAGCATCCAGAAATTCCGATAATTTGTCCCGCTGGACTAACGTCAGGTGATCGCCCTCGATTCCCAACCTGCCGGATTTTCCGACCAGTTCACGTACGGCTCGCCAGTAGTTGTCACGCTTCCAGTCTGTGTAAATAACGTTGTCGTGGGCTGAGCGTCGCCACGGCTGACCCCCATCGATATTGGCTGAAACCGTGGTGGAGCGGTCTTGCGTCACGACGCAGGCATAAGGGCGGCCGAAACTGCAATACAAAAAGCCCGAGTAGTAGGCGATATTCTGCATCGAAGTCAGCAATACAGCATCGATGCCACGTGCCGCCATCTCGGCCCGTAATTTGGCGAGGCGCGAGTTATATTCAGAGAGAGAAAACGGCAGCCTGGCTTTTTTGCCATTTTGCAGGGAGAACGTTTCCGGTCTGGTTTGGGTCATTTGTTAGAACCTCAAAAAAGGTCCGGGCGTTCAGGACTTGAGCGGTCTCCCGCAAGCGAGGCATTCCCCTTTGGGCGACGCCATCGCCCGTTGCTCGACATAAAGAATAACCGCCTGCTCAAGAATAATCCAGTGTCGAAACAACCGTAGATAAACTGACACTAAACGACCAACATGTCGTACGTTGAATAAATTCGGCGCACCCATTGCCAAGAATCGCTTTTCCCTGTTAGGGTCTGGCCATTATCAGCTAGATCGCGGCGATTAGCGCATTATTTTTAGGCCGTTAGCTTATTGTTTTAACAGGATTGGCTGGAGATTTTCTTGTCGCAAAAAAGTTTACAAGACGCGTTCGTGGCCTTTGATCACGTTCAAAAAAGTTATGACGGAGAAATTCTAGTCGTAAAAGACCTTAATCTTCAAATTTCCAAAGGCGAGTTTGTTACCATGCTCGGGCCATCGGGTTCCGGCAAAACAACATGCCTTATGATGTTGGCCGGATTCGAAGTCGCCACGCACGGTGACATTCTGTTGAAAGGTCAGCCGATCAACAACACCCCTCCGCATAAACGTGGCATCGGGATGGTGTTTCAGAATTACGCCCTGTTCCCGCATATGACGGTTGGTGAAAACCTGTCCTTCCCGCTGGAAGTCCGTAAGATAGGCAAGTCTGAACGCGAGGAAAAGGTTAGACTTGTGCTTGATATGGTGCAGATGGGCGACTTTGCCTACCGTCGACCAGCACAGCTTTCGGGTGGCCAACAGCAACGTATCGCCTTGGCGCGCGCGTTGGTTTTTGACGCCGAACTGGTACTGATGGACGAACCGCTAGGCGCGCTCGATAAACAGCTGCGCGAGCGAATGCAGTACGAGATCAAACACCTTCACGAGCAGCTTGGAATTACTGTGGTTTATGTAACCCACGACCAGTCCGAGGCATTAACCATGTCGGACCGTGTGGCGGTTTTTGACGACGGCGTTATCCAGCAGCTCGCCAAGCCTGACGATCTGTATGAACGGCCAGAGAACGCGTTTGTGGCGCAATTCATCGGCGAAAATAACAAGCTCGAGGGCATCATTCGCGCGCAGGAAGGCGACAACGTTATTGTTGACCTCGACGGCGGCATGACGGCCCGCGCATTGGCCGTGAATTGCGGCGCGGTGGGGGATCGCACGATGCTTTCGGTCCGGCCAGAGCGCGTGGCGCTTACGGGGGATGGGTCGAATTCGACCGATGCTCTGGTTCAGGAACTTATCTATCTAGGCGACCATATTCGTTGCCGTATGACAGTGTCGGGCCATAACGATTTCATCGTTAAGGTGCCCAATGCCTCGGGGCATAAGCATCTGGTGGTTGGCGAAAACACCAAAGTTAGCTGGCAAACCGAAGACTGCCGGGCGCTCGACGCATAGAAATTCGTGTTACTGCGCCAGTGGCACGGTAACCGTAGTAGCCGCGTGATCCTACCCATATCGCGGCATATTATAACGGGTAAATTAGGGAGACTATTTATGAAACTGAAAAATATTTTAATTGGCGCAACGGCCCTTGTGGCTGTTAGTGCTGCCGCTGCTAGCGCAGGTTCGATCACGGTCGTATCCTGGGGTGGTGCATACACGAAATCTCAAGTCGAGGCTTATCACAAGCCTTGGATCGCTGCGACTGGCAACCAGATCGTTTCAGAAGACTACAGCGGTGGTTTGGCCGAAGTTAAAGCTCAAGTTGAAGCTGGCAACGTAAGCTGGGATTTGATTGACGTTGAACTTTCAGACGCTGTTCGCGGCTGTGACGAAGGTTTGTTCGAAGAAATTGATCCTTCCATTCTGCCAGATGGTGCAGACGGTTCCTCTGCTGCGGATGACTTCCTTTCCGGTGGGATCAATGACTGTGCGATTGCAAACATCGTTTGGTCGACAATCTTTGCCTACGACAGCTCGGTTACTTCCGGCGTTGACAGCATCGATGACCTCTTCAACCTTGAAGACTTCCCCGGGAAGCGTGGTCTGCGTAAAAGCGCCAAGGCTAACCTTGAGATGGCTCTAATGGCTGACGGCGTTCCTGCGGCTGAAGTTTATGCGATGCTGGAAACAGACGAAGGCGTTGATCGCGCGTTCGCCAAGCTAGACACAATTAAAGACAGTGTTGTTTGGTGGGAATCCGGCGCACAACCACCACAGCTTTTGGCTGATGGCGAAGTTATTATGACTACAGCCTATAACGGCCGTATCTTCAACGCTGCTGTTGCCGAAGGCATGCCCTTCGAAGTTGTCTGGGATGGTCAGATCATGGATTTCGACCTTTGGGCCGTTCCAATGGGTGCGCCGAACAAAGACCTGGCGATGGACTTCATTGCTTTCTCGACAGACACACAGCGTTTGGCGGATCAGGCCTCGTGGATTTCCTATGGTCCAGCACGTAAGTCCTCGGGCGCTCTGGTTGGCCTATACAGTGATGGTGTTACGGAAATGGCGCCACACATGCCGACTGCCGGTCCTAACCTTGCAAACGCGCTGGTTAACGACTTCGAGTACTGGGCAGACAACTCTGACGAGCTGAACGAGCGTTTCAACGCTTGGTTGGCTAAATAAAATACTTACGGGAGGGGCTTTGGTCCCTCCCGTTCACTTTACCGAAAGAGTTACCATGACCGACAGCACCGATGCAGGACCAGTTTTAGCCGCTGATGGCACGCCTTTGAAAAAGAAGCTTGCTCAAGCTCTTTTTGTAAGCCGTGCAAGGGCTTTTGGTTTGGTTCTACCGTTGTTGGCATTCATTCTTGTCAGTTTCATCATCCCGATCCTGTCGTTGATGGTGCAAGGGGTGAAGAATGACACGTATTCCGCAAACATGCCCGCATCGACCGAAATTATGAAGGGTTGGGATGGAATTTCCGAACCGACAGAGAAAATGTTTGCGGCCCTCGTGCTCGATCTGATCAAAGCGCGCGAGGAAAAATCGATCGGGCGGGTGGCTACCCGTGTGAATCGCGAAGTCTCCGGCACACGTTCAATGTTCACCAAGGCCGCCCGCAAAGCAGGTAAGCTGGAAGCGCCGTTTATGGCCGCCATGCTGAATATTGACGAGGACTGGGGCAATATCGAGGTTTGGGGGGCTATGAAAGTCTCATCGCAGACCTATTCCGCGGCATTTTACGCTGCCGCTGTAGATGCGGATTACAATGCCGACGGTTCGTTTGAACGTTTGGACGAAAAAGATAGAATTTACGTTTACCTGTTCATCAAAACCCTGCTGGTCAGCCTTGCTGTGACACTCGCGTGTCTGGCGCTCGGCTACCCGGTTGCTTGGCTGTTGGCGAGCTTGCCAATGCGAACCTCGAACCTTCTGATGATTCTCGTATTACTGCCGTTTTGGACGTCCCTACTGGTGCGTACAACGGCATGGATCGCGATGCTGCAAAGCCACGGTGTGTTGAACAACGTTTTCGTCTGGCTGGGCATCACTACGGACGAAACCCGTTTCAGCCTGATCTACAACATGACCGGAACAATCATCGCAATGACACATATTTTGCTGCCCTTCATGATCTTGCCGCTCTATTCTGTAATGAAAGGTATTTCGCCGGCTTATCTGCGAGCTGCTAAATCACTGGGCGCGACCAACTGGACCGCGTTCTGGCGGGTGTATTTTCCAGCCACAATTCCGGGCATCGGCGCAGGCGGGTTGCTCGTATTCATTCTGGCGATTGGATACTATATCACTCCAGCGTTGGTTGGTGGGCAGGACGGCCAGTTGATCTCGAACTTCATCGCCTATCACATGCAGAAATCCCTGAACTGGTCGCTGGCTGCTGCGTTGGGCGGAATACTGCTGGTGATTGTGCTGGCAATCTACTGGCTCTACGACAAGGTTGTGGGCATCGACAATATGAAGATGGGATAAACAGATGTCAGCACTTCCTCCATACGCTACCCTTGGTCAACGTGTCTGGTATTACGCGTTCCGTGTGATCTGCGCTTTAATCTTTATATACCTGATCACACCGGTCCTGATCATCATCCCTCTCAGCTTCAACGCAGAGCCGTATTTCACCTTCACTTCGGGCATGATGGGCCTTGATCCTGAAGCTTTCAGCCTGCGCTGGTACGCCGATATTTTCCACAACGGTATGGCCGACCCCGATGCGACCGAGGGTTGGTGGGCTGACATGTGGCAGAATGCGGTGTGGATACGGGCAACAAAAAATAGCTTCATCATTGGCTTCTGGGCGACGGCGCTGGCGACAAGCTTTGGTACGCTCGCCGCAATCGGCCTTAGCCGCTCCGAAATGCCCTACAAAGGGCTGATCATGTCGATCCTGATTTCGCCTATGATTGTACCGCTGATCGTAACAGCTGCGGGCATGTTCTATTTCTACTCCAACGATTTCAACCCGTTTATCGAAGGGAAACAGGCGCTGGCCGGTTCAAAAATGGGCATCATTCTGGCTCATGCCGCCCTTGGGACACCATTTGTAATCATCACCGTTACATCAACGCTGGTTGGCTTTGACAACTCTCTGACGCGCGCAGCCGCGAATATGGGAGCGGGACCGGTCCGAACATTCTTCAAAGTCCAGATGCCGTTGATCTTGCCAGGTGTTATTTCCGGCGGGTTGTTCGCATTCATCACATCTTTTGACGAAGTGGTCGCGGTTCTGTTCCTCGCCGGCCCCGAAGATAAAACTATTCCGCGCCAGATGTGGTCGGGTATCCGCGAACAGATCAGCCCGACAATTTTGGCCGTGGCGACGATCCTGGTTATCATCTCGATTGCTCTGCTGACAGTGCTGGAATTGCTGCGCCGACGTTCCGAGCGCCTGCGTGGTATAAGTCCGGGATAAAGCCATTTTACAACAAAGGGAAAGGATCAAACGAAGGACACTTGAAACGCGGCGCTTGCATCACAGCACACGCGCCGCATAATGCAATCAACCAGATGAGCCGAACACTCTCTTAGTTTAGGCAGCCATTGGTTCCAAAAATCCTGACGACAGACAGTTTTGACTTCGTGGCTAATCTGAAGCTGGCATAGGAATATCTTGATTAATGCTCTATTTAGGACTTAGGGAATGAACGCAGATCCCTCTGAAAAACAACTTAAACAGGTGTGGCCTGCGCGTTGCGAAGCGCAGCTGGGCACTTCTCGAGGATACCGCAGAGCGACCAACTCAGGAAGCTTTGTCGTGAATAATATCATAGACAGACTTTGGCGTGCTCCAAAATTTCCCGTTCAAAGAAAAGTGGGTTGTGTACCACTTTCAAAACTAAAAACGGACTACCCGTTTCCGTTAGGGAACGGGTGCAATTTATAAATTGCGATTCCGCATTAGACGATTATATACTCATTTTTCAAAATCAATTATACTTTCTGGAAATACCGGGTGACCAGACGGTGACCCGAGACTGCTTGCAAAACGGTGACAGCGCATCCAAGAGGTAACGGGTTGCCGCGTAACCCATTCTAACATATGCCGAAAGATATTAGGAAAATTGGTGGAGCCAGAGGGAATCGAACCCTCGACCTCTTGCATGCCATGCAAGCGCTCTCCCATCTGAGCTATGGCCCCTGATTTTGTGTGTCACCAACAGTACGGCGACGCCACGTATTTATGGCCGGACTTGGCCAAGTTCAAGCGGAAAATTCCGCCTTTAGAACTGGATCAGGATTCGTCGTCATTCGCGGGAATGTCAGCAACTTCTTCCAAGCTAACAGTGTCGTCATCGTCATCTATAAGGTCGCCGTCAGATGCGTTTGAATCGTCTTCGCCCAACACATCTTCTACGTCGTCCAGCGTTGGCTCTTCAACGACAGGCTCTTCTTTTTTCTCTTTGGCGATATTAGACTTACCGCCACCCAGAATCGCTGCAAGATCGTATTCAGCGTCACATGACGGGCAAGTCATAGGATCATTTTTTAAATCATAAAAACGTGTCGCACATTGTGGGCAGAGGCGCTTTACGCCCCATTCTTCGTTGGGCATGGGAACCCCCTTGATTGTTATAGGTCTATTTCCCCCGTCACGTGCCACATGCAGCCGGCCATGTCAAAGGCTTTACCGTATCAATTGACCTCACCTGTCGTGCTGCACGTGCGAAATTGCTTGATGCGGTGCGCAATCGTGAATATGTTCGCTGCAAACCATTTGATTGGACCGTAAATGCTGTACCACGCCTACGAATTCGCCCATTCCGCTCTACGCCCGATGCGCGCAATGGCCAAGGTGAATCAGCAAATGTTGCAGTCTCCTTTTAATCCAATGTCCAGCTCGCAGGCAGCGCGCACCCAAAGCGCCTCGATCGAAATGTTTATGGATGCCACGCGGCGCTATGACAAACCGGAGTTCGGGCTTGATTCCACCCTAGTTGATGGTGTCAAGACTCCGATTGTCGAAGAAATAGTTCATACGTTACCGTTTTGTAACTTGCTGCATTTCAAACGTGACTCTGAAGCGGCATCAAAACGAAACGATCCCAAGGTGCTGATTATCGCACCGATGTCCGGCCATTATGCGACGCTTTTGCGCGGCACCGTGAAATCCATGTTGCCGGACCACGACGTCTATATCACCGACTGGGTCGACGCACGGGACGTCCCTGCGTCTTCCAATGATTTTGATCTGGACGATTACACCGATTATCTGATCGACTTCTGCCGCGTGCTTGGCCATGGAGGCGAACGCCCTGCTGTCATGGCAGTCTGTCAACCCGGCGTGCCGATGCTGGTGGCTGCGACGCTGATGGCTGCGAACAAAGAAACATTCCGTCCATCCTCGATCACACTGATGGGGTCTCCGATTGATACAGCGAAAAACCCGCAGGTTCCGAACAAACTTGCTGAAGAAAAGCCGTTGTCATGGTTCAAGAAAAATCTAATCGTCACGGTTCCATGGCCGAATACCGGCTTCATGCGTCGTGTGTATCCGGGCTTCCTTCAGCTATCCGGCTTTATGTCTATGAACATGGATAAGCACGTCGACGCCCATAAAAACCAGTTTAAACACCTGATCGATGGCGACGGAGACGGCGCTGCAGCGCATCGCGCATTCTACGATGAATACATGGCAGTGATGGACCTGACCGCCGACTTCTATTTGCAAACAATCGAGCGCGTGTTCCAGAAACACCAATTAGCCGAAGGCACTTATTACCATCGCAATACCCTGATCGACCCTTCAGTAATCAAAGACATCGCGCTTTTGACGATCGAGGGCGAGAAAGACGACATCACCGGCAAAGGTCAAACCGAGGCCGCCCACACGCTGACGCCGCATATTCCGACAGCTAAACGCGAGCATTATCTGCAAGCAGGCGTGGGGCATTACGGTATCTTCAACGGGTCACGTTGGCGCGAAATTATCCAACCGAAAGTTGCCGGTTTTATCGCAGCCCACCGCGTCAAATCCAAAGGTTGAGGGGCCCGATTTTCATAGGTTCTCCGCCGATTGAAATCCGCCTCAAGCGCAACACACGCGCCAAACGCCTGACTTTACGCCTGTCGCGCACCGATGGGCAGGCCACCCTAACCCTTCCCACCCGCGCTTCAATCCGCCAGGCACAGAATTTCGCCGCCCGACAAGAGGTCTGGCTGCGGGTGCAAATCGCCAGATTGCCAGAATGTTCGGGCCTTGTCGCTGGGGGCACCCTGCCGTTTCGCGGCGTTGATCTTGAAATCGTCGCCACCAGTGGCCGCTCGATCCGCGCTGACGGGAGCAAGATCCTCGTTGGTGGCAAACATTCCGGCGCCCGCCTGCAAGCTTTTATAAAAACCGAGGCTCGCAGCGCCCTTGTACCAGCTGTCGAAAAATACGCCGCCAAAATCAATCGCCCGTTCAAGCGTATAACCCTACGCGATACGCGTTCGCGCTGGGGCTCTTGCAGCGCAGAGGGCAATCTGATGTTTTCATGGCGCTTGGTCATGGCCCCGCCCATCGTGCTGGAATACGTCGCCGCGCACGAGGTCGCGCATCTGGTCGAGATGAACCACTCCCCAGCATTCTGGGATGTGGTCGAAACGTTGATGCCAGAATTTCAGAAGCACCGGAACTGGCTACGGGAAAACGGAGCAAAACTGCACGCTGTGAAATTTATTTCTTGACCTGTGGCGCTTTGTGATCACAAGGTGTTCCTATGGCAACAGAACCCTCCATTCCGGCACACGAGTACGTCTATCGAACTCTTCGCGCCCGCATCATGTACGGCGAGATGGAGCCCGCCTCGGCCCTGACGCTACGCGGTATCGGCGCGGAATTCGGCGTCTCTATGACCCCCGCCCGCGAGGCCGTCCGCCGTCTAGTGGCCGAAGGTGCATTAAATCTGTCCGCCTCCGGCCGTGTCGCAACGCCCGAGCTATCAAATGATCGTATCGAGGAACTGGCGTGCCTGCGCGCCATGCTGGAGCCAGAACTCGGCGCCCGCGCCCTGCCCCGCGTTCACCCCGTGTTAATCGAACGTTTACAAAAAATTAACACCGATATCGCCGAAAAGATCGTTAAGGCAGATGCAACGGGATACGTCCGCGCAAACCTCGAATTTCATCGCACATTATATCTACGCGCCCAATCGCCAGCGATGCTTGCCCTCCTGGAAACCGTCTGGCTCCAATCCGGCCCGACCATGCGCGCACTATATTCTCGCCTACTGCGGCGACAGACCATAGAAAAACACCGCACAATTCTTGCTGCTATGCGGACTAACGACGAAGCTGCCCTGCGCGCCGCAATTTCGTCTGACGTGACCAGCGGCCTGCGCATGTTGCTGAACTAAGCCGCCAGACTGGACACCATATGTTAATAACTACGTTGGTAATTACCGTGCCCATTGCCTTCGGGGTATGGAAACGAAAAGACATCAAACGCCTGCTGGCCGTGAACGCTCTGTTTTCCGAAAAGAACATCCTGCGAAACTTCAGCAACATGCAGGCGGTTTTTTTTACTGTGCCGCTTGGGATTCCACGCACACCCGCCTCGGAACTGCCGAGCGATCCACAAACCATGCCCAAGGGGATAGGGAAATGGATCACCGACCGTTCGGTTACTTCTTTGGTTGTGCTAAAAAACGGCAAAATCGCCCATGAAAAATACTACAAAGGCACCACCGCCGAAGACCTACGGATTTCCTGGTCCGTCGCTAAAAGCTTCCTTTCCGCGCTGCTGGGGATTGTCGTCAACGACGGCGATATTACTTCGATTGACGAGCCTGTCACCAAATATGTCCCTGTATTAGTCGGATCGGCGTATGAGGGCGCAACGATCCGCAACGTGTTGAACATGGCCAGCGGCGTGACTTTCAACGAGGACTACCTCGACTTCAATTCTGACATTAACAAAATGGGCCGCGTGCTGGCGTTCAACGGTTCGATGGACAAATTCGCCGCAAAACTAAAGAACCGCGACAACGACGCAGGCGCGGCTTGGCAATACGCCTCCATCGACACCCACGTCCTTGGCATGATCATACGCGGCGCAACGGGTCGCGAGATTCCAGAGCTGATGTCCGAAAAACTGCTTGCCCCTCTCGGCCTAGAGGCGGACCCTCTCTATCTGACCGACGGCAAGGGCGTGGCTTTCGTGCTGGGCGGTTTGAACTTGCGAGCTCGCGACTACGCCCGCTTCGGACACATGTTCCTGCAGGGTGGAGAATACAACGGCGTGCAAGTTGTTCCTGCCGAATGGGTCGCCGACTCAACCGCCATCACGGCCCCTACTGACGCGGGAGAAGCCCAATATGGCTTTCAGTGGTGGCTGGCTTCCGATGCGCGGCCCGGGGAATACTTCGCACTGGGAATTTACGGGCAGTACATCTATATCAACACCGCCAACGGCGTCGTCATCGCCGCCAATTCCGTGGATCGGGCGTTCAAAGAAGATGGATCATTCGAGCAAAACCTCGCTATGTTCCGAGAGATTACGGACGGATTGGGTTAACGGCTTATAAACGCCTCAACCTCGTTCGCCGCTGGAATTGCCGATCCCGCCCCGGTCCGCGTCACCTGAATGGCCGACGCAGCGGTGGCAAAGGTTAAGGCGTCCTTAACGGGGCGGCCCATATCGGTTGCAGCCATAAAATACCCCAAAAACGTATCCCCCGCGCCCGTCATATCCACCGGATCAACCTTATAGGCCTCAACAAAAACTACTCCGGCTCCGCTGCGCAGACTCGCGCCCTTTGCACCATATGTGATCAGAACCTGAGGTACCGGAAGATCGGCAACGTCCGTGCCCATAGCATCGGACAGTTGTGCAGCCTCAATATGGTTAACGGCAAGTAAATCCGTCACTTGCAGCATCGCCACAGCCACCCCTGCATCGAACGGGGCCGCTGCGTAGGCCACGCGCATCCCTTTAGATTTCGCCAACGTTGCAGCATAAAAGCCAAGGTTAGTCTCGTTTTGCAAAAGCAGCCAATCGCCCGTGCCCGCCGTGCTTAACGCGTCATTAACCAGCGCTTCGGTTAACGAAAAGTTAGCGCCGGAAAATAGCACGATGGCATTCTCCGCCGCATCATCAACGTTAATGATTGCATGCCCCGTTGGCACATCAAGCACCGCCAGATGTTGTGTGTCGACACCCGCGCCCCGCATTTGATCGACCATCCAACTGCCATCATTCCCGATTGCACCGATGTGGAAAACGTGTCCACCAGCCTTTGCAATCGCGATAGACTGGTTCGCACCTTTGCCCCCCAACCCGCTGTTAAACGAAGTTGATGCCAGCGTCTCGCCAGGTTCTGGTAAATGCGGCACACGGTAAACGTGGTCGATGTTCACTGATCCAAGATTGTAAATTGCCATGTTATCCGACCTTGCATGCCGCCATAATCGCCATGTTCAGAATATCGTTAACGGTCGAACTGGTTGAGCAAATCTTAACCTGTTTGTGGATCCCTGTCAGGATCGGGCCAATAACCGTTGCACCGCCCATCTCCTGCATCAACTTCACGGAGATCGACGCCGAATGCCGTGCCGGAACTACCAAGATATTCGCTGGCCCGGTCAAACGGCAAAACGGATATTGCTTCATAACTTCGGCATTCAGGGCCACGTCGACCGTCATTTCACCCTCGTATTCAAAGTCCACGTTGCGCCGATCCAGCACCTCGATCGCCATGGTCATTTTCTCGGCCCTCTCGGATCGCGGATAGCCAAAGGTCGAGAAGCTAGCCAGTGCCACGCGGGGCTCCAAACCCAGACTACGCGCCAAAGCCGCCGCACGTTCGGTAATGTCAGCCAGATCCTCGGCTTCGGGCCATTCATGCACCAATGTATCGGCGATCAACACCATTCGACCACCAGCCAGAACGGCCGTAATGCCCACCGCTCCGCCCTCGGTTGACGCGTTGAAAACATAGTTAACCTTCTGCAGAACCTGTGCCGATTTTCGCGTAGCACCGGTAACCATCCCGTCCACATGATCATGCGCCAACATCAGCGATGAGAACACATGTCGGTCCCGCGATGCCAAAATATGGCAGTCACGTTGATCGAAGCCCTTCCGTCGCAGTCGATTGTAGAGATAATCCTTATACTCGCGCAAATGCGGGGTCAGCGCTGCATTAATAACTTCGATTTCATTAATCGCTTCGGGCATTCCGGCAGCGGCAAGGAAACCGACAACTTCGTCGGGACGGCCAACGACAACAGCCTGCCCCAGACCTGCCCGTACATAAGCCACAGCTGCGCGCACTACGCGGGCATCATCGCCCTCGGCAAACAGCATTCGAGCTTGTTCATGCTTGGCCCGTACATTCAGAGATTGCAGGATCGAGGCCGTCGGATCAAGCCGTGCCTTCAAGCTTAGTTCATAGGCTTCCATATCAATGATGGGCCGCCGCGCAACGCTCGTATCCATACCGGCCTTGGCCACTGCTGGCGGGATCACATAGATAAGACGAGGATCAAACGGCGTCGGAATAATATAATCCCGCCCGAATGCCAGTTTCTTGCCATAAGCCAGCGCAACCTCGTCCGGCACATCCTCGCGGGCCAACGCAGCCAGCGCCTCGGCGCAGGCGATTTTCATCTCGTCATTGATTGCGCGGGCATGGATGTCCAATGCGCCGCGGAAAAGATAGGGAAAGCCCAGAACGTTATTCACCTGATTGGGGTAATCCGAACGCCCAGTCGCCACGATCGCATCTTCGCGAACGGCGTGGGCTTCTTCGGGGGTAATTTCGGGATCAGGGTTTGCCATGGCGAAAATCACCGGGTTCGCCGCCATGCTTTTGACCATATCAGCCGTCACTGCGCCCTTTACGGAAACGCCGATAAACACATCCGCATTATCCATGGCCTCATCCAGCGTCCGCGCCTTGGTTTTCGCGGCGTGCGCTGATTTCCACTGGTTCATACCCTCGGTTCGGCCTTGATAAATCACGCCTTTGGTGTCGCACAGAAAACAGTTGTTATGCTTGGCGCCCATGGATTTCATCAGCTCTATACATGCGATTCCCGCCGCGCCAGCACCGTTAACCACAATTCGACAATTCTCGATCTTTTTGCCCGAGAGATGCAGCGCATTAATCAGCCCCGCCGCACAAATAACCGCCGTGCCGTGCTGGTCGTCGTGAAAAACAGGAATGTCCATCATCTCTTTAAGCTGCTGCTCAATGATAAAACACTCCGGCGCTTTGATGTCCTCAAGGTTAATGCCACCAAACGTCGGCCCCATAAGGCGCACTGCGTTGATAATCTCGTCAGGGTCTTGGGTGTCGAGTTCTATATCGATAGCGTTCACATCGGCGAACCTCTTGAACAGCGCCGCCTTGCCCTCCATCACAGGTTTCGAGGCCAACGCCCCAAGGTTTCCCATCCCCAAAATGGCTGAGCCATTTGTGATCACAGCAACCAAATTCCCCTTCGTAGTGTAGTCATATGCCGTTGCAGGATTGTCGGCGATAGCCTGCACCGGAACGGCAACCCCGGGGGAATAAGCCAGCGACAAATCCCGCTGCGTGGCCATTGGTGTTGACGCAACCACCTCAAGCTTGCCCGGCGTGGGTTCAAGGTGATAGGCTAGCGCCTCTTCGTCTGTAACTTTGGTATTATTCGGCATTTCATCACTTTCTGTCAGCCATAATTGGATTTAAGAACCTTACGCGCGGCTAATGGCGACTACAACCTACCCGGCGCCTATAAGAATCCCGACCGCCAGAACCAGACTGCCGCCCAGAACCACCTGAAAAATTGCCTTGCCGAACGAGGTTTCCATATACCGGTTCTGAATCCACGCAATCGCCCAAAGTTCTACAAACACAACAAAGAACGCGATAAACGTCGCCGTCCAGAAATCCGCAATCAGATACGGTAGCGCGTGGCCCAAACCACCTAACGTGGTCATAACACCCGAGGCCAAACCGCGTTTCCACGGCGCGCCCCGACCCGAGATGACTCCATCATCATGCGCCGCCTCGGTAAACCCCATCGAAATTCCAGCCCCGATTGAAGCTGCCAGACCCACGAGCAGCGTCGTTTTAGGGTCCTGCGTCGCAAATGCAGTGGCAAATATAGGCGCAAGGGTGGAAACTGAACCATCCATCAAGCCCGCCAACCCCGGTTGCACCCAAGTCAGCACAAATTGGCGGTGCTCACTGGTTTTTTCCGCGTCTCCCACGTCGGAATCCAGATCGATTGACATACGAGCGGCAGATTGCTCGTGCTGGCCCTCTGCCTCGGCCAAATCGCCCAACAGTTTGCGAGTTGCCGGATCAGACGATCGCCCTGCCGCCGTCAAGTAAAAATTCTGCGCATCCCGCTCCATCTTCTGTGCTTCTTCGCGGATGCGCGCCAAACCAAGGTTCTGCACCAACCAGACGGGGCTTCGGTTGTAATACCCTGCCACATGTTCACGTCGGATAAGCGGGATTACATCGCCAAAACGGGCAGTAAACACGTCGATCAACAGCTTGCGATGAGTGTTTTCCTCGGCGGCCATCTCGTCGAATACGGCCGCCGTTGCGGGGTATTCTTCGCGTAATTCGTGCGCATAGGTCGCGTATATCCGTGCATCATCCTCCTCGGACGAAATCGCAAGTGCAAGCACCTCGGCTTCGGACAGGCCCTTGAAATTACGTCGGTTCGTGAATGATTGCAGCATAGCTTCACCTTTTTAGAATTATTCTAAAGTATCCATTATAAACCGCTTCTGCAAGTGGTTCCACATTCGGATACAGCATGCTAGAAAACACCGTTCATACCTATGGGGAAGTTCGCGCAACATGGCTGCAAAAGAAAACTCGGTTACGCCCATGATGGCGCAGTATCTGGAGATCAAAGCGCGGTATCCCGATGCGTTGCTGTTCTACCGCATGGGCGACTTTTACGAGATGTTTTTTAACGATGCAGTGGCCGCCTCCGCCGTACTGGACATTGCGTTAACCAAACGGGGCAAGCACGAAGGCAAAGACATCGCCATGTGCGGTGTCCCCCATCATGCCGCCGATGGATACCTGCTGACTCTGATCCGCAAGGGGTTCCGCGTCGCAGTGACCGAGCAGTTGGAAAATCCAGCCGAAGCCAAGAAGCGCGGCTACAAGGCCATCGTTAAACGCGATGTCACCCGTTTGGTCACCCCCGGAACGTTGACCGAAGATTCCCTGTTGGATGCGCGCGCCCACAACTATCTTGCCGCCATCTCCGATGTGCGTGGGCAGATGGCGATAAGCTGGGTGGATGTTTCCATCGGCGATTTCCACGTGACCCCGATCAGCCGTGTTACCCTTGGCCCGACACTAGCGCGGCTCGCCCCACGCGAAGTTCTGACAACAGACTCCGTCGCGGAAGCGCTGCGCGAAACGATCGAAGAAGCAGGCGCCTCCTTAACCCCGCTATCCGCCGCCAGTTTTGATTCCACTGCCGCCGACGGCCGCCTGACAGACCTGTTCAAGATCAAATCCCTCGACGCATTCGGAAATTTCGAACGCTCCGAAATCGCCGCCATGGGCGCGATTGTTGACTACCTCGACATCACACAACGTGGAAAACTGCCGCTGCTACGCCCTCCAATGAAGGAATTGAGTGGCGGCACCGTACAAATCGATACCGCAACCCGCCGCAACCTTGAACTTGTGCGAAACCTTGCGGGCGAACGCCAAGGGTCATTACTGGCGACCATAGACCGGACGGTCACCGGCGGCGGCTCACGGCTTTTGGGAACACGTCTGAACAGCCCTTCGACCGACCTGAAAACCATTAACGCCCGCCACGACGCCGTCGCGCATTTCGTCGAGAACCGCGCCTTGGCCGACGGCACCCGCGATACATTGCGCCAAGCCCCCGACATGGAGCGCGCGCTCTCTCGCCTCGCGCTGGATCGCGGAGGCCCTCGCGACATCGCCGCCCTTCGCAGCGGCCTTGCACAAGCGGGGGCACTTTCGGCATCTCTAACCAAAACGTTGCCCGAACTGCTGCAACGCGCCGCCAAAGATATGACGGGCCACGACGATCTGGTCAAATTACTGGACAACGCCCTGATTGTTGAACCGCCATTATTAACTCGTGACGGCGGATTTGTTGCTGTCGGGTTTCACGAGGATCTGGACGAGGCGCGTAAACTTCGCGACGAAGGTCGCAGCGTTATCGCCACCATGCAGGCGGAATATGCGACGCTGACGCGGATCACCTCCATCAAGATCAAACATAACAACGTGCTAGGATACTTCGTCGAAACTCCCGCTAGTCACGCCGACAAGATGTTATCCGAACCGCTGTCCGAAACTTTTATCCATCGCCAGACCACCGCTAACCAAGTGCGTTTCACGACGGTCCCGCTTTCCGAAATGGAAACGAAAATCTTGAACGCTGGCGGGAGGGCGCTGGAGATCGAGAAAAACATCTTTGGAATTTTGCGCGCCGCAATAATGGATCAAGCCGCGCAGATAGCACAGGCAGCCAAGGCACTGGCTGAAACTGACCTCGCCGCAGGGCTGGCCGACATTGCAGTGGGTGAAAACTGGGTTCGTCCACAAATGGACGCTTCGCGCACGTTCATTATCGAGAGGGGCCGTCATCCGGTGGTCGAACAAGCACTTCGTCGATCGGGCGAGCCATTCGTGGCCAACGATTGCGACCTGACCGCAGGCGAAGAAAACACCCGCCCTGTTTGGCTACTGACAGGCCCGAACATGGCGGGTAAATCTACATTCCTACGCCAAAATGCGCTAATCGCCTTGCTGGCACAGATGGGCGCCTACGTCCCCGCCACATCAGCTCATATCGGCTTAATAGACCAGCTATTCTCACGTGTTGGCGCGGCAGACGACCTTGCCCGTGGACGCTCAACTTTTATGGTTGAAATGGTGGAAACAGCGGCGATTCTCAATCAGGCAGGCGAACGCGCATTAGTGATCCTCGACGAAATCGGACGCGGTACGGCCACTTATGACGGCCTGTCAATTGCTTGGGCCACGCTTGAACACCTACACGACGTTAACCATTGCCGGACCCTGTTCGCCACGCATTATCACGAGCTTTCGGCCCTGACCGCGAAGCTCTCTGGCCTCAAAAACGCCACCGTCTCTGTGCGCGAATGGGAGGGCGAAGTGATCTTTCTGCACGAGGTTCGCGAAGGCGCCGCCGACAGATCCTACGGCGTGCAAGTTGCCAAACTCGCTGGCTTGCCAGCTGCAGTGGTTGAACGTGCCCGCGATGTTCTGGACGCGCTGGAACAGAAGGATCGCGACGGTGGCGGCAAGGCCGAAACCCTGATTGACGACCTACCCTTGTTCAGTACGAACCCGAAACCTGCACCGCGGCCGGCGCGACCCTCCAAAATCGAAGATCGTTTGCGCGACACCCACCCCGACGAGCTTTCCGCCCGCGAAGCCCTCGCACTGATTTACGCATTACGCAAAATGCTGGACAAATAATGTCCGATGCCCCGCAAACCGAGGTCAGCGTAGTCGGCAGCATCGCCGCCATACCCGCCGCCGAATGGGACGGATGCACCGACAGTAGCGACCCGTTCACAGCCCATCGTTTCCTGCTGGCATTGGAAGAAAGCGGTTCCGTCGGGAACGGCACAGGCTGGATACCAAGGCATTTAGTGGCGCGACTAGACGGCGAAATCGTCGGCGTCATGCCCCTTTATGCCAAAGGCCATTCCCAAGGCGAATATGTGTTCGACCACGCATGGGCAGGCGCATTTGAACGCGCTGGTGGGCGGTATTACCCGAAACTCCAATGCGCCGTGCCCTTCACGCCCGCAACAGGCCAGCGCCTGCTGACCAAGACCGAAACGGGTCTAAACGCCTTGGTTCAAGCGGCCATCCAGACCGCCAACGAAAATCGTGTCTCCAGCTTCCACATCACGTTTTGCACCGAGGACGAATACAACCTCGGCCCAAAATTCGGACTGATGCAACGAATTGGGCAGCAATTTCATTGGGAGAATGACGGGTATGCGGGTTTCGACGGATTCCTTGCGAAACTCTCCAGCCGCAAGCGTAAGATGATCCGCAAGGAACGCCGACTAGCGCAAAGTTTCGGTGGCGAAATACTTCAGCTAACCGGTGACCAAATTCAGCCTGAACATTGGGATGCATTCTGGCAATTCTACCAAGACACTGGCGCCCGCAAATGGGGCACGCCCTATCTGACACGTGAATTCTTCGACATTGCCCAACAAACCCTTCGCAACGACATCCTGCTGATTTTGGCGATCCGCGACGGCAACTATGTCGCTGGCGCATTAAATTTTATCGGCAGAGAAACGCTATTTGGCCGCTACTGGGGCTGCGCCGAAGATCACCGGTATTTGCATTTTGAATTGTGCTATTACCAAGCCATCGACTACGCCATTAAACACCAGATGGCCCGCGTAGAGGCGGGCGCACAAGGGGAACACAAACTCGCGCGCGGCTATATGCCTAGTCCGGTTTATTCCCTACACTGGATTGCAGACGAAGGGTTTGAGCGCGCCGTTAACCAATTCTTAACCGATGAACGCGCGGCCGTGGACGAAGATATCGAATTCCTCGCCGCCATTGGCCCATTCAAGAAATCAGGGGATTAAAGATGCTTTCACCGCCATTAACAGCAGCCGAACGGGCCGAGTTTCTTCCAGAACTCCAAGCCGCCGGATGGACTCTGCAAACCGACCGCGACTCCCTTACCAAAACCTTTGTGTTCAAAAACTTCATATCGGCATTCGGTTGGATGTCCCAAATCGCAATATGGTCCGAGAAAATGAACCACCACCCCGAGTGGTTTAACGTTTACCGCACCGTCGAAGTGCTGCTAACCAGCCATGACGTAGACGGATTATCAATGCGCGACGTGAAAATGGCGCGAAAAATGGATCAATTAGCAGGATAACCATGGCAGGCATTATAGTTATCGGCGCAGGTCAGGCAGGGTATTCCCTTGTTGTCAAACTGCGCGCGCTCGGGTCTGTCGGCCCGATTACCCTGATCGGCGCGGAACCCGTTCCACCCTACCAACGCCCACCGCTATCCAAAAAATATATGCTGGGAGAAATGGATGTGGAGCGCCTGTTCCTTCGCCCCGAAGTATTCTACGCCGATCAGAACATATCTCTGCGACTTGGTGTTCAGGTCAACGCGATTGACCGCACATCCAAGACCGTAACCCTCAATAATGACGAGGTGCTGGCATACGACCAACTCGCCCTGACCACCGGTTCTGACCCAATTCAACTGCCGCCCTCTATCGGTGGAAACCTGAAGGGCGTTTATACAGTTCGTACTCTCGCCGATGCAGATGCCATTGCTGCCGATTTCATTAAGGGCAAGCGCGCACTCATCGTCGGTGGCGGATACATCGGCCTTGAGGCCGCCGCCGTTGCTGTAACCCGTGGCGTTCACGTAACACTGGTTGAAATGGCCGAGCGCATCCTGCAAAGGGTGGCCGCGCCCGAAACATCCGACTATTTCCGCACGCTCCACACCACGCGCGGCGTTGATCTTCGCGAAGGTGTCGGGCTGGCATCGTTGAGCGGAGACGATGGACAGGTGTCCTCTGCCACCCTGTCCGACGGCACAGAACTGAAAATCGACTTCGCCGTCGTTGGCGTAGGTATTCGCCCCTCCACCAGTTTGGCCGAAAACATCGGCCTGACAATCGACAACGGCATCAAGGTAGACGGCTTGGGACGCACCTCTGACCCCGCGATATTCGCCGCCGGAGATTGCGCTAGTTTTCCGCATAAATCCGCCCGAATTCGCCTCGAAAGCGTTCCCAACGCGATTGAACAAGCCGAAGCAACCGCCGCCGCAATGCTTGGCGCTGAGGTTGAATACCGCGCCAAACCATGGTTCTGGTCGGATCAATACGATGTAAAACTACAAATCGCTGGTCTAAACACCGGATACGACCGCGTCATCAGCCGAATCTCGGACAAAGCGACGTCGTTCTGGTACTTCAACGGCACAGAATTACTGGCCGTAGACGCCATGAACGATCCGCGCGCCTACATGGTCGGCAAACGCCTGATTGAGGCAGGCAGATCCCCCGACCCAGCGGCGGTTCAAGACACCGACACCGACCTAAAAATGCTGTTATAATGCGGATCATCGGCGGAAAGTTCAAAAGCACGGCATTGGCCGGCCTCGGCAAAGGCGACGAAGGCGCCCATCTGCGCCCCACCACTGACCGTGTCCGCGAAAGCCTGTTCAACGTTCTAACCCACGGCTCCTATCCCGAAATCGTAGGAACAAACGTCCTAGACCTGTTCGCAGGTACGGGCGCGCTGGGCCTAGAGGCCCTCAGTCGCGGCGCCAACCACGTCCAATTCGTCGACGACGGAAACAAAGCAAACGCCCTTATCAAACAAAACGTTAACAAACTCGGCGTGCGCGACCAGACCAAAATCTATCGCCGTAACGCAACCAAACTCGGCAAAAATCGCTCAGAACCATTCGGCGTTATCTTCCTCGACCCGCCCTACGGCAAAAGGCTTGGTGAAAAGGCACTCGCTGCGTGCATCGCAGGCAACTGGATCGCCAACAACGCCCTGATAATCTGGGAAGAGAACACCGTCGTAAAACCACCCGATGGCTTCACAACTCTGGACACCCGCAAATACGGCAACACCACAATCACCATCTTGCAATTCGTCTAGGGTTTCTTTTTTGCAAAAATACTCAAAACCGGGGTGATCACCTTCGATACCAGCGGAATAATCGCCGCTCCGATTGCCACACCCAACACGCCATCTGCCACAGCAGTCACCGCCCATTCGACAGCGGCCGCGCCCCAAGGCACCAAACCGCCCACGGCGACAGCCCATCCTTGTATCAAATGTCCCAACCAGATAAATCTCAACACCTCCAGCCCGTGCACAATGATCGAACCGCCAACCCACAGCATCGCCACGGTTCCCACAATCGTTAGCCCGTGCATAAACGCCGGCATGGAACGGACAATCCAGCGCCCCATAGCTCGCGTAGGTTTCAGCCGCCCGCTACGCGCCATCAACAATCCCAAATCATCAGCCTTCACGATCAACGCCACGCCACCGTAAACCAGCGCGGTAATACCAACGCCTACGACAGCCAGAACAGTCCCCTCCATCCAGATATTACTTTCGGGAATGGCCGCGAGTGACACCGTCATGATCTCGGCGGACAAAATGAAATCTGTCTTGATAGCCCCGGCAACCTTGGTTTCCTCCAGATGCGCAGGATCCGACGGCTTGTCTTCGGCTTTGCTGCCGCTATGGCGCAAATATTTGTGCAAAACCTTCTCGGCGCCCTCGTAACACAAATATCCACCGCCAATCATCAGCAACGGCGTAATGGCCCAAGGCGCAAACGAGGACAGCAACAGCCCCGCTGGCAACAATATCAAAAGTTTGTTTTTCACCGAGCCCTTGGCAATCCGCCACACGATAGGCAGCTCTCGAGAAGGTTCAAAACCGTGTGTATATTGCGGAGTCACCGCGGCATCATCAATCACCAACGCTGCCGCCTTAGTTCCAGCCTTTGTAGCCTGCGCTGCGATATCATCAAGCGAGGACGCCGCAACCTTCGCAATTGCCGCCACATCGTCTAAAAGGGCCAAAAGTCCACTCAATGGAACTCTCCTGTTAAAATCCTGACGCCTAAGGTATTTTCAATAGGAACTGCATACAAGAGCAGCAGATACCATGAAAATCGACTATCCAGCCCTTTCTGCCCGCGTTGCCTCACTTTGTGATGGCTAAACCGACGAGATCGCCTTGATGGCAACCGTCGCCGGTGAACTATTTCACAGTGACGCACTGTTTTTACCGATCCGTTTTACGGCAATAACATTATCATAAGCCATGGCACCAACGCCGATGGCGTGAAAATCCGCACACAATACAAACATCTGACATCCCAGATCGTTAACGTTGGTGATACCATTGCCCGTGGCCAGAAAATTGGAACGTTAGGGCGCACCGAAATCCTCTCCGGAGGCCTCCTGCATCTGCATTTCGAAGTCCAGATCGAGGGTCGTTTAGGCATAGTAACGCCCGTTAATCCCAACGCTTATTGGGCAAACGGTCTTAACAACATCACCTGCTTCGACCCTTTGGCGGACCGCCAGACCAACCGTTCCGCATCACCTATCCAGTCGGTTGCGGCTAAACCGCGACCTGCTTGGCACCCACGCACAACCATTCTCGCACAGGATCACGCATTCTAGAAGGCCTTGTGGCTTGTCCGTCGGCTCGTGTAAAATCACTGCACCATGCGCGTGTGAAATCACCTTGGCCACTGCCTTATCCGGATCTATCTCGTACAAGCGCAACTCGATTCCGCCCCCTCGCGGTCCTGCCTCTGGCAACAAAGAGGGCAGTGGCTGGTTGTGGTCGTTGCGTCCGCGTGCAACTGGAAAACCTGCCCGCCGTACTGCATGATCGCGAAGTCGGCGGTCGCTTGATGTGCTTTCATGTCGAACACGTCGCACAGTAATCCAGCCGTCGTCAATACATCTCTTACCAAGATGTTAATGCCCATACCCTTAAGGACGCGCCGAAGTTTTCTGCGTTAACTGTTTCGTAATTCATCTGACCTCCCTCATTCGTTAATTATTCCCTTAACAGTTGCACAAATATTTTACTTGGACATCTGCGACATCTTGTGCCAATTTTAGCAATGCATGCTCCAATCAAAACATGGGCCGATGTTGCCTCCCACTTAATAGACGTAGCTTCTGGCCGCGCCCCTACCGACATGGTTATCCGTCAGGGGCAGTGGGTTAACGTCCATTCCCGCGAGGTGATCCCGAATACCGACATCGCCATTGCCGAGGGGCGCTTTGCCTATTGCGGCCCCGACGCCAGTCATTGCATTGGCCCGGACACCGAAATAATCGAGGCGAATGGGCGTTACATTATCCCCGGCCTCTGCGACGGTCACATGCACGTCGAAAGCGGCATGCTGACCACAACCCAATTTGCGCGCGCCGTCATCCCGCACGGCACGACGTCCATGTTCACCGACCCGCACGAGATCGCCAATGTTATGGGGCTGGAAGGGGTGCGCTTGATGCACGACGAGGCTTTGCAACAACGCATTAACGTGTTTGTGCAAATGCCCTCTTGCGCCCCGTCGGCCCCCGATTTGGAAAACACTGGTCACGAATTAACGCCCGACGATGTGATCGAGGCAATGCAATGGCCCAACATCATCGGCCTTGGTGAAATGATGAATTTCCCCGGCGTGATGAACAACGACCCCAAAATGCTGGCCATCATCGTGGCGACGCAGCGTGCCGGTAAAACCGTTGGCGGACATTTCGCCAGCGCCGATCTTGATGGCTTCCGCGCCTATGCTGCTGGCGGTCCCGCGGACGACCACGAAGGTACATGCGAGTCCGACGCTATTATGCGCGTGCGGCAAGGGATGCGGTCGATGATGCGGCTGGGCTCTGCTTGGCATGATGTTGAGGCACAAGTGACCGCGGTCACTGAAAAAGGTCTCGATCCACGAAACTTTATCCTGTGCACTGACGATTGCCACTCCGGTACGTTGGTGCATGATGGCCACATGAACCGCGTCGTGCGGCATGCCATCGACTGTGGTCTTGACCCGTTGATTGCAATTCAAATGGCCACGATAAACACGGCCACACACTTCGGGCTTGAACGCGAGCTTGGCTCCATCACGCCCGGTCGTCGTGCAGATGTTATCCTATCGTCCGACCTGAGAGCCCTGCCAATCGAGACCGTTATTGCCCGCGGCCAGATCGTCGCGCAAGACGGCAAACTGGTTGGTGAGGAAGCCCCGTTTGAATGGCCGAAAAAGGCCCGCCAGTCGGTCAACATGGGTAAAGAAAAAACGGCTGCCGATTTTGATATCGTCGCCCCAGAAGGCGCAAATCAAGTCAAGGCCCGTGTAATCGGAGTGGTGGAAAATCAGGCTCCAACCAAAGCACTTATCGCCACGCTAAGCGTCGAAGGCGGGCTTGCCGTGGGGGATGAAACGCAAGATGTCTGCCAGGTCGCCCTCGTAGAACGCCATCGTGCGACGGGCACCGTCACGAACGCTTTTGTGTCTGGCTTCGGCTATTTTGGCGATTGCGCCGTCGCCTCGACAGTTGCGCACGACAGCCATCATATGATTATCGTGGGAACCTCTAAGGCCGACATGGCCTTCGCCGCCAACCGCCTTCACGAAGTCGGTGGCGGCATCACTGTCTGGAAAGACGGACGAGAGCTGGCCTTGGTCAAACTGCCCATCGGCGGCCTGATGTCTGACGCGGACGCCCACAAAGTCGCAGCCGATGCGCATCAGATGATTGCCGCGATAGTCGAATGCGGTTGCACGTTGAATAACGCCTATATGCAGCACTCGCTACTGGCGCTGGTTGTTATTCCAGAACTTCGGATTTCCGATGTCGGCCTGATTGATGTAGTATTATTTGAAGAAACACCGTTATTTTTGAAAGATCGACAATGAATCAAAAACATAACAAACTAAGTCGCATTTCCCCAACTTTAGAAGGGTTTCAGGAATTTACTGACGCTACGTTGGCCGTTAAGGCCGTCCAGAAACTTTATGACGAGGCAACCGGTTTCCTGAAAGACAGCTTCGCTCGTGTGATGAGCGGTGAAAGTGTCAAGGGCCATTACCGCGCCTATTATCCGCAGATTTCGCTGTTCACTCGTAGCTTTACGAAGATCGATACACGATTGTCTTTTGGCCATGTGGCCGAGCCCGGGATGTATTCCACCACGCTGACACGCCCGCATCTGTTTGAGAAATATCTTGAACAGCAAATCAGCCTGTTGTTGAAAAACCACGGAGTGCCGATCCGCGTTGAAACCTCGACAACCCCGATCCCGCTGCATTTCGCGATGGGCGAGGGCGCGCATATCGAAGGCTCTATCGAGGATATTTTGCAGCGCCCTTTGCGCGATGTTTTCGACGTGCCTGACCTTGAAACCACGAACGATTTGATCGCGAACGGAACGGATAAGCCTGCCGCAGACGGCACCCGTGCACTGGCTCCGTTCACCGCACAGCGCGTCGACTATTCGCTGGCACGGCTGTCACATTACACAGCAACCAGCCCTTCGCATTTCCAGAACCATGTATTGTTCACCAATTATCAATTTTATATGGACGAGTTCCTGTTGTTCGCCAAGGCCGCTTTGCAAGACCCCGACTCCGGCTACGAAACGCTGGTCGAACCGGGCAACGTTATCACCACACGCGATGGCACAACGGGTGAGCCACTTGGAAAGTTATCACAAATGCCAGCCTACCATCTAACCAGCGCCGACGGCTCTGGCATTACAATGGTTAATATTGGCGTCGGCCCATCCAACGCCAAAACCATCACCGACCACGTTGCCGTTTTGCGCCCGCATGCTTGGTTGATGCTGGGTCATTGCGCTGGGTTGCGAAACTCGCAAAATCTTGGAGATTACGTTCTGGCGCACGCTTACGTTCGCGAAGATCACGTGCTGGACGACGACCTGCCCGTCTGGGTGCCCATCCCCGCGCTGGCCGAAGTTCAAATCGCGCTGGAAAATGCCGTGGAATCCGTGACGGGCTACACTGGATACGAACTGAAAACCATCATGCGGACAGGCACCGTCGCCACCATCGACAACCGCAACTGGGAACTGCGCGACCAATCCGGCCCCGTGCAACGTCTAAGCCAATCCCGTTCCATCGCACTGGACATGGAAAGCGCCACGATCGCCGCCAACGGATTCCGTTTTCGCGTGCCCTACGGCACGCTGCTGTGCGTATCCGACAAACCCCTACACGGCGAATTGAAGCTGCCCGGAATGGCCACCGCATTTTATCAACGCCAAGTCTCGCAGCATTTGCAAATCGGCATCAGGGCAATGCAATCGTTAAGAGAAATGCCACTTGAACGTCTGCATTCGCGAAAGTTGCGCAGTTTTGACGAAACCGCGTTTTTATAAAACCCGGCAGCCCTTTGGTTAAAAAGTATGAAAAAATTCCTAAAAACCCATAAAAAAAGGGAAAATATACAAATCATTGATTGAGTTTATCGCGCAAAACCGCTTTAGTCCTATTCGTGGGCCAAAATGGTTCAAATAAAACAACCAAAACAGGGATGAAAATAAATGACTCTAAAACCTATGACAAAGACCGTGCTTGTCGCTGCTCTTGCAGAAGCAACTGGGACAGACAAAGCTACAGCCAACGCGACGCTCAGTGCCATCACCGATATCGTGACCACCGAAGTTTCCGCAGGCGGTTCCGTGACCCTTCCAGGCCTAGGTAAATTCATCTGCCGTGACCGCCCAGACCGCATGGTTCGCAACCCTGCCACAGGCGAGCAAATGCATAAAGACGCTGACCGCGTTGCCAAGGTGACTATTGCCAAAGCACTGAAAGACGCTGTTAACGCGTAATCACGAAAACACACGGTTTCTAAGGGTCGCCATTGGGCGGCCCTTTTTTCTTGGAGAACCCAATGGATTTTCGTGCAATGCTAATGGGCCTGTCTTTCGCCTTAATGTGGAGCAACGGGTTCACATCCGCCCGCATCGCTGTGGCACACGCCTCCCCACTAGCGATGCTGTCGTTGTGCTTTTTAATTTCCGGTCTGATCGCTGTGGGTATCGCATATACCTTGGACAAAACGCTTGCTTAACCCGCAAGCAGTGGCTCGCGTATTTCTGTTCGGCATCAGTCAGAACACCATATATCTGGGCGTCAACTGCGTGCCCTCGCGGAGAAATCCAAACCGTTGATGGGCATCATTTTCGTCGCCGTTGGCATAATGGTCCTGACCCGTTTCAATCAGGTGATAGAACTTTGGCTACTTGAACTTATGCCCGACTGGTTGCTGCTCTTTTCCGTTTCAATATAAAGGAGGTCCCCCATGGATCGTCGTCACTTTCTGCTAACCACAACCGCCTTGATCGCGCTTCCAATGGCAGCCCAAGCCGCCGAAGGTTGGATCACTATGAGCCATAGCGTAATCCAAGCGCTGCTGAACGAAGGTAAAACCGTGATAGTAGATTACTCGGTCGTTTGGTGCTCAACCTGTAAAGTGCAGGAAAAAGCGGTGAACAGCCTGCGCACCGAAAACCCTGCCTACAACGAGGCGCTGGTTTTGTACGCGTTGACTGGGACATCTATAGCCGCAATGTGGTCACCACCAGCCGCAAAAGTTCCCAGAGATCGACGTTGTTAGTGCTACGCGGAAGCAAAGCACTGGGCCGTATTGTTGCGGGAACAGCGGCCGACTCCATCAAAAATCCAGGTTTTCCACACTCAGCGCATTCTCTTGAATAAACTCGCGCCGTGGCTCCACCACATCCCCCATAAGCTTGGTGAAAATCTCGTCGGCTTCGTCCACATGTTCGATCTTCACCTGCAACAGCGTGCGTGCTTCGGGGTCCAGCGTGGTTTCCCATAGCTGGCCGGGATTCATCTCGCCAAGGCCTTTGTAGCGTTGTAACGACAAGCCCTTTTCACCTTCTTTGAACACCACATCCAACAGGTCGGTCGGCGCGTTGATGACGTTTTCCCGATCCTTGCGAGCCAACGCAGCAGGGGCGGCGTAAACCTCTTGCAAACTGGCAGTCAAGCTAGCCAGCTTGCGCGCCTCCGCGCTGCGAAGGGCGTTGCCATCCAGCACTTGCACCTCTTCAACGCCGCGCAGCACGCGCGACAGGCGGAGGCCGCCGTTCTCGGTTACACTGCCGCTCCAACCCTTTTCATATTCCGTCCCGATAAGGTCCAGACGCGCGGCTACACTGCTCGCCGTCCCTTGCGGGTCATCGTCCAGAACACCCGGAATTAATGCGCCAGAAATAGCCACTTGTTCAAGAATATCGCGGGAATAATTCGTCGGGAAAGCGTTCAGAATCATGCGGCAATTCCGTGCCTCCTCGACCACACGCTTCAAATCCGCGCCTGCGATTTGTGCGCCGTCACCAAGGCGCAAAATGGCATCGGTCAGACCTTGGTCGATCAAATAATCTTCCAGCGCCAGCTGGTCCTTCAGGTAAACCTCGGACTTGCCACGCGCCACTTTGTAAAGCGGTGGCTGGGCGATATACAAATACCCGCCCTCGATCAGCTCCGGCATTTGACGGAAGAAAAACGTCAGCAGCAGCGTCCGAATATGTGCCCCGTCAACATCCGCATCTGTCATAATCACGACTTTGTGGTAGCGCAGCTTTTCGATGTTGAACTCTTCACGCCCAATCCCCGTGCCCAGCGCAGTAATTAGCGTCCCGATCTCCTGAGAGCCGAGCATCCGGTCAAACCGCGCTCGCTCCACGTTCAAAATCTTGCCCTTCAACGGCAGCACCGCCTGATTATACCGCGACCGCCCCTGCTTGGCCGACCCACCGGCCGAGTCCCCTTCCACAAGGAAGATTTCAGACTTGGACGGGTCTTTTTCCTGACAATCCGCCAATTTTCCCGGCAAACTGGCGATATCCATCGCCGACTTTCGCCGCGTCAACTCGCGTGCCTTGCGAGCGGCCTCGCGGGCCACTGCAGCATCGACGATTTTGTCGACGACCGTGCGCGCCTCGGCTGGATGTTCCTCGAACCACTCCGACAGTTTCTCATTCATCAGGCTTTCAACCGCAGGGCGAACCTCGGAGGAAACCAATTTGTCTTTGGTCTGCGAGGAAAACTTCGGATCAGGCACTTTAATTGACAGCACAGCCGTTAAGCCTTCGCGCGCGTCATCGCCGGAAAAGTTAATCTTTTCCTTTTTCGCGATCCCCGAAGAGGCCGCATAGTTGTTAATCGTCCGCGTCAGCGCCCCGCGGAAGCCCGCCAGATGCGCCCCGCCGTCACGTTGCGGGATGTTGTTGGTAAACGGGCGGACGTTTTCGTGGTAGCTATCGTTCCACCACATCGCCACTTCAACAACGATGTCGTTACTCTTGCCGAGGATATAGATCGGGTCCGTAATCAGCGGTGTTTTAGAGCGGTCAAGGAAGCGTACAAATTCCCGCACGCCACCATCGTAAATCATCTCGGCTTCAAGCGGTTCTGTCGGGCGTTCGTCCCGCAGTGTGATCCGTACGCCGGAGTTCAGGAAGGCCAGCTCGCGCAAGCGATTTTCTAACGTTTCGAACTTGAAGTTGCGATCCGAGAACGTATCAAGCGACGCCAAAAACCGCACCTCGGTCCCTGTTCGATCGGTCGCACCAAGCGTTTCTAGATGCTTGACCGTGTCGCCGTGTTCAAACCGTGCAATATGCTCGTGACCGTCGCGCCAAATTCGCAGTTCAAGATAATCCGAAAGGGCATTCACTACCGAAACACCAACCCCGTGCAAACCACCCGAAACCTTATAGGAATTGCTGTCAAATTTGCCGCCAGCGTGTAATTGGGTCATAATAACCTCGGCAGCTGAAACACCCTCTTCCTCGTGGATACCCACCGGAATACCACGCCCGTTATCGCTGACCGAAACGCTGTCATCGGCATGGATTGTCACCGTCACCGTGTCCGCATGGCCCGCCAAGGCCTCGTCGATGCCGTTGTCCACGACTTCATACACCATATGGTGCAGACCGGACCCGTCATCCGTATCGCCGATATACATACCTGGACGCTTCCTCACGGCCTCTAAGCCTCTGAGAACCTTGATGGAATCGGCGTCATATTCTTCAGAAGCGCTATCGTTATCGGCCATTGGTATATTCCCCTAATTAGTGGGCAGAATACTAGCTTAAACCCTCGGGAATGTCACGCTTTTGCGGGAATATTATAATGGCTTTCAACGGTCCCGCATGGATAGGATTTTGACTCCATCAGCGTCCAACTTTGTGTCGTCGTCGACCCCTCAAGGAACAGCGGAATACCGGCACCAAGCAGGATCGACAGTGTAAAAGCACGGGCTTCTCGGATCAGGCTTCTTGCAAGGCACTGTGCGATCACATGACCCCCATCAACATAGGCATTTGGCAACATCTTCGCCGCAACCTCTATGCTTTCCAACGTCCGTACATGTTCCGGCATCCCGCGCCGCAACAGGCGGTGCGTCATGATGGTCGCTAGCAGATGTTCAGGATAGGGCCAACCGTGTTGTTCCTAAAACGCCTCTAGCGTGTTGCGCCCCATGAGCATTCCGTCAACACTGGCGATAAACTCGTCATAGCCAAAATCACTGTCCTGAAGCGCGTCCAGATAATCGAGCGAGCCGTCCGGACCTGCAATATATCCGTCAATCGTTTGTGCAATCTATATCTTCATGACGCGATCATATCGAAGCGATTACTGCACCAACCACAACCAATGCCGAGCCGGAATTCAGGTTGGTTCGTCGAACGGATTCCGCCGAAGACAGGAGCCGACGGATGCGGTCGATCTACAGTGCGAACAGGATGTTCGCCCGCAAACAGCACCAAGCCCGAAATCGCGCAGATTACGGCAATATCCAGCCCTGTGACGTTGTTTATATCGAAGAAGTTTAAAAATACGCCCATGTAAAACCGAATGGCCTTCGGATTGCCTATGATTATCATAAAACCTGCAACGAACCCCGCCCACATGCCCGATTTACTAAGCCGTCCATCCGCGACGATCGGTTTGTCAGCGTTACGGATCGTTCGGACCCCCATCCAGACCAGTATCACCGCCCCGCCACAAAGCAGCAGGCTAAGGAAATCGGCATAAACCTCTATCAACAGGCTGACACCGAAGATCGCAAACAGCGGCCAGATCATATCTCCGACGGCAACGCCCAGTGCCAGCGGTCATGCAGCGTGAAACCCGCCAGGCACACCGCGTGCCACCAGTGCCACCCAGACAGGTCCCGGCCTGAGGAAAAGGATCGCAAGTGCGCCCATGTAGAGGAGTATTTCACAAATAGAGAAGGTCATAATTAGTCCGGTAAAGTTAGTGAGCCACCACCGTGCAGCGGCCAGCGCCGTCAACGCCAAACAAGCCTAGCGCCATACCGTTAATCTGGAAAACGCAATGCTTTATTGCGAACGCGTCGATTCTACCCACCCCAATGCTTTGTAAAAGCACGGGAGGCTGCCAAATCCTTCACACCCAGAGTGATTAGTGTAACCCTTTGTGGTGTCATTATAGTTCCTCCAGATTTGAAATGCCGTTCTGTTCCGACACCTCGATAAAGTTCACGCGGTCCCCCAAGGCCTCGAATAATTCAGGGCCTGTACCTGTCATCCATGCTTGCGCGCCCAGCGCGCAGATTTCAGCATACAATGCAGCACGTCGATCCGCATCCAGATGCGCAGCGACTTCGTCCAGTAATAAAATCGGCGGTGCGCCGAAATCCTGCGCCAAGGCCCGCGCATTGGCTAGCATCAGCGAGACCAGCAAGGCCTTCTGTTCCCCTGTGGAGCACATCTTTGCCTCAACCCCCTTGGCGGCATAGACCGCGCGCAGGTCCGCGCGGTGTGGCCCCGTCAACGTTCGTCCCGCGGCCATATCACGGAAACGGCCCGCCTCAAAAGCGTCGCGCAAGGTTTCGGCGGTCTGCTCCGGCAGTAGATCATCAGCCGAGGTCAGAGACAAGTCGGCTACCGGAAACGCTGTTTCGACCCCTTCCTGAGTCGCCTGCAAACGCGCAATCACCTCGACGCGGTTGGCGGAAATCGCGCCGCCCGCCTCGGCCATCTGCCCCTCAAGAGCGCCATACCAAGACGCATCGCGAACGCTGTCTTTCAACAAACGGTTACGTTCCCGCATGGCTTTTTCGTATTTCACCGTTGCCTCGGCGTGGCTTGGGATGAAGCTCATCACCATGCGGTCCAAAAATCGCCGCCGCTCGCTTGCGCCCTCAAGCCATAGGCGATCCATCACCGGCACCAGCCAGACTATCCTCGCCAGCCGGCCAAGCGCCAGTTGTGGAGCCAATTTACCGTCGATCTCCACCTGTCTCGGACCGTCACCCTCGATCCAAGTCACCAGCTCGTGCACTTCAGACAGGCTTTCCAGCGTTGCCGTAATTTTCCAACCAAGACGTTCTGGTGTGCGGGACATTTCATCGACTGGCGCCCGTCGCAAACCTCGCCCAGGTGACAACATCGAGATCGCCTCAAGGATGTTCGTCTTGCCCGCGCCATTCGGCCCGTAAATAGCAATAGGCCGCCCGTCGGTTTCCAGACGGGCGGCCTTATGTGATCGGAAATGCGAGAGTTTCAGCTCGCGAATTGCAAGCGTCATACGCGCATCGGCATCACAACATAGACCGCGCTGTCGTCATTGCCTTCGCGCATTAATGTCGGATCACCGGAGGAATTGAACATGAACACGGCATTCTCACGATCCACTTGATTGGCAATTTCCAGCAGGTATTTGGCGTTAAAGCCGATTTCCAAAGGCTCGTCCGCGTAGGCGACGGCCAGTTCTTCGTCCGCAGCGCCGGAATCTGGCGAATTTACCGACAGCACCAGACGATCTTCGTTCAGTGACATTTTAACCGCGCGGGAACGCTCTGACGAAACGGTCGCCACACGATCAACGGCGCGCGCGAACTCTGCCGCGTCGACTTCAAGACGTTTGGTGTTGCCCTGCGGGATAACCCGTGTGTAATCAGGAAACGAGCCGTCAATCACTTTAGACGTCAACGTAACCTCCGGCGTTGCAAAGCGGATTTTGGTTTCAGATACCGAAACTGCAATCACCACATCACCATCGCCCAGCAATTTTCCAACTTCGTTCACCGCTTTACGAGGCACAATCACACCCGGAATGTCCGCCGCGCCTTCCGGTAGATCTGCATCGATTTTCGCTAGCCGGTGACCATCAGTCGCCACACACCGCAGAACTTTACCGCTCGCTGCGTCCGCCGCATGCAAGTATATGCCATTCAGATAATAGCGCGTTTCCTCAGTCGAGATCGCAAATTTCGCTTTATCGAACAACCTGCTTAAGACCGAAGCCTTTACGCCAAAGTTGCAGTCATATTCCGCCGACGCCATCACCGGAAAATCCTCGCGTGGCAGGGTAGCCAGACTGAAATGCGAGCGTCCAGCGCGGATTTCCAGCCGACCTGACTGATCATCGTCCGACAGCTCAACCATGGACCCGTCCGGCAGTTTTCGCACGATTTCATGTAATGTCTGCGCCCCAACCGTGGTTGCTCCGGCGCGCTCAACGACGGCCGTGGCCTTATCGGTCACCTCGATGTCCAGATCGGTGGCACGCAGGGAAACTTGGTCGCCCTCGGCCTCAATCAGCACGTTTGCCAAAATGGGGATCGTGTTGCGACGCTCGACCACTGACTGGGCGCGGCTCATTGCCTTCATAAGAGTGCTGCGTTCGATACTGACTTTCATGATACCCTCGTGCGTATAATTCCTTGGACAGCGACCCTAGCGGATAGGGCAGGAAGTGCAAGAGCTTATGCCTCTAACATGCGGCGAAGCAACTCCACATCTTCGGCGATCTGGCTATCAATCATTTTCAGTTCTTCGACCTTTTTCACCGCATGAATAACCGTGGTGTGATCGCGTCCACCAAAGCGTCGCCCTATGTCCGGTAAGGACTTGGATGTCAGCATTTTGGACAAGAACATCGCCACTTGGCGCGGCCTTGCAACAGATCGAGCGCGGCGCGGACTAAGGAGGTCCGACATGCGCAGATTATAGTGGTCCGCAACCTGCCGCATGATTTCCTCGACCGTTACCTTGCGTTCCGAGGCGCGCAGAATATCGGCCAGACATTCCTGCGTCATGTCCATCGTGATCTCGCGCCCGACAAGAGAGGCGAAAGCGAACAGGCGGGTCAAAGCACCCTCAAGCACCCGCACATTGGATGAAATCCGGTGTGCAAGGAATTCCAGAACGCCAGCGTCCATCTGAACGTCGGGCATGGTTTTCAGCTGGGTCTCGGCTTTGGACTGCAGGATCCCCAACCGCAGTTCGTAATCTGTCGGGTGCAGGTCAACAACCAAACCCCATTGCAAACGCGAGCGGATTCGTTCTTCTAGGCCCTCGATCTCGCCCGGGGCACGGTCAGCAGAGATAACGATCTGCTTGCCCTGATCCACCAGCGCATTGAAAGTATGAAAGAATTCATCCTGAGTCGAGTTTTTTCCAGCAATGAACTGCACATCGTCGATCATCAAGACGTCAACGGAACGGAACTGTTCTTTGAAAGAATGCATATCCTTAAAACGCAGGGCCTGAACGAAACGGTACATGAATTGCTCGGCTGACAAATACAGCACGCGCGCTTCAGGGCGAATCGCCTGCGTTTCCCATGCAATTGCGTGCATCAGGTGGGTTTTGCCAAGGCCAACACCGCCATAAAGGAACAACGGGTTAAAAGTAAGCTGCCCGCTTTCGGCAACGCGACGCGCGGCGGCGTGCGCCAGCTCGTTCGGTTTGCCGACAACAAAGCTGTCGAATGTGAAGCGCGTATCCAGAGGACTACCCGGAAGATCTACCGAAGGTATCGGTATCGCTTCCGCAGCAGTGCCTGCTGTAATAGATGCCGCGGGCCTTGCCGCCGAAACAGATTTGAAATCAAGGCGGTCCACTTTCAGCCCTTCGGCATTCAGCCGGCCCATAATCGATTCACCGTAGTTGCGAGCAACCCAGTTACCGATGAAACTTGTCGGCACCGAGAAGTGGGCGGTACGGCCGCCAGCTTCCAGCATTTCGAGCGGGTCGATCCAGTTCGTAAAAGCGTCTTTCCCTAAAGACGCCAGCATTTCCGAACGAATTCGTCCCCAGACTTCCTTTTCCATGCTATCCCCATCCCAATCATAGCAGCCTTACCGGCCGCATTATTATTTTGTTAACTTTACGGCTGACACCACGGAAGCCCGCAGACCTTCCAGCCATTAATCTTGCCACGATGCTTGTTGTCATCGTGATCACCCTCGAATCCCCCCGTAATATTGATGCACTCAATGCTACGTCCTGTTCCTTCCAGCGCTGCCGCCAAATAGCGCGCCGCATACAGCGAACGGACTCCGGAGCGACAAATAAAATAGATCGCGGACGGGTCGTCGCCTTTGAACTGCGCCAACAACTCGGCAGCAAAATGCTCGTTGCGGGTCATTTCGGGGAATTCCATCCATTCAACTTTCAGCACCTCTTTGCCAAGGGATTCGAGCACCGGAAGACCGATGTAATCCCACTCCGCAATGGTACGAACATCAACGAGGACAGCTGTTGGGTTGGATTTCAACACCTCCCAAGCCGCATGTGGGGAAGCCTCGGATGCTTCTTGAACAAGAGCGTCAGACACAGAAAAACCTCCCTAGGGCGCGGAATTGCATCCACACCAAACCATGTTAATAAATTGTTAAGAACCGAGCAGATTCCCCTGTAACACTTTGTTTATCCAACTTCTCTGCGTCAAAAGGCAAAGATACACCGATGCGGAAATAGGCATTATCCGCGCAGGAGTTTGACAATTTTGACAACGCTTAGACAGCGAGCTGTAGGAATCGCAAAACGTAAAATGAGCGTAACGAAGTCTTGAGATTCTCTCAATAGGGATAAACGATGAATCTACAAAAATTGTGGATAAAATTTTATCCGTTGCAAAAAAACAAAACGCGCCCCGTCGGGACGCGCTTAAAATTCTCTAGAACAGGGTCTATTTATTAAACAGACATTGCCTTAACACGTGCAGACAGACGCGAAACTTTGCGGCTGGCTGTTTTCTTGTGCCAGATACCTTTGGTCACGCCACGCATGATTTCAGGTTGTGCCGCTTTCAGGGCGTCGGCTGCAACTGCCTGATCTCCACCAGTGATCGCCTCTTCTACTTTACGCAGGAAGCCACGGATACGCGTGCGGCGAGATTTGTTTACTGCTGTGCGGCGCTCAATCTGGCGTGCACGTTTTTTAGCTTGGGGCGAATTTGCCATGTGTATAATTCCGGTTCGTTCGAGATTCGAATGATGAAGCGTCCATCTACAGCCGCTTCCGGCCCGAGTCAACGCCCTCGTGGGTTATTTATCCCGGAACTGCGGTTCACGCTTTTCTATGAAGGCGTTCATGCCTTCGGTCTGGTCTTCGGAGGCGAATAGCGAATGAAACGCGCGGCGTTCAAACAGTAGGCCTTCGCGCAACGTAGTTTCATAGGCGCGGTTAACAGATTCCTTGACCACCATCGTAGTAATCATGGATTTTTCGGTGATTTTCGCGGCCGTCGCCTTAACATCCGTTAACAAATCCTTAGCAGGAACAACGCGGCTGACCAGCCCCGAACGCTCGGCTTCCGAGGCGTCCATCATGCGACCTGTAAGATGCATTTCCATCGATTTGGACTTGCCCACAAAACGCGTCAAGCGTTGCGTGCCACCGATCCCTGCAACCACACCGAGATTGATTTCAGGCTGGCCGAATTTGGCCGTGTCGGAACAAATGATAAAGTCACACATCATCGCCAATTCACACCCTCCGCCCAACGCATAGCCAGATACGGCAGCGATAATAGGTTTACGGACACGTAGCAGGGCTTCGGTTTCGGGTGTGAACAGGTCACTGGTGAACACATCCACAAAGGATTTCTCGGACATTTCTTTAATGTCTGCGCCCGCCGCAAACGCTTTTTCGCTGCCGGTAATGATAATGCAACGCACGTTGTGATCGGCTTGCATACAATTCAGCGCCTCGGCCAATTCCGTCAAAAGCTGTGCGCTTAACGCGTTCAGCTCCTTGGGTCGGTGGAGAGTCACCATGCCAATGTGATCCTCGATCTCGGTCAGAATGCATTCATAAGCCATTGTGCGGCTCCTTGAGTCAGTTGGTCCGAAGGGTCTGTGTGTAACATGGCCGACAGGGGGATCAACCTACTTTTGGCACTTGGGGCAATAGAAAGTCGAGCGGCCAGATTGCACGATCCGAGCGATATTTTGGCCGCAATCGGCTGCTTTACAAGGCTCGCCTTCGCGACCGTAAACCGCGAAGCTGTGCTGGAAATACCCCAACTCGCCGTCTGCTTGTCGATAATCTTTCAGGCTGGAACCGCCGGAATCGATTGCTTCGGTCAAAACATCGCGAATCGTCGGGACTAAGCGTGACATCTTTTTGGTCGAAATATCCCCCGCCTTTTGTGTCGGAGAGATATGCGCCCGCCATAACGCCTCGCATACATATATATTGCCAAGGCCGACGACAGTTTTTTGATCCAGCAGCGCTGATTTTATCGGCATCTTGCGGCTTTTCAGGCGTTCGCCCAGATATTTGGCGTCAAAAGCGTTGCCCAACGGCTCTGGCCCCATGTCTTTTAGCAGGCGGTGTTCATCCAGGGCCTCAGTGGCGCATAAATCCATCATTCCAAATCGGCGCGGGTCGTTAAAGGTGATCCGCACACCATTTTCCATGTCCAGAACGACGTGATCGTGTTTGATCAAATCGTCCCCGTCCGAGATCAGCATCCGCCCAGACATCCCAAGATGGATAATCAGGCTCTCGCCCCCGTCCAGATCAACCAAAATATACTTCGCACGACGTCGCAAGCGCTCCACCCGCTGCCCCTCCAGTCGAGCGGTCATGTTTTCAGGAAACGGCCACCGCAGCCCCTCGCGCCGAATGTCGGCCTTGGCGATCCGCTGACCTGTCATAACGGGTTCCAGCCCTCGACGGACGGTTTCAACTTCGGGCAGTTCGGGCATATCGGTTCCTGTAATCGCAAGGCGGACTTGCCGCTGTTGTCAGTCTTGCCTAAGCTTCGGGCCATGACAACAGCCCTTATTACCCACCCCGACTGCCTGAACCACCTCACACCCGAGGGCCACCCCGAGCGTGTTGACCGTCTGCACGCCATCGCTGCAGCGCTGCAAGATTTCAACCTGCTGCGCCTTGAGGCGCCGATGGGCGAGGATGCGCATATCCTTCGGACGCACCCACAAACGCATATCGACCGGGTCAAATCGGCTGGTGTTGGTCCGCTTGATGCTGACACGCATATGTCGGAAGGCTCGTTGACTGCAGCCTACCGTGGAGTCGGTGCGGTGGTGAAAGCCGTCGATATGGTTATGGGCGGAGAAGTATCCAACACCTTTTGCGCCATCCGGCCTCCCGGCCATCATGCGGAACGTGAAACGCCGATGGGGTTTTGTCTGTTCGGGAATGTGACGATTGCCGCCAAACATGCGTTAGAGGTTTACGGGCTATCTCGCGTCGCTATCATGGATTTTGATGTTCATCACGGCAACGGCACGCAGGATCTGGTGTGGGAAGACGCGCGGATTCTGTTCGCCTCCACCCACCAAATGCCGCTTTATCCGGGGTCCGGGGCCGCAAGCGAAACCGGTGCACATGGGAATGTTTTGAACTGCCCGCTGGGCCCTGAAACAGACGGTGCGTCGTTTCGCAAGGTGATGAAGGATCAGGTTCTGCCCGCGATTGATGCTTTTGCACCGGAACTGGTTCTGATCTCGGCAGGATTTGACGCCCACATGAACGACCCACTGTCCAATTTGAACTGGGTCGAGGATGATTTCGCATGCGCGACGCATCAATTATGCGACTTGGCGGATAAACACTGCGAAGGCAGGGTGGTATCCACGCTGGAAGGGGGATATGATCTGGCCGGATTGGCAGCGTCTTGTTCTGCCCATGTCAAAGTCCTGATGGAGCGTGGAAAATGAGTGATAAACCTGTAAGCGACATGAGTTTCGAAGAGGCGATGGGGGCTTTGGAAAAGGTTGTTGGACAACTTGAAAGCGGCTCGGTTGCTTTGGAAGAGTCCATCTCTCTTTATGAACGCGGCGCTGAACTTAAGGCTCATTGCGAGGCAAAGTTGAAATCTGCCGAGGAAAAAGTCGCCAAGATCACCATCGATGGAAACGGGAATGCCGCCGAAACGGAACCTGTCGAGGTTTCCTGATGTCCAGCGTTGAATTCACTGCTGCGCTGAAACAGACCGCCACGCGTGTCGCAGGGTTTATGGACGCAACGCTGCCACCACCTGACAATGTTATAGCGCAAGGCATGCGCTATGCCGTGTTGAACGGCGGCAAACGCCTGCGGGCGTTTCTTGTGATGGAAAGTTCCGCTCTGCATGGAATTACGCAGGAAATCGCCGACCCAGTGGCTGCCGCTATTGAGTGTCTGCATGCCTATTCGCTTATTCACGACGACCTGCCCTGTATGGACGACGACGATCTGCGGCGTGGATTGCCTACGGTTCATATCAAATGGGACGAAGCCACCGCAGTGCTGGTTGGCGACGCCCTGCAAGCGCAGGCGTTCCAGTATTTGACGGAAGTCTCGGCTAGCCAATCTGCAATTGTGCGGCTGGTGTCGTCTCTGGCGACCGCCTCGGGCGCATTGGGCATGGTTGGCGGGCAAGCGATGGATATTGCGGCGGAAACGGCGGACGTACCTTTGACCTTGCCCGAAATCACCGCATTACAAGAAATGAAAACCGGTGCGCTGATCCGTTGGTCTACCGAAGCAGGTGCCATTCTGGCCGGGGCCGACACAGCACCGTTGCAAGCATACGCCGAGGCGCTTGGTCTGGCGTTTCAGATACATGATGACATTTTGGACATAGAGGGCGACGCCAAAGCCGCTGGAAAACGCCTCAGAAAAGACGAAGATGCCGGAAAGGCAACCTTTGTTTCTCTACTTGGTCTAGAAGGCGCCAAAGACCGCGCCCGCGATCTGATCGTTGAGGCTTGCGGCGCCTTGACCCCCTACGGGGATGCCGCAGAAAACTTGCGTCAGGTCGCACGATATACGATAATGCGCACAACCTAAGGGAATCATTACTATGACGGCTGAGCGCCCTGATACACCCACCCTCAATCGCGTGAATACGCCTGCCGATATGAAGTCTTTAACGGATTTCGAACTGCGGGCGTTGAGCGATGAAGTAAGGGCCGAAACTATTTCCATCGTGTCCGAGACGGGTGGACATCTGGGTGCGGGCCTTGGGGTGGTCGAACTGACCGTGGCCCTACATGCCGTATTCGATGCGCCGAAAGATCGTATAATTTGGGACGTCAGCCACCAAACGTACCCGCACAAAATCCTGACAGGTCGCCGCGACCGCATGCGGACATTGCGTAAGGGCGACGGGCTGTCGGGTTTCGCCAAACGAACCGAAAGTGAATATGATCCGTTCGGCGCAGGCCATAGTTCGACGTCTATATCCACCGCGCTCGGCTTTGCAGTTGCCCGCGATCTGGGTGGTGCACCGGAACACGGGTTAGGCGACGCGATTGCGGTGATTGGTGATGGATCAATGTCCGCTGGCTTGGCGTTTGAGGCGCTGAACAATGCGGGTCATCTTGGAAAACGTCTAATCGTAATCCTGAACGATAATGAGATGTCGATCTCCCCGCCGGTTGGTGCTTTGTCGTCCTACCTGTCGCGCCTTTATGCCGAAGACGGTTTTCAGGAACTGAAAGCAGCGGCCAAGGGTGCAGTTTCGCTACTGCCACAACCCCTGCAAGAGGGCGCTCGACGTGCAAAAGAGATGGTGAAATCCATGACCGTGGGCGGTACTTTGTTCGAGGAACTGGGTTTCTCGTATGTCGGGCCTATCGACGGGCACGACATGGAACAACTTTTGTCCGTCCTTCGCACAGTCAAAGATCGCGCCAGCGGGCCAACGCTTATCCATGTGATTACGAAAAAGGGAAAAGGCTATAAGCACGCCGAGTTCAGCAGCGATCGTGGCCACGCACGTGGCAAATTTGACGTGGTTACGGGCGAGCAGAGGAAATCCGCTTCCAATGCCCCAAGCTACACCAAAGTTTTCGCTCAAAGCCTGATCAAAGAGGCTGCCGAAGATACCAAGATCGTCGCCATCACCGCCGCGATGCCGAATGGCACAGGGCTGGACATGTTCGCCGAACGCTTCCCTGCGCGCGGCTTTGACGTTGGCATTGCCGAACAGCACGGCGTGACGTTCGCCGCAGGGCTCGCCGCTGCGGGCATGAAACCCTTCGTGGCGATTTATTCAACCTTCCTGCAACGCGGTTACGATCAAGTCGTGCACGACGTGGCAGTGCAGCGCCTTCCCGTGCGCTTCGCGATTGACCGCGCGGGATTGGTAGGGGCTGATGGCCCAACGCATGCTGGCAGTTTTGACATCGCGTTTCTGGCCAATCTGCCAGATTTCGTGGTAATGGCCGCCGCCGACGAGGCCGAGCTGGTGCATATGATCGCTACAGCCGTCTCCATCAACGACCGCCCCAGCGCCTTCCGCTTTCCACGGGGCGAAGGCGTTGGCGTGGATCTGCCCGAGGTTGGCATCCCATTGGAAATCGGCAAAGGCCGGATCGTTGCAAAGGGCAAGCGCGCCGCGATCCTGTCCTTCGGCGCGCGTTTGACCGAGGTACAAAAAGCCGCCGAAGCGCTAAAATCCAAAGGCATCACCCCCACAATCGCCGACGCCCGTTTCGCCAAACCTCTGGACCGCGATATGATCCTTGATCTGGCCGCCAACCACGAGGCTTTGATTACAATCGAGGAAGGCGCAATCGGCGGTTTCGGCAGCCACGTGGCACAATTATTGGCGAATGAGGGTGTATTCGACGAGGGGCTTAAATTCCGCTCTATGGTGTTTCCTGACACGTTTATCAACCATAATTCGCCTGCAAAGATGTATGAAGTTGCGGGAATGAACGCGCCGGAAATCGAAGCGAAAGTACTGGAAGTTCTGGGTGTGGCGCGGATCGGAGTAAAGCGAGCATAGGGTAAATGCCCTCGTGTACCGTCCGGACCTATACAAAAATTGGTGCGCGAAATACGGATTGCGGATGCTCGACTTCAAATCACCCAGACCCGTTGGTTAAAACGCTAAATTTCAACGATGAGCTGCTGGCCTTGTACGAAGGGGAGCTGGTGCTTTCGGGAAATATTCCCGACGAAACTCCGGCTAGCGCTGCGCTAACCATTCAGGCATGCAGTGACGAGACTTGCCTTCAACCCGAAAAATTACACTTTACGATTTGGTAGAGCGCAGAAAAAGTTGCGCATCGGCTACATTGGTCCCTGTCCCGCCCGTCATCAGCAGGTCGCCTGCCGTTTGCAGGGCTTTATAACTGTCGTTGTTGGCCAGCAGGGCTTCGGGGTTTTCGCCCGCGTCACGAATGCGTTGCACCGTCTGCCTATTAACTATTCCGCCCGCCGCGTCGGTCGGGCCGTCGCGTCCATCTGTACCACCGCTTAGGAAAAGCCAATCGCCTAGGTCCTGATTTTCCGCCAGCATTGCCACGCGCAGGGCAAGTTCCTGATTGCGGCCGCCTTTTCCATCACCACGAAGGATCACCGTGGTTTCACCACCGAAAATCAATGCCTCGTTAGGATATTCACGGGCAGAGCGCAGGATGAATTCAGCAGCTTCTGCCACATCTCCGGTCAATGCATCGTTAACGATAATCCCCCCATTCGAGGCGGCTTGCATCGCGCGCAAACTTTGACGGTTCGAGCCGATTAAGGTGTTAACTGCTTCGTAAGATTGGTTAACAGGGGCGTCCCCCAGAAAATGTGCTTGGACCGACGCTGGCATTTGCGAAAAAATACCCAGCCGGTGCAACAGCCCTCGCGCGGCGGCGCGATCAGCGATCGGGGCAACTGTCGGGCCGCTGGCGATGGCACGCAGGTCGTCTCCGATTACGTCCGACAAAATATATCCGTGCAACTCCGCCGGGTCGGCAAACTGCGTCAAGCCGCCGCCTTTCAATTGTGAAAGCTGCTGACGCACGAGGTTCATTTCGGTGATTTCAACACCTGCGCCCATCAAAATGCGGCTGACCTCTGCCTTGTCGGCAAGGCTGATCCCTGCAACAGGCGCGGGCAGCAGTGCCGAACCTCCGCCGCTTATCAATGCCAGAACCTTGTCGTCCGATGTGGTCGTTTGCAACAGTGCGATCACCGCCTGCCCCGCCGCCCGACCGCTTTCATCAGGCACGGGATGCCCCGCCGACATAACCTTGCAACCTTCAACGGGCCGGGCATTCTCGGAATTCGTTACGGCAATCGCGTAAAACGCGGCATCTTTGGGCAGGTTGAATATCGCCTCTTCCACCATCGTACAGGCGGCTTTGCCGATGCTGACAAGGATATAGCGCCCCGAAATCGCGGGAAGGTCAGCCAAATACGGGCGCAACGCAAGCGCGGGATCGGCAGCCTTTACTGCCGTATTGAACAAATCAATCGCGCGCCGCCGCATCAGGAAAAAGCCTGTAGACAAGTTTGCAAAAGCTGTTCTTTTACTTTCAGGGTAGCTTTGTTCAACGGGGGCTCCTGTTTCGGTGGGCATACTTTGACTGTAAATTATGTATGCCGCAACGGGATTCGCAACAAAGTATACTGTTGCATCCAAAAACCTGTTTCCTATCGGAAACTTGTTTGCTAAGACAGAATCAGACGACTCAATCGAGGACTTTACGATGGCCGAACCCCGCAAAACTCCGCTTTATGATTTGCACGTCGAGATGCGCGGCAAGATGGTAGACTTCGCCGGCTGGGTGATGCCCGTGAATTACGGACTTGGCGTCGCTGGCGAACACAAGCAGTGCCGCGAAAAAGCCGCGCTGTTCGACGTTTCCCATATGGGGCAGGTTGAATTGCGCGGCGAACGTGCCGCGGAAAAGCTGGAGGGGATCGCGCCCTCGGCTTTTACCACGCTGCCAGTCGGCAAGGCACGGTATACGGTTTTTACCAACCCAGACGGCGGAATTATGGACGACCTGATAGTATCGAACGCGGGGCACTATCTTTATGTCGTGGTTAACGCCTCTATGCGGGATCAGGATATCGGGCATATGCGGGACAATCTGGACGGTATCGAGGTGGTTGAACTGGACCGAGCGTTGATCGCGATTCAAGGTCCCGCAGCCGAAGGGATCGTTTCGGCGGCTGCGCCTGTTGCGGCGGATTTGAAGTTCATGGAATCGGCAGTGGCCGACCTGTTTGGCGCTGAATGCCGGATTTCGCGGCTAGGATATACGGGCGAGGATGGTTACGAGATTTCCATTCCGACCGATCGTGTGGTGGATATAACCCGTGAATTCCTAAAACACGGCGATCTGGAAATGGCCGGTCTGGGTGCGCGCGACAGCCTGCGCCTTGAGGCAGGGCTTTGTTTGTATGGCAATGATATTGACAACAGCACGTCGCCTGTTGAGGCAAATCTGAACTGGGCGATGCAGAAACGTCGCCGCGAGGAAGGTGGGTTTCCTGGTGCCGAACGCATTCAACGTGAATTGACTGAGGGGCCGAATCGCAAGTTGGTTGGCATCAAACCCGAAGGCCGTGCCCCTGCGCGACGCGGAGTTGAGGTGGCTGACAAGGACGGAAATATTATCGGCTCGATTTCATCTGGTGGATTTGGCCCTACCTATGGCGGTCCGGTTTCAATGGGGTATATTATGGCGGAATTCGCCGAGCCAGGAACGGCCGTGAACCTGCTGATCCGAGGCAAAGCGGTGCCTGCAACCATCATCAAGCTGCCCTTCGTGCAGCAGAATTACAAACGCTAAAACAGAGGTGTTGAAATGACGACTTATTATTCCGAAGAACATGAATGGCTAGAAGTTGACGGCGACACAGCAACGCTTGGTATAACCAAACACGCAGCCGAAGCCCTTGGCGAAGTCGTATTCGTCGAGCTGAAAGAAGCTGGCGATACATTCGACAAAGACGACGAAATCGGTGTTGTAGAAAGCGTTAAAGCCGCTTCTGAGCTGTATGCGCCTTTGGCAGGTGAAGTCACCGAGGCTAACACTACGCTGGAAGACAACCCCGGTTCGGTGAACGAAGACCCAGAGGGCAGCGCTTGGTTCTACAAGGTCAAGCTCGACGATGTGGCCGATCTTGAAAGCTTGATGGACGAAACTGCCTACAAAGCCTTCATCGCCTAACGACCTGTCATCCCGCCCACTCGGCGGGATCTCCTAGATTCCAAAGGATAAGTCATGCCATTCCACCCGACCCCGTACCAGCCCTATGATTTCGCCAACCGCCGTCACATCGGTCCTTCACCAACCGAAATACAGGAGATGCTGGATGTTATCGGAGTTGAATCGCTTGATGAGTTGATCGACCAGACCGTACCAGCGGATATTCGGCAAGAGCACGACTTGAAACTGCAAGAACCGGTGTCCGAGCGTGACGTTCTGCGCCACATGCGTGAAGTGATCAAAAAGAACACGGTTCTGACGTCGCTGATCGGGCAAGGGTATTACGGGACGATGACTCCGCCGGTTATCCAGCGCAACATTCTGGAAAATCCGGCTTGGTATACGGCTTATACGCCTTATCAGCCGGAAATCGCGCAGGGCCGTCTTGAGGCTTTGTTGAATTTTCAAACTATGATCACTGACTTGACCGGCCTTGAAGTCTCGAACGCTTCGTTACTGGACGAGGCGACGGCTGCTGCTGAAGCGATGACTATGGCAAAGCGGTCTGCCAAGTCAAAAGCAACCGCGTTTTTCGTTGATGAAAACTGTCACCCCCAAACAATCGATGTGATCAAAACCCGCGCAGAGCCTTTAGGGATTGAAGTAATCGTCGCCAATCCGGAAACAGAGATGGACCCTGCCATCGTGTTCGGTGCCATCTTCCAGTATCCCGGAACTTATGGGCGGGTACGGGATTTCACTCCGTGCATCGCGGCACTACATGAAGAAAAAGCGATTGCGATTATGGCTGCCGATATTCTGGCGCTTTGCCTCCTGAAAAGCCCGGGCGAGATGGGGGCCGATATCGCCATTGGCTCCACCCAGCGCTTTGGTGTTCCGGTGGGATATGGTGGTCCGCACGCGGCCTATATGGCGACGCGCGACAAGCTGAAACGCTCTATGCCGGGGCGGATTATCGGTGTCTCGATTGATACGCGCGGCAACAAAGCTTACCGCTTGGCGCTGCAAACACGCGAACAGCACATCCGACGCGAGAAGGCGAATTCGAACGTATGCACCGCGCAGGCTTTGCTGGCAGTTATGGCCTCTATGTACGCTGTTTTCTACGGTCCGGCAGGGCTGAAAGCGATTGCGCAGTCGGTGCATCGGAAGACATCACGTATGGCGAAGGGTCTTGAAAGCCTTGGCTTCAAGGTCGAGCCCGAGGTATTCTTCGACACGATCACGATCAATGTTGGTGCCCTTCAGGGCGTGATCCTGAAAGCGGCGGTTAATAACGGAATTAATCTACGAAAAATTGGCGGCGACCGTATTGGTATTAGTCTGGACGAGCAAACCTACCCGGAAACCATCGAAGCTGTTTGGCGGGCATTTGGCGGGGACATGAAGGACGACAGCGCGGCGAACCGCAAATATCGCCTGCCGGTCGAAATGCTGCGAACCGATGACTTTCTTACGCACCCGATCTTCGATATGAACCGTTCCGAGGCCGAGATGACTCGCTATATGCGCCGTCTTGCTGACCGCGATCTGGCGCTGGATCGCGCGATGATCCCATTGGGTTCCTGCACAATGAAGCTGAACGCAACGGCGGAAATGATCCCGCTGACGTGGTTTGGCATCTCTAACCTGCACCCGTTTGTACCGCTGGATCAGGCCGAAGGGTATACCGAGCTGACCAAACAGTTGATGGACCAGCTTTGCGAAATCACCGGTTATGATGCTATGTCGTTGCAGCCGAATTCGGGCGCACAAGGAGAATATGCCGGCCTGTTAACCATCCGTAATTACCACAAGTCGCGCGGTGAAGGGGATCGTAATATCTGCCTTATCCCGACGTCGGCACACGGCACAAATCCTGCGTCGGCGCAGATGGCCGGTTGGAAAGTTGTGGTAGTGAAATCAGCCGATAACGGCGATATTGATCTGGAAGATTTCCGAGCCAAAGCCGAGGCGGCTGGCGATATGCTGGCGGCCTGTATGATTACATACCCGTCCACCCACGGTGTGTTCGAGAAGACCGTTCGCGAGGTTTGCAACATCACGCATTCCTACGGCGGTCAGGTTTATATCGACGGCGCGAACATGAACGCTATGGTTGGCTTGGCGCAACCTGGTAAAATCGGTGGTGACGTTAGCCATTTGAATTTACACAAGACTTTTGCCATCCCACACGGTGGCGGTGGTCCGGGCATGGGGCCGATCGGCGTCGGCGCGCATCTTGAACCGTTCCTTCCGGGGCACGCCGAGGGCAACAATTCTATCGGGGCTGTATCGGCGGCACCTGTCGGGAGCGGGTCGATTCTGGTGATCTCGTGGGCATATATCCTGCTGATGGGCGGGACGGGCATGACGCAAGCGACGAAGGTTGCCATCCTGAACGCCAACTACATGGCGAAACGCCTGTCGGAGTCTTACAACATCCTGTTCAAATCAGAAATTGGCCGCGTTGCGCATGAATGTATTCTGGATACGCGCCCATTGGCCGACAGTGCCAATGTTACCGTAGACGATATTGCCAAAAGGTTAATGGACTGCGGCTTCCACGCCCCAACAATGAGCTGGCCCGTACCCGGAACGCTGATGGTGGAACCAACGGAATCCGAACCGAAGGCCGAACTGGATCGCTTTATCACCGCCATGCTAGCCATCCGCGCCGAGGCGCAAGATATTGAGGACGGCAAAATCGCTTATGATGACAGCCCACTACATCATGCGCCGCATACAGTCGAGGATCTGGTTGGCGAGTGGGATCGCGTCTATTCGCGCGAACAGGCGTGTTACCCTCCGGGCGCGTTCCGTGTCGACAAGTATTGGTCGCCTGTGAACCGTGTGGACAACGCGTATGGCGACCGAAATCTGGTTTGTGCGTGTCCTCCGCTGACGGATTACGAGGAATAGGCCGCTGACGCGCAGCTCGCTTACGTCTGCACTGCATAAACAGCATCGGGGCGGATCACGGTAGTTTGCTAGAAATGGGGCTTCCTGCGCTGCATATGATCAGCCAGAATACCAATAACGAGAAAAAAGGGCTGGCGCTGGCGCAATTCATGAAAACCTCGGCCGCGCGTGTAGAAAAACTCGCCGGAGACCTGTCTTTCGGCTGAACGGAGGCCAACATGGCTTATGAATACGACGACCAAAATATTTTCGCCAAGATACTGCGGCGTGAAATTCCGAATGATACGGTAATGGAGACGGATTACACGCTGGCGTTTCGCGACATCATCCCACAAGCACCCGAGCACATTTTGGTAATTCCCAAAGGGTTTTATGTGAACCATGACCATTTTGCGGCTGATGCGACGGATGCCGAAGTCCTCGATTTTACCCGTGTCATTGGCGCGATTACCCATGCCATCGGGGCGACGCCTTCGACGGGTGGAAGCGGGTATCGTTTAATCGCGAATACAGGTAATGATGGAGTTCAGGACGTACAGCATCTGCATTTTCACATATTGTCCGGCCGTCGGTTGGGCCGGATGTTGCAGCCCGTTTAAACTAGGAGAATACCATGGCCGAAGCGCGTGAAATTGAAGAAGTTACCAAATCCACTATACCTTGCGATGGCGGTGGCGAACACCCGCGCATCTGGCTGCAAATCCCTGCCGATGAGGGATTCGTGGTTTGTGGGTATTGTGATAAAAAATTCGTGCTGAAAGATTGATATGGCCTTTGGCAAGGGACATCACCTGCACCTGATTGACGGATCGGGCTTTATTTTCCGCGCTTTTCACGCCTTGCCGCCATTAACGCGCAAGTCTGACGGCATGCCTGTGGGGGCAGTCGCGGGCTTTTGCAATATGATCTACAAGATGGTCGAAGATAACCACGGCCCCGACGCGCCCACCCATGTGGCGGTGATTTTCGACCATAAGGGCAAGACTTTTCGTTCCGCGATTTATGACGACTACAAAGCCAATCGCCCGCCTGCACCCGAAGACTTGGTTCCGCAATTCCCGCTGATCCGCGATGCAACGCGGGCGTTCAATCTACCGTGCATCGAGATGGAGGGCTATGAGGCCGACGATATTATTGCGACTTACGCCGTGCAGGCCCGCGAGGCGGGTGGTCGGGTGACAATTATTTCGTCCGACAAAGACTTGATGCAACTGGTCGGCGGCGGTGTCGAGATGCTGGACGCGATGAAGAACCGTCGCATCGGTATCGAGGAGGTAGAGGAAAAGTTCGGTGTTGGACCAGATCGTGTGATCGACGTGCAGTCGTTGGCTGGCGACTCCGTGGATAATGTCCCCGGCGCACCCGGTATTGGCGTGAAAATCGCAGCACTGCTGATTCAGGAATACGGAGATCTTGATAACCTTTTGGCCCATGCTGAAGAAATTAAACAGCCCAAGCGCCGCCAGACTTTGATCGAAAAGGCTGACCAAATTCTCATGTCGCGCGAGCTGGTGACGTTGAAAACCGATACTCCTGTGGTCGAGAGTATCGACGAGTTCGAGGTTCGTGAGCCGGTGCCTGCAGATATTCTGGCGTTCATCGCCTCGATGGAATTCCGAACGCTGACAACACGGATGGCCGCAAAGTTTGGAGTAGGTGCGCCTGAAATTGCGGAGCCTGCTCACGAGGAGTCGACGGCCAGTGTTGATACCGCCGCCATCACCGCGCCAATTGACCACTCGAAATACGAAACCGTACGCGACGCAACGGCTTTGCAATTGTGGATCGACGCCGCTTATGCGCGTGGCTGGATTGCCGTGGATACGGAAACCACTGGATTGAATGAAATGACCGCTGATCTGGTCGGAGTTTGCCTGTCTGTCGAGATCGGATCAGCTTGTTATATTCCGCTGGCGCATGTGGCTGGGGTTGACGACCTGTTCGGCGGTTCGGATTTGGCCGATGGGCAGATGGACAAGGCGCTGGCGTTAAAGATGCTGAAGCCGATACTGGAGGACCCCTCAATCCTGAAAATCGGGCAGAATATGAAATACGACGCCAAGATTTTTAAACGAAATAAAGTGGACATCGCACCGATTGATGACACGATGTTACTATCCTACGCGCTGAACGGCGGATTGCACCGGCACGGGATGGACGCGCTGTCAGAGCGGTATTTGAACCACACGCCGATCCCTATCAAGACGCTTCTAGGCGCAGGAAAGTCCGCGATTACCTTCGATCGAGTGCCGATTGACGACGCAGCCCCATATGCCGCCGAAGATGCGGACGTGACGTTGCGACTGTGGAAACTGCTGAAGCCACGGCTAGCAAAGGACAGGATGACCACCGTTTACGAAACCATGGAGCGCCCGCTAATCCCCGTTCTGGCGAAGATGGAGATGCACGGCATCAAGGTCGATCGCGATCACCTCTCCCGCATGTCCAACAACTTTGCGCAAAAAATGGCGGGGCTGGAAGTCGAGATTTACAAACTGGCTGGTGGCAAGTTTAACGTCGCTTCACCCAAACAGCTTGGCGAAATCCTTTTTAACCAGATGGGGATCGAGGGCGGAAAAAAAGGCAAAACCGGCGCTTATGCAACGGGGGCTGACATACTGGAAGATTTGGCAGCCGAGGGACACGACCTGCCCGTTCGCGTGCTGGATTGGCGGCAGATGGCCAAGCTGAAAAGCACCTACACCGATGCTTTGCAGGGGCATATCAACCCTGAGACAGGGCGGGTGCATACATCTTATGTGATCTCGGGCGCGACGACGGGGCGGCTGGCCTCGACCGATCCGAATTTGCAGAATATTCCGGTGCGGACCGAGGAGGGTCGCCGCATTCGCGAGGCGTTTGTGGCGGAGTCGGGGAACGTGCTGGTTAGTCTCGACTATTCGCAAATTGAACTGCGTATTTTGGCGCATATTGCCAAGATTGATAGCCTGAAACAGGCATTTTTCGACGGCAAGGATATTCACGCGATGACTGCCTCCGAAATGTTCAACGTTCCGATCGAGGACATGGATCCAGCGATCCGCCGCCAAGCCAAGGCCATTAATTTTGGAGTTATTTACGGGATTTCCGGGTTTGGTCTAGCCCGGAACCTGCGGATTCCACGTCCCGACGCGCAGAAATTTATCGACACCTATTTTGAACGCTTTCCCGGTATCCGCACCTATATGGACGCGACGGTGGCCTTTGCGAAGGCTAATAATTACGTTAAAACGCTGTTTGGACGACGGATTCACACACCGGAAATCAACGCCAAGGGGCCACACGCCGGTTTTGCGAAGCGGGCGGCGATTAATGCCCCCATTCAGGGAACGGCGGCCGACGTTATCCGCCGCGCGATGATCCGAGTGCCGGACGCGATCGAACATCTGCCCGCCAAGATGCTGCTGCAAGTCCACGACGAGTTGATCTTCGAGGTCGCCAAGGATGCTGTAGACGAAACCATCGCCATTGTGAAAACCGTGATGGAGCAGGCCAGCCTGCCAGCCATCAAACTGGATGTTCCACTTGTGGTTGATGTGGGTCTGGGTGCAAACTGGGCGGAGGCGCATTAGTTAACGGCGATTCTTTGCCGCCCTGGTTTGTGGTTGCGTTTTATTTTGGCAAAAGGTTATGTATGTTCAGGGCAATTCATCAAATAGGTATATTACTGTTATTACTACCTTTATTGAGTGCATGTGGCACTGACACCGCGCCGGCAGATCGTATATTTGACCCATTTGAAAAAACCAACCGCCAGATCCACGCTCTTAACAAAGCTATCGATGGCATCGCGCTGGCGCCTGCTTCTACTGCTTACGGGGCCGTGGTGCCCGAAGAGATCCACGATGCCATCGATAACAGCGCCAATAATCTGGCACTTCCCGGGCAAGTCATTAACCACACTTTGCAAGGTGAACTAGAAAATGCGATTCTGACCGCCCTCCGATTTACACTGAACTCGACACTGGGTTTCGCTGGCTTGTTCGACCCCGCATCCGACTTTGGATTGTTCGCTTTGCCGACCGATTTCGGCGAAACTCTGGCGGTTTACGGATTTGCTGAAGGCCCATATCTGGAACTGCCATTGTTGGGTGGCAGTACCGTTCGTGGCACAGTAGGAATTGTCGTAGACTTCGTTTTAGACCCGCTTGGGGTATATATTCCGACGCCAACACGCGAATATCTGTTCCTGTTGAAAGGGGTGGATATTATCGGTGATCGCCTCACCTATTCCGATTTGGTTGACGTGTTATTATATGAATCTTCAGACAGTTATGCCTCGCAGAGAATCGCATATTTACAAAATCTGCGATATAACGTCGAAATTGAGCCGGAAATCGAAGATTTGGAGGATCCCTTTGCGTTCGATTACTAACACAATGTCCCGTCGTGGAATTCTGGTTGGTACCGGTGGGTTGCTTATCGGAGCTACACTGCCATCGTTTGCGCTGGGAATAATGGAAAAATCTGCCGTTACTTTTATCAGAAAAGTGGTTGTGGATGTACATATTGTAATCAACTCGAACAAGCCTGAAGAGAAAATGCTGGCAGATTTCGAGAGTATATTTGCAGACTACAGCGCCAGCTCACTTATCGCGAAAACCGCTTTGGGGGCTGCTGGACGGAAGATCTCGCAAAACCAGTTGGCGGCTTATATCGAAGCATTTCAACGGTACTTTTCTCGCAAATACGGGCGTCAGTTTCGCAAGTTTGCAGGCTCCGAGATCAATATTGTCGGCAACCGCGACCTCGGAAGCAAAGGCGTACTGGTGAAAAGCACCGTCGAGTTTTCTAGCAGGCCCAGTTATAGCTTGGGTTGGTGGGTTATTGAGGTGAACGGTCAGCCAAAGTTGTTTGATCTGGTTATCGAGGGCATCTCGATGATCTCGTCCGAACGCACCGAAATCGGCGCGCTGCTGGAATCCTTGGGTGGGGATATCGATAGGTTGACGGCGAGATTGGAAGCCACTTAAGGTTATCCCCTATCCTCTGCGGAATCGTAATAGATGGCAAGACATCCGAGGCGCGTTGGAAGCTTCGGGAATTTGTCTTCAGCAATCCCCGCGCCCAGGTCGCCATTGCTTAAGCCTAGAACCAGATTGGAGATCACCGAATTCTCTAATCCGTTTTCAGTTTTATCGCGAACCAGCTTCTTTTCGACGGCCTGACATGGACCATCCACATCTTCATAAACTTGCGGGAAAAAATAGCCTCCGGCTAGTATTAGAATAAGAAGAATGAAAAATTTTATCCCATCCATCCCTGTAATTCGTTTTCGATGATCCCAAGTAGGGCCTCGATGTGGTCGTCCCGATCGTTCAGACACGGGATGTAGGTGAAGCTTTCACCACCTGAATCTTCGAAGCTTTCCTTAATTTCCTCATTAATTTCCTCGAGCGTTTCGACGCAGTCGGCGGAAAATGCGGGGGCTACTATAGCAATATTTCTCTTCCCGGCTTCGGCCAACCGCGCGACCTCTTCCACAGTGGCTGGGCCAACCCATTTTGTAGGGCCGAATTTTGACTGAAAAGCTGTAATAATGTGGCCATCTTCCCAGCCCAACGCTTCGGCCAATAGGCGCGAAGTTTTTTGACATTGGCAATAATACGGGTCGCCTTCCAACAAGTAGCGTTCAGGAACACCGTGGTAGGACACAACTAGATGGTCGGGCCTTCTATCGATTGCTGCATATCCCTCGCGGATGGAGGCCGCGAGAGCTTGGATATAGGCGGGGTCGTCAAAGTATGCCGGAACCGTGCGGATTGCTGGTTGCCATTTCATTTTCATCAACGTGCGAAATGCGTGGTCATTGGCCGTTGCAGTCGTGGGGGCCGCGTATTGCGGGTAAAGCGGGAAGAAAACAATCTTCTCGCAACCCTGTTCTTGCATTCGCCGAATTGCAGTGTCGGTCGGCGGATTTCCATAACGCATGCAAAAATCAACGGTGATGTTTGCGCCGTATTTCGTGGTTAACGCCTCGTTAATTTTTTCGGTTTGAGCGCGGGTAATGGTTAACAGCGGGCTTTCGTCCAGTTCATTATTCCAGATGCTGCGATACGCCTCGGCAGATTTCGATGGCCGTAGAGTCAGAACAATTGTTTGCAGAATCGGTTGCCACTTCCACTTCGGGGAGTCGATCACTCGCGTGTCAGATAAAAATTCATTTAAATACCGACGCATAGACCAATAATCCGTTGCATCAGGTGTGCCAAGGTTCACGAGCAGCACCCCAACCTTTGCACGCGCAATAGGACAATGGTCGCTTGGAGAATGCGCTAAACGGCCTTCGCCGGCATTAAATATTTCAGTCATGTGGATTCTCTAACTGTGAGTGTTTCGCGGGAATATAACCCTCGAAGGTGAAGTTGTCAGCAAGGCGACGTGCCGCAGCTTCCTCTTCGGCCGATTTGATAGTCCAACACAGGATCGGCACACCGCTCGATCGCAGCCTGGAAACCGGTGCTGCGTTCAGAAGTTTATGATCATGGGAGATGAAACAGCTTCCGGTGCGGTCGAAATCGTGTATTCCGGCCAACTCTTTCGCACGTTTACTGGAAATCTTTGGCCACAAACGGTGTTCAAAGTCGCTGGTGGTTAAGCCTCGGGGAATGGTTGGGGCCAGATCGGCCATATTCATCACCATATGTGGATTAAAAGACATGACTGCCACGTCTCCTTTATAATTTCGCAGAATTTCGGCCGTTCTCAGTTCTAATTGACCAACGTTCGTACCGAATGCACCATCTTGATCTTTCAGTTCTATCAAAATCGGCACCCGCCCGTTAACTAGTTCGAGCAGCTCGTAAAGATCAAAGATGGTTTCGGTTCCAAACTTCAGTTTGGTCTTTCTCAGCTCTGCCGCGGTCCGCATTCGGATCGCGCCGGAACTGTTAGTCATACGTTCAAGGTAGTGATCGTGGAACACCATTGCTTCGCTGTCTGAAGACAGTTGAAGGTCCGTCTCGATTGCAAAGCCAGCTTTGATTGCAGCCGTAAATGCCGCGCGGGAGTTTTCCGAAATACCCAGAGCGGCGTTATGAAGGCCGCGATGGGTGATCGGAATACGCAAAAAACTGGCCGGAAGGCTAGTCAACCTGGAAGATACCTTCAACTTCTACCGCAACACCAAGTGGTAACGATGAAGATCCAACCGCCGCCCGTGCGTGGCGGCCTTGATCACCAAATACTTCGACCATTAGGTCCGACGCCCCGTTAATTACCCTCGGGTGGTCGGTGAAATCCTGTGTGGCGTTAACGAAACCGCTCAGTTTTATAACACGAACCAGACGATCGAGGTCGCCGTCACACGCCGCGCGGACCTGCGCGATCAGATTAATTCCGCAAAGTCGCGCCGCAGCGTATGCGTCATCAAGCGAAAATCCGTCGCCCAGTTTACCAATGATCATCCCGTTCGCATCCATCGAGATTTGACCCGAGATATACACCAGATCACCAATGCGCACGAAGGGCGCATAATTGGCGGCTGGAGCTGAAGGGCTTGGCAAATCAATACCGAGTTCAGCTAGGCGGGTTTCATAATTTCCAGACATGGGATGCTCCATTTGCAAGTTTAATCGTGGAGACGCTACATGGTATTCGCGCATAAAAAAACCCCGCCGAGCAGTGGCGGGGTAAAGTCTTGCGTCCCAATGGACCCTGGCGGTAATTTTGTGATTAGTCACGCATCTCGGCGCGGATTTGTTGGCGTAGCACATCAATAGGCACTTGTTTGCCCTCGCGCATAAAGCTCCAGTATGTCCATCCATTACAGCTTGGTGCGCCTTCCAGCGCGGCCCCAACTTGGTGGATGGACCCACGCGCGTCATGTGCGACCAATGTGCCATCAGCGCGGATCTTCGCGCGATGCCGGCCGTTCAGCGACCGCAATTCCTCGCCTGGAATCAACATGCCGCGCTCAACCAACTGGCCAAACGGAACACGTGGCTCGGCACGTTTCGAGCGCGTCACTTCAAGCGATGAACGGTCATAGCGACGGGTGTTGTCTATACGTTTCTGCGCGACCTTGCGATATGCTGCTTCGCGCTCAATACCGATGAAATGACGGCCGAGTTTCTTGGCGACTGCACCAGTCGTACCCGTGCCAAAGAAGGGGTCAAGGATCACATCGCCCGGCACAGTCGAACCGACAAGGATGCGGTGCAGAAGGGATTCCGGCTTTTGCGTCGGATGAGCTTTTTGGCCTTCGTCGTTTTTCAGGCGTTCATTGCCATTGCAAATCGGCAGAACCCAATCGCTGCGCATTTGGATGCCCTCGTTAAGCTCTTTTAACGCTTCGTAGTTGAAAGTGTACTTCGAGGCATCTGATTTACCCGCCCAGATCATTGTTTCATGGGCGTTAGTCAGGCGTTTCCCGCGGAAATTCGGCATCGGATTTGATTTACGCCAAATGACGTCGTTCAAAATCCAGAAACCAGCATCTTGCAATGCTGTGCCAACGCGGAAAATATTGTGGTAAGAGCCAATAACCCAAATCGCGCCGTTCGGCTTCAAGATACGACGAGCAGCCTTCAGCCATGTGCGCGAAAACTTGTCGTAGGCGGCAAAACTGGCGAATTGATCCCATTCATCATCACACGCATCAACTTTGGAATTGTCTGGGCGGTGTAACTGGCCCTTAAGTTGGAGATTATAGGGGGGATCCGCAAAAATCAAATCGACCGAGCCTTCGGGAAGGCGGTTCATTACCTCAATGCAGTCACCCGCAATGATCTGATCTAACGGAAGCGCGCTACGCGTCTCTGAATCGTCTTGTATATTCATTTGTCTGCCTCGGACGTATTTTTATATGTTTTCTTGTTGCGACCAAGATGATTCAAAAGTGATTCGCCGTCAATTTCTTTTTGAATCAAGTGCTTAATTAATTATCTTGATACAATATCTTGTGTATCGGTTTGAAGCTGACTCTATGGTGAGGGGTCAGCCCAAGACGGTTAAGGCCTTCTTGGTGGGCTTTTACGCCATATCCGGCATTACGTTCCCACCCATATCCCGGAAACTGTTGCGCTAATGCCACCATTATCCGGTCGCGAGTGACTTTCGCGATGATCGATGCCGCCGCAATAGAAACCGAACGCCCGTCGCCTTTGACGATCGCTTCGGCATCGCAGGGGAAGTCGGGTGGAATTTTGTTGCCATCAATAAGGGCGTAGTTCGGCAGTGCCGGCAAATCAGTCATCGCGCGGCGCATGGCCAGAAAGGTAGCCTGTAAAATATTGATTTCATCGATCTCCTGAACTGTAGCAGTCCCGATGCCAACCAGTGCGGATTTACTTATCGCATCAAACAGAACATCTCGCCGTTTCGCAGTCAATTTTTTGGAATCATTCAATCCTTCGGGGACTTCCGTGGGATTCAGGATCACGGCGCTAGCAACCACCGGCCCCGCCCATGGACCACGGCCAGCCTCGTCGATCCCGCAAACGGGAGATAGTAAGCATGCAATTTCGAAACTGAAATCCGGCTTATTCAAAGTCCACCCCAATGTTTGGTGACCCCGAGAGGATTCGAACCTCTGACCTGCCCCTTAGGAGGGGGCCGCTCTATCCAGCTGAGCTACGGGGCCGGATTATTATCTCCGCTTACAAAGTTGTTTATAAATAAACTGTGCGAGATAATAGCGCGAACTGACCCATGGACGCGGTCAATTCGTCTGCGTGGCGCGATCAAAGCGTCAGGAATTAACCCGGTCAGTCAAATGGACCCGTCAGAACACTTCAAACCCGAGTGGCCAGCGGCGACCATCGTCTGGATGTGCAAGAATAACTCCGACGAATTTCTAGGGCAGGAGTTGTGTAGGTACGGCGACGAACTTCAACGGCGCGCCGGATTGGTTTAGTTGCTGACCTGAATCTGCGTGATGGTCGGATACGGAATATCGACCCCGCCTTTATCGAACGCCTCTTTCACCGCACGGGTCATATCGCATTTGAATTCCCAGTAATCGCTGCGATCACACCACACCCGCACGGTGAAATCTACCGAGCTGTCGCCAAGATTAGTAATCTTGATAAAGGGTGCCGGATCTTCGTGTGAACGTTCGTCTTTTTCGACAAGTTTGCGCAGGATTGTTTCGGCCTTTTTCAGATCGGAATCGTATGACACCCCGAACACCCACTGGGCGCGGCGCGTATCGTAAATTGAGTAATTTTTGATGGACGAAGACCAAATATCTCCGTTCGGCACTATGACCTGTATGTTGTCAGGCGTCACTAGTTCGACCGTAAACAACCCGATAACCTTCACAGTCCCCGATTGCCCCGCTGCAGTGATGTAATCACCAACTTTGAACGGGCGAAACCCCAACAACATAACCCCAGCCGCAAGATTGGACAAAGTGCCTTGCAATGCCAAACCAATGGCCAATCCTGCTGCACCGACGAGGGCGACCAACGATGTGGTTTGCACTCCGAACCGGGCCAGAACAAAGATGGTTGCAAAAATAAGGATCGTATACCGAGCGAGGCTCGCCAGAAATCCGAACAATGTTTCGTCTAGTTCTTCGTATTGTTTGCCAAGACTTCGGAGTTGTTTTCCAACGAAGCCCGATAGCCAAACCGCTGCAAGCAGTATTGCCGCAGCGATGAATACGTTAACCATTAGGTCAATAAACCATTCCATAATTCTATCCTTTAACCAATAATTCCTTGATTTTCGCCAGTTTGCCCTCGGTGAAGCAGGACCTGATCTAGCAACACGCAAGCCATCATCGCTTCACCAACGGGAACCGCGCGGATGCCGACGCAGGGATCATGTCGACCTTTCGTGACAATTTCGGTGTTTTGGCCCGACTTCGTGATCGTCTTTCGAGGGGTCAAGATCGACGAGGTCGGTTTCACCGCAAACCGGCATACCACGTCTTGCCCGGTCGAAATACCGCCCAGAATGCCACCTGCGTGGTTACTTGAAAAAACCGGTCCATCGGGGCCCATCGTAATTTCGTCGGCGTTTTCTTCGCCCGTCAAGGTCGCCGCCTCCATGCCCACGCCGATTTCGACGGCCTTAACCGCATTGATCGACATCATCGCAGTCGCGATCTCAGTGTCCAATTTCGCATAAACCGGTGCACCGATACCCGCTGGCAGGCCAGACGCGATCACCTCGACCACCGCACCGACCGAGCTGCCAGATTTTCGCAACGCGGACAAATACCCATCCCATTTTTCGGCCGCTTCAGCATCGGGAGTCCAGAACGGGTTTGCCTCGATATTTGCCAAATCGGACTTGTTACGATCAATCTTGTATGACCCCATTTGCACCATATATCCTACAATTTTTAGTTCCGGCAGTAAGGATTTCAGGACTTCGCGCGCAACGCCTCCGGCAGCGACACGAGCAGCCGTTTCGCGGGCACTTGAACGGCCGCCTCCGCGATAATCCCGATTTCCGTATTTCTGAAAATAGGTAATATCCGCATGTCCAGGGCGGAATTTCTCTAGAATGTCGCCATAGTCCTTGGATCTATGGTCCGTATTGCGGATCATAAGTTGAATAGGCGTTCCTGTAGTTTTCCCCTCAAAAACGCCAGATAAAATCTCGACCAGATCGGCCTCTTGCCGCTGCGTCGTGAATTTATTCTGCCCGGGTTTACGCCTGTCCAACCAGTGCTGCAGCATTTCCGCCGTAAGCGGCACGTTCGGAGGGCAGCCGTCAACCACTGCACCCAAGGCCGGGCCATGGCTTTCGCCCCAAGTAGTAATGCGGAACAGGTGGCCGAACGAATTCATGGACATTGCGTTAACTCCTTTTGCGATCAATACCGCAACCTACGCCCCGTAAAAAGCCCTTTTGTTTCGACCCCTTGCAATTCCGGCGATTCTGGCTAGTGTCTGAGCTGCCTCGGGGAGCCAGAAATGGCTGAGACGCATGATGCGAACCCGTTGAACCTGAACCGGATTATGCCGGCGTAGGGAAGGTGCGACGGGTTACCCGTTCCTCCGATCCATACGCCGCAGCAAATGGAGGACAATATGAAACGATCCCTTTTGACTGCGGCCCTAGTTACCCTTTGCGGGGCAGCTTGGGCTGAAGCACCAACCTTAACAGTCTACACCTACGACAGCTTTGTGTCCGATTGGGGCCCCGGCCCCGCCATCGAGGCCGCATTTGAAGAAAGCTGCGACTGCGATCTGGTTTTTGTCGGCGCGGGAGATGGTGCCGCCCTGTTGGCGCGCATGAAATTGGAAGGTGCGCGAACAAAAGCCGACGTGGTCTTGGGGCTAGACACCAGCCTGATCGAAAACGCCAAAGCAACTGGATTATTTGCAGAACATGGCATCCAGCCATCTGGCCTATCTTTGCCAGTCACATGGGACGACAGCGTGTTTCTGCCGTACGACTGGGGATATTTTTCCTTCGTATATGACAAAACAAGGTTATCCGACGCGCCTGACAGCTTTGCGGCGCTACTGGAAAGTGACGTAAACATTATCATACAAGACCCGCGCAGCTCAACCCCCGGACTGGGCTTGCTGCTCTGGGTAAAAGCCGTCTATGGCAGCGATGCGCAGACAGTTTGGGAGGCGTTATCACCGCAAATTATCACCGTTACCAAAGGTTGGTCCGAAGCTTACGGGATGTTCCTTGAGGGCGAATCCGATATGGTGCTGAGCTATACGACATCGCCAGCATATCACCTGATTGCAGAGGGCGACGATACCAAAGCTGCTGCGATTTTTGACGAAGGGCATTATATGCAAATCGAAGTTGCGGCCAAAGTGGCTGGAACTGATCAGGAAGTTTTGGCGGACGCATTTCTTGAATTCATGCTGTCCGAAACGTTTCAGGCCATCCTGCCGACTACAAACTGGATGTATCCAGCGGTGACACCGTCGGGCGGATTGCCAGATGGGTTTGACACATACTCGACGCAACACGCGCTGCTTATTCCGGCTGCTAATGTCGAGGCAGTACGCAAAGAGGCTTTGGCTGAATGGCTGTCCGCGCTAAGTCGATAAACCCTGTCGTCATTTTTGGCGGTTCAGCAGCTTTGCTTTTCGTGGCGTTGCTGACCGTTGGACCTTTGATCGCACTTTGGATGCGGGCGGATGTATCCACGCGCCTAAGTGGATCCAACTGGTCGGCGATCCGCTTCACGGTTTTTCAAGCAACACTTTCGGCAATCATAAGCATCTCTCTAGCCATCCCCGTCGCCCGCGCCCTGGCACGTCGCCAGTTTCGCGGGCGCGCTTTATTACTGACTTTGCTGGGCGCTCCGTTCTTGTTGCCCGTGATCGTAGCGGTTTTTGGGTTGCTCGCCGTGTGGGGTCGCTCGGGATTTGTATCGCAGCTGTTGATTGCAAGCGGTGGCGAGCGAATCAGCATCTACGGGTTGACCGGAGTGTTATTGGCACATGTGTTTTTTAACCTTCCGTTGGTAGCTCGGCTAATTTTGCAAGGCTGGGGCCAAATACCCGCCGAGCATTTTCGTCTTGCCGCGCAATTGGGAATGCGGCCCGCGGATGTTTTCCGCCGACTGGAGTGGCCCATGCTACGCGGCATCTTGCCAGGCGCATTCCTGTTGGTATTTCTACTTTGCACAACCAGTTTTGCGGTCGCCTTGGCGCTGGGTGGTGGACCAAAAGCGACGACAATCGAACTGGCGATTTACCAAGCGTTAAGGTTTGAGTTTGACTTAGGGAAAGCCGCGTTATTGGGGTTGGTGCAGTTTTCGATATGCGCAATTGTCGCATTCTGGTCGCTGCGGGCAGCAGTCAACGCTAATTTTGGCGGGGGCCTGTCAGGCGCAGTCAAACATTGGGATGCCTCGTCGCAAGTGTTACTGTGGCAGGACCGCTTGGTGCTGTTGGGCGTTAGCGCGTTCCTTGGCGCTCCGCTTGTCGCAATCTTGATACGAGGAGTGCCGTCGCTTGGTAACCTGCCGGTAACCGTTTGGCCGGCAGCGGTTAACAGTGTCTTAATCGCACTGAGTTCTGCTGCATTGTCCGTTTTTCTGGCGTTATCCTTGGCCGCAATGATTGATCTTCTGAAATCGCGTGATTCGCGATTGTCCAGCACGGTCGAAGGCTTTGGGATGTTAACCCTCGCGGCATCACCATTCGTTTTGGGTACGGGGCTGTTCATCGTGATACATCCGGTAGCGGACCCATTCGCTCTCGCCCTGCCCATCACCGCATTGGTTAATGCCGCGATAAGTTTGCCGTTAACGTTGCGTGCACTTTTGCCTGCGTTGCAACGACAGAGATTGGTTTACGGAAAATTAGCCGATAGTTTGGGGATGAGCAGCTGGGTCAGGTTTCGCGTGGCAATCTGGCCGGAAATCCGCAGGCCTCTGGGATTTTCGACGGGGCTGGCTGCGGCGTTGTCGATGGGCGACCTTGGCGTGATTACACTGTTCGCCCCACCGAACGTCGAAACATTACCGTTGGTTATGTATAGGTTAATGGGGGCTTACCGAATCGAAGACGCGGCCAGTGTTGGGTTGGTCTTGGTTTCACTAACCTTAACAATGTTCTGGATTTTTGATCGTGGAGGCCGTCTTGGACATCAGTCTTAACAAATTCTTAGTCGCCCAAAAAGGATTTTCGCTAGCTGCCGATTGGACAATAAGTGACGGAATTACTGCGATCATCGGACCGTCTGGTGGTGGAAAATCTACATTACTGTTGGCAATTGCCGGATTTGTCGAAGTTTCGTCAGGTGAGCTTTTGTTTGATGATCGAAATATGACAGATTCCGCGCCCGAGGACAGGCCTGTGACGTTGTTGTTTCAGGAAAACAACCTGTTCCCGCATTTGACAGTTTTTCAAAATACCGCTCTTGGGGTTCGGGCTGATTTGAAACTGTCAAAAGCCGATACTGAACGAGTCACGGAAACGCTGGAAAGCGTTGGGTTGGCAAACATGAACGACCGCCATCCCTCCGAATTATCGGGCGGACAACGGCAACGAGTGGCCTTGGCGCGAGCGGTTTTGCGGGATCGACCCGTGTTAATGCTGGACGAACCGTTTGCGGCACTGGGTCCGGCACTTCGGCATGAAATGCTGGATTTGGTGGCCCGTATACAACAACAGCAAAGTTCAACGGTACTGCTGGTGACGCACAACCCTGATGATGCGATGCGGATTGCGGAGAGGACGGTTTTAGTGGCAGATGGCGTTGCCGCAGAGTCAATGCCAACGGCCAATCTTCTAGACAATCCGCCCGCTACGCTAATCGAGTATTTGGGCAACAAAAAAGGGCCGGAATAAATCCCGCCCCTTCATATCTTGTTAACCGTTAAGATCAGTCTTTGTACTTGTGTGGAGCCCAAAGACGTTTGTTTGTCAGATACAGCAACGACGCAAGGAACACCATGAACACGAACACGAGGAACCCTACTTCTTTGCGTGCCGTCATCTTGGGTTCGGCAGCCCACATTAAGAATGCCGAAACGTCCTGTGCCATGTGGTGAATGTCAGCTTCGTGGCCGTCACGGAATTCTACTAGATCATCTTCGAGTGGCGGAGCCATTGCGATCCATCCGCCCGGGAAGGCCGTGTTTTCGTAGAATGTTGTGCCAGCTTCTTCTTTTTCGTGACCAGTGTAACCGGAAAGGATCGAAGCGATATATTCCGGACCACCCATACCTTTGATGACCTGATTAATTCCAAGACCGTACGGACCATGGAAACCAGCACGGGCTTTCGCCATCAAGCTAAGGTCAGGTGCGCCGTCAAAGCCTGACATCGGGAACATGTCCGCCGGCTTCGCAGCACGATCTTCGTCAAGTACAGCATCGTACACTTCGAACTGTGCAGCGTAGGCTTTGACTTGCTCAGCTTCCAGCTCCGGTCCGCCTTCGTCACCCAAAGTGCGAAACGAAACATATTGCAGACCGTGACAAGCTGAACAAACCTCGGTATAAACCTGAAGGCCACGTTGCAACTGGTGTTGGTCGAACGAACCGAATGGTCCCTCGAAGCTGAAATCGAAGTCTTCGATATGTTGCTCGCCCACCTCAGCATATGCTGCACCTGCAATGCCAGCCGCTAGGAGCGCGGAAAGGATAGTTTTTTTAAACATCTCAATATTTCCTTTTCGTCTCTTACTCAGCCGCATCGGGCTTATAATGCGCGTCGAAGTCTTCTTCGATTGTCGCAGGTGGTGTTTTGGCTTTCTCGACCAATCCCAAAACAGGCAGGATAACCAGGAAGTAGCCGAACCAATAGGCTGAACCGATCAGCGAGATCGTGGAATACGGAGGCTCGGCAGGCATAGCGCCAGCCCACATCAGTACCATGAAGTCGATAATCAGAAGCCAGAAGAAGTACTTAAACATCGGACGGTATGTACCCGAGCGTGTACGACTTGTGTCTAGCCAAGGAACCAGCGCCATTACGAAGATTGAACCGAACATTGCGATAACGCCGAAGAACTTCGCATCAACGATGCCACCGGTAACCCAGCTTACCATCTGAACGATTGCAACATCGGCAGTAAACGCACGCAGGATTGCGTAGAACGGTAAGTAGTACCATTCAGGAACAATATGCGCAGGTGTTACCAGCGGGTTGGCAATTGTGTAGTTGTCCGGGTGACCGAAGTAGTTCGGCATAGTCCAGATAACCGCCACAAAGATCGCAAGAACAACAGCCAGTGCGAATAGGTCTTTGATTACGAAGTAAGGCCAGAACGGAAGCGTATCTTTCTCGATCTCTTCTTTTGAACCACGACGAACTTCAACACCCGTTGGATTGTTGTTGCCAGTAGTGTGGAACGCCCATATGTGAACGGCGACAAGGCCAACAATCACGAACGGAAGAAGATAGTGAAGCGAGAAGAAGCGGTTCAGCGTGGCGTTATCCACCGCTGGTCCACCCAGCAACCAAGTCTGGATTGCTTCTCCGACGAACGGGATCGCACCAAACAGGCCTGTAATAACCGTCGCGCCCCAGAAGGACATCTGACCCCATGGTAAAACGTAGCCAAGGAAACCAGTCGCCATCATCGCGAGATAGATCAGCATACCGATGATCCAGGTGATTTCACGGGGGGCTTTGTACGAGCCGTAGTAGAGACCACGGAAAATGTGGATGTATACAGCCATGAAGAACAAGGAAGCGCCGTTCATGTGGACATATCGTAATGCCCAGCCTCCGTTTACATCACGCATGATGTGCTCGACCGACGAGAAAGCAAGATCAACATTCGGGGTGTAGTGCATCGCAAGGATGACACCTGTTATAATCTGCAACACAAGGCAGAATGCCAACACAATGCCCCATATCCACCACCAGTTAAGGTTTTTCGGTGTCGGGATCATCAGCGTGTCGTAAGCAAGGCTTACAATCGGCAGACGCTCGTGCAACCATTTTTCGAAGCCCGTTTTTGGCTCGTATTTATCGTGTGGGATACCACTCATTGTATTCTCCCTCAGCCTAGTTTGATCACGGTGTCGGAGGTGAAACTCGCGACTGGAACCGGAAGATTTTCAGGAGCAGGACCCTTACGGATACGACCTGCGGTGTCATAATGCGAACCGTGGCATGGGCAAAACCAACCGCCAAAGTCTCCGGCGCCATCGCCCAGTGGAACACAGCCGAGGTGGGTACAAACGCCCATCATCACCAGCCATTCGCCCGCTTCGTCCAGCGTACGGTTTTTATCACTGGCGTCTGCATCGGAGTCGACATTCGCGTTACGCGACGCGCCATCCGGCAATGCAGAAACATCCTGGGCGCGGCCAGTTTCGATTTCGTCGGCTGTACGACGACGAACAAAAACAGGTTTTCCGCGCCATTTAACAGTTAGCTGAGCGCCAGGTTCCAAGCCGTCAACATCGACGTCGATCGAGGCCAACGCCTGAACGTCGGCGCTCGGGTTCATCTGGTTGATCAGTGGCCATACGGCAGCGCCGGTGGCGACTGCTCCGGCCGATGCGGTGGCGACATAAAGAAAGTCGCGGCGCGAGCCTGTGTCTTCTGCGTGAGACAAAAGATACTCTCCTCTAGTAACTGCCCCGAAATTGAGGCAAAGAAATACGGGGTCGCCCACCGAAAGGTAAGCTCATTAGAAATAGGGAATACACTTGCTTACCTCTTGGGTCCAGCGGACTTTGCGCCGCAGTTGGTACGAATAAGGATTTTTCAAGGCATGAATCTGCGATTAGCTAGTTTTCAACCCGATATTGCGCTGAATTTGGGCAGCATGATTCGCCTAAGCGCGTGTTTCGCCGTTCCGATCGACGTTATCGAGCCGTGCGGTTTTCCATTCTCGGTCAAAGCATTGCGCAGATCTGCGATGGATTATGCGAAAATAGCGGAGATTAAACGGCACGACTCGTGGGATTCGTATCTCGAAAAGAAACCTGCTGGGCGGATTGTATTGATGTCCACTGAAGGGGCTGTGTCGCTGTGGGATTTTGAATTTCAATCCGGTGACACACTGCTGATGGGTCGCGAAAGTGCGGGTGTTCCAGCGGAAGTACATGCCGCCGCCGACGCAACCGTGCAGATTCCCATGCCGGGCGGTGGACGTTCGCTGAATGTGGCAATGTCAGCTGGTATTGCCGTCGCCGAAGCAATGCGGCAACTGCGGTAGTTGTAAACTTGGGTATGTTTCGATCATATAATTAACGGAACAGGAAATTAGTTGCTCCAGAACTTCTGTATCAGCATCCGACAGATTTTGAGATACAAGCACGATTACCAGTTTTATACTTCCCCAGTTTCGCCATTATCTCAGGAAGGCGATCGAAACCCGCCATAATGTATAGTGTCAGCGCAGCTTTGCGCGGCGCAACGGCAGAGACCGTCCAATCGCCCGCGCGAGTGTCTTCGTGTCGCTGCGTATTCTCAACAGCCGATAAAAAATCTCCTGCGCTTGCGGTCGTCGGAATGGTTCTTGCGGATGGCATATCAGATTACCGTGGGCTTCGTTTCGCCAAAATCCGCTGTAATGTGCGGCGGTGCATACTCAAACGACGCGCCGTTTCGGAAACATTACGATCGCAAAGTTCAAACACGCGCTGGATGTGTTCCCAACGGACGCGATCCGCAGACATCGGGTTTTCCGGTGGGGGAGGCTTGTTTTCCGGCCGCGTAAGCAGTGCATTTGTGATGTCATTGGCGTCAGCGGGCTTGGACAAATAGTCCGTAGCTCCGATTTTCACCGCAGCAACGGCCGTAGCAATCGCTCCGTAACCGGTAAGCACAACGATCCGCGCTTCAGGACGTTTTTCGCGAAGCATCTCTACAACATCAAGACCATTACCGTCCTCTAGCCGCAGATCCACCACCGCATAGGCTGTCGGCTTATTAGCAACAGCGCCTTTGCCTTCTGCAATACTTTGCGCCGCCGTTACCAAGAATCCACGCTTTTCCATAGCGCGCGCCAAACGGCGCAAAAATGGTTCGTCGTCATCCAATAAAAGCAGCGAATTATCTTCACCGATTTCTTGCAACACACTTTCTGCCATTGTTGTTTCCCTTCTTATATTCGATTTTTCTTATATATAACAGAACTGCGCGTTTAAGTCTACCTTTTACATCTTATCTACAAAGCAGGCGACTTGCTCAGCCATTTTTTCGGCGGAAACGTCACGGCCAAAAAACTGTAGAAACCCCTCGTTCGGATCCATCAGGTATGTCCATGTTGAGTGGTCCATCAGATAATATTGATCGTCACCATTCTTTGCCGCATAGACACGATACGCCTTGATAGCCGCCGCAATGTCAGCGGCCGATCCAGTCAGTCCAACCATATCTTCGTGCAAATATTCAACGAACGAGGCCATGGCCTCGGGGGTGTCGCGCTCGGGATCTATAGTTACCATCACCGGCTTTACTTTGATGCCGTTTTCACTCAGCAAAGCAGCCGCCTCGGCGTTGCGATATGTATCCAACGGGCAAACGTCGGGGCAAAAGGTGTATCCAAAGTACATCAACGTCGGCCCGTCGATAATATCGACCTCCGTGACACGCTGCCCATTATGGTCTGTCAACTCGAATGGGCCACCGATTGCGGCGCTGCCGCCTGCGACCGCCGTAGTCCGACACTCAGCAAACCTATCAGCCGGCTGGGGGCGAAGTGCGATGAAAACGGCGCTGGCCAGACCGGTCAGGACAATTGTGGCGGCGAGAATGGCAAATATCCGATGCATATTAAATATCCTTCAACGTGATACGCCTTAGATCAGGCAATTCCTCCTAGAATTCAACACCTCAAAGCGCAGCAGTTGCATTTACTGTTGGATGAGACCGGCACGCCTGATAACTATACATGATGACCGAGGCCCCGGTAAAACTTTTCAACAGCTCCGCTCGCAGTAAATGGTTGCGCTTGCGGACGCTGATCTTATTGCGTTGGCTAGCAATTGTGGGCCAGCTGGCTGCGATAATTATTGCCAACCGTGTATTGGAAGTCAGCCTTAGGCTTGATCTGTGCGCTGCCGCTTTGGGCGTTTCTGCGTCATTCAATATCGTCACAACTGTTATTTTCCCGGCCAATAACCGATTGTCTGAACGCGGCGCAATGTTAACCCTAATGTTCGATCTGTTTCAATTAGCATTTCTGGTATCATTGACCGGCGGCCTTTCAAACCCGTTTGTTATTTTGATGCTTTCCCCCGTGATTATTTCGGCCACCGCCCTTACAATACGGGCAACGGTCGTTGTAGGGATGGTTTTCCTTTCGCTTATCTCTCTTTTGGTACGGTTTTACATCCCGTTAACCACTTTTTCAGGCGAACTTATTAAGTTACCAGACTTGCTGATTTACGGTACATGGGCCGCGCTTGTAACTTCTGGCGTCTTTCTGGCATCCTATGCGCATCGCGTCACCGAAGAAACTTTTTCCATGTCCGAAGCTTTGACGGCAACTCAACTAGCGCTAGGACGGGAGCAGCGGCTGACCGCCTTGGGCGGCGTAATTGCAGCCGCTGCCCACGAACTCGGTACTCCACTAGCGACTATCAAGCTGGTTGCCGCCGAATTGGCGGACGAACTGGGAGATAGCCCACACCTTTATAATGATGCGAAACTTATTGGCACCCAAGCCGACCGCTGTCGTGATATTTTGCGAGACATGGGGCGTAGTGGCAAAGACGACACACATTTGCATCATACTCCTGTTTCGGCCGCCGTAGAAGAAGCGGCCGCACCGCACATGGATCGCGGAAAAATGATCATTATCCGCGTCGCCGGAACCGTTCAGCCCAATATCATCCCCGACCAACCCGAAATCCTACGGCGAGCGGAAATCATTCACGGTCTTCGTAACCTCGTTCAAAATGCTGTTGACTTTGCAGCGGCGCGAGTGTGGATCGATATTGACTGGGACGATAAAGAGTTGCGAATTCACATCGGCGATGACGGTATGGGATATCCATCGGATTTAATTGGTAAAATTGGCGACCCGTTTGTGAGGAAGCGGAAAGAAAAACAAAGGTCGCAGTCCACGCGGCCCGAATACGAAGGTATGGGATTGGGATTATTCATTGCGAAAACTCTACTGGAGAGGTCGGGTGCGAGGCTAACTTTTGCAAACGGCTCTGAAGTTCCGCGCAAACGATCCAGACCACCTTCTGGGCCGCCGGAACTTGCCCGCGCGACAGGTGCAATAGTAGAAGTTGTTTGGCGCAGGTCCGACATTGAAGCTATGCAATCTATTGTCCGCGGCCCTCTTGGTGAAAACATCAAGCACAAGCATTAACCGCACTTTTGCATGACGTTACTGACTATAAATTCTGCATGTAACTGTCTGAAGTCAGCACTTATGAGACAGAATTGCGTATTTGATTACCGGAGGATTTCTGGTTCATCGTAACCACTGGAGTTGGCCAAGGGTCAATCATGCGCTAACATTAAACTTGGGCCGATTGATGGGGCCGATCACCATTAGTGCTGACGTCAGACAAGGCAATGACTTGTGTTAAATTCGCCTTGCAGCCACCAGATACTCTGTGTTTCCATCGCCACCCCTGATAGGGCTTTTACCACGGTCGGTTACCCGCCAGCCTTCGGTTTCCAGAAACGTGTCGATCCGGTTTCGCGCACGAGATTGAGCGACCGCATCCCGCACAATCCCGCCTTTGCCGATATTTTCGCGACCAACTTCAAATTGCGGCTTTACCAGCGCCACAAGAACTGCTCCTTTTCGGGTCAAAGTTAGCGGCAGCGGTAGCGCTTTTTCTAGCGAAATAAACGACACATCTGTCACGATCCAGTCCACTTGCGGAATCAGTCCATTAGGGATTTCGCGGGCGTTAACCCCCTCGATATTAACCACTCTCTGGTCGTCTCGCAGTCGGCTATGCAGTTGTCCATGCCCCACATCCAGCGCATAAACTTTACTGGCGCCATTCATCAAAAGCACCTCGGTAAAACCTCCAGTCGAAGCGCCAACATCCAGACATACAGCTCGTTTCGGCGACAGTCCAAATTCCTTTAGGGCAAAATCCAGTTTTAAAGCGGCGCGCGAAACCCATGGGTTGGGGTTTGCGGTAATGACTATCTCAACTTCGCCGTTAACCTTTTGTGAAGGCTTCTTCGCCAGCTTCTCGTTAACCATTACGACCCCCGCAGCGATCAACGACTGTGCTCGCGCTCTGCTTTCCGCCAACCCGGCGGCAACTATCGCCTGATCCAGCCGTTGGCTCATTCCGCTGCCTCGACTCCGATGAACCCGCCCGATTGGCGCGACCAAAGGCTGGCATATAGGCCGTTATTGGCTAGCAAGGCCGCGTGTGTGCCCTGCTCGATTATTCGACCGTCATCCATCACTACAATTCGGTCCATCTGCGCAATTGTCGAAAGGCGGTGTGCGATGGCAACCACGGTCTTGCCTTCCATCAGGCCATCAAGTGTATCCTGAATCGCCGCCTCCACCTCGCTATCTAGTGCCGAGGTCGCTTCGTCCAACGCCAGAATCGGGGCGTTTTTCAAGATAACTCGTGCTAGGGCAATCCGCTGCCGCTGTCCACCCGACAACTTCACGCCGCGTTCACCGAGATAGGCATCCAGCCCGACACGGCCTTTACCATCAGCCATTCCCACAATAAATTCAGCCGCTTGCGCTTGTTCACAGGCCGCCATCAGATCTGCGTCTGTTGTATCCGGTCTGCCGTATAGAATGTTATCCCGAACCGATCGGTTAAACATCTGCGTATCCTGCGTCACCATACCTATTTGCCGGCGCAATCCATCTTGAGTAAGCATTCGGACGTCCTGCCCATCCAGAAAAATTGCACCGCTTTCAACATCTCGCATTCGCAGCAACAATGACAACACCGTCGATTTCCCAGCGCCCGATCGCCCGACCAGCGCCACCTTTTCGCCGGGCTTTATCGTCAGGCTGAACCCATCCAGCCCGCCGCCGTGTTTGCTGCCATAGTGAAATTTCACGTTATCGAACCGGATTTTGCCGCTAAAATCCGTTGGCGGTGTCGCCCCATCCACATCTATTAGACGATACGGCTTGGCCAGTGTTGCGATTCCATCTTCGGCAGTGCCAATATCAGCGAAAAGCCCCATTAACATGAACGAAAACCAACCCGTCATCGCACCAAGGCGAGAGGCCAAAATACCCGCCGTAACAATCGCACCTGTCTGGCTGTCTCCGCTTAGCCATAACACTACCGATTCGCCAACTAGCGCGACTGGCAACAACCCCGCAAGAATCGCAACAACAAACCGGAACTTGAAAACTTGCCTTCCGAAACTCAGCGCCGCTTCTCGAAAACGTAACAGTGTTTTGCGGGCCTCTTCCGTTTCGCGTTCGGAATGAGCAAACAGTTTGACCGTTGTTATATTGGCAATACTGTCTACAAAATTTCCTGAAATCGCAGACCGCGCCTCGGCTCGGGTTTTGCCCAGCTTGCGGATCTTGGGCAACCCCCACCACAACGCCAATACATATAGCCCGAGCCAACCAAGCAGCACTGCTGAAAGACGCCAGTCCGATGAAAACATCACCGCTGCGCCGCCTAATATCATGGCTCCGGCAAATGAAACTGCATTAAGCAGCTCCATCAGCAATTCTTCAAGCGCGGCGGTGGTTTGCATCTGTTTTTGGTTGATCCGTCCCGCAAAGTCATCCTCAAAAAAGTCGAGGCTTTGGCCCAGCGTATATTTGTGCACACGAAACAGGCTAAGAACTGACAGCCCTGGTCCGAATGCCAGCGAATTCAGCCCCCCCTGAAACAGAATAATCGCCGGCCTTAATATCAGCATGAATCCGACGATTCCGAACAGCTGCCATATAAATCCGTCCAGAAAAACCTCGCGCCCGTGCGTGTTTATTCGATCGATTATCAAGCCGACTACCCAAGCAGCAGCGACCTCGCCCAAACCAATCAGTATCGACACCGCGCCCATCATTACGACCGCTTTACCGGCCCCTGCAAACGACCACTTCCCAAAGGCAATCAGTGTTGTTGGCGGGGGGCCGTCTGCATTCGCAAATGGATCAAAAAGATTTTCGAAATACTTCAATCGTCTGCCCCGATAATTCCGCCCGACTGGCGGTTCCAGAAATCTGCATACAACCCATCAAGAGCCAATAGATGTGCATGTGTGACTTGTTCGGCCACGCGCCCAGCGTCCAACACGATAATCCGGTCCATTTGCGCAATCGTAGACAGACGGTACGCAATTACAATCACCGTTTTGCCCTCCATCACGCCATAAAGCGTGTCCTGAATCGCGGATAGGGCATATTTCTCTTCTCGCTTACCGTGCGCGAACAACTTAACGCTTTCGATGTTGGCGTAAGCATCAACAATCCGGGGCCTAAGAGGCTAAAATATATATCCGGATTGAAATCATTGCACTTCCTCCACCATATTGGATGCCGCAACAGTATTCAGTGATTGTTTTGCGGTCAATCGCAAGTTATGAGAATATTGTATCGACACATTAATGTGCAATTTCGAAAAGGAAATCCCGCTGTGGTTGACAGTCTTACTGATGAAAAGGCCCGCGCCTCGGCTTGGTTCGAGGACCTCCGCAACCAAATTTGTTTGGCTTTCGAAGGCTTGGAGGATGTTCAAACTACTGGTCCGCACGCCGATTTACCTGCGGGGCGGTTCGAGCGCAAGCCGACTAAGCGCGACAATGGTGATGGTTCGGATGCAGGTGGCGGTGAAATGTCCGTCATGCGTGGTGGGCGCGTATTCGAGAAAGTCGGCGTTAACATCTCGACAGTTTACGGAACACTTGGCGAGGCAGCACAGCGCTCGATGAAGTCACGCATCGGAATGGACGGCATCACGCAAGACCCCCGGTTCTGGGCCGCTGGTATTTCACTGGTCGCCCATATGCGATCCCCCAAAACCCCCGCAGTCCACATGAACACACGGATGTTCTGGACCCCGCACGGATGGTGGTTCGGCGGTGGCGCTGACCTGAACCCAATGGTTGAAGTCGTAGAAGATACCGAATTCTTCCACGCCCGCTTACGCGAAGCTTGCGACGCACACGACCCAACCTACTACCCGAAATACAAGAAATGGGCCGACGAATACTTTATGATAAAACATTGGAACGAGCCACGCGGAGTCGGCGGCGTCTTCTATGACGATCACAACACTGGCGATTGGGAGGCGGACTTTGCCTTTACTCAAGACGTAGGCCGCGCCTTTCTGAAGGCTTTCTTGCCAATTACCGAAAAACGCGTGAACGAAACATGGGCGGATGCAGACCGTGAAATTCAATTGATTAAACGTGGCCGTTATGCCGAGTTCAATCTTGTTTACGATCGCGGCACCCAATTCGGCTTGCAGACAGGTCACAACCCCGAAGCCGTATTGATGTCCCTGCCCCCGGAATGCAAATGGCCGTGAAGCTAGCGTTTCTTCCTTTCGGAAATACACTATCGCCCGTCCTGTGAGCCGTATTGCGATCATTGGCTGGGGTTCGCTAATCTGGGATCTAGAGAATCTGTCTCCACACACCAAAGGCGATTGGTTAATGGAGGCTGGGCCACGCCTGCCAATGGAATTCAGTCGTATTTCACCAAAACGCAAGCTTGGCCTCGTTGTATGCCTCGATCCAATTGTAGGCGTTAATTGCGCAACGCACGTCATCGAGTCGAACAGGGCTGATGTGGCGCAAACGATCAGTGATCTCGCAAAGCGTGAGCGCGCACCCATTAATTTGATCGGCGCGGTCCATGTCCACGGTTTGCAAACAGGGCGGATGTCCACTGTCTGCTCCACGGTGTCAAAATGGTGCAAAGCTAACAGCTGGGCAGGGGCTGTTTGGACTGATTTGGAACCAAATTTCAGCTCTCATACAAACCAAGAGTTTTCTGTGGATGCCGGAAAGTCATACCTTCGAACCCTGACTGGTGAAAGTTTGTCCGAGGCCCACAGTTACATTGAAAACGCGCCTTTTCAAACGCTCACCCCGTTGCGCAAGGCGCTTGCGTCCGATGAATGGTGGCAAGGTTTAAAGAAAGGTCGCCAAGCCTGACAGGCCCACCAACACCGCCATCACAGTCATAAAACGGTGCCAAAGCACTGGGGTATCAAAGAACCGTGCCAGCCAGTTTCCCGTATTTGCGTAGAACAAGCATACCATCAGGTTAAATCCACCAAAGGTTAACGCCATTCGCAACCCCTCCCGCAGTGGCGGCTGACCAAGCCCATAACCCGCCGCTGCCGCCATCGCGATCGCCCAAACTTTGGGATTGATCCATTGGAACAGCACTGCTTCGATAATGGTGAGCGGGAGATCCTTCGACTCGACTTTCGGAACGTTCAACGAACTATACAGCCGATATCCAAGATAAAAGATCCACCCCGCCGCCAGAAGTTTTAGTGCAAACGAAACGGTTGGGTATTTCAGGATCAACGCGCCCAGCCCAAGGCCCGTAAGGCCCGCCGTCACTGAAATACCTATAGCGATGCCAACTACATGCGGCAATGTTCGACGAAATTCAAACCGTGCACCGGATGCCAGCAACAACACAATATTGGGTCCGGGCGAGGACAACCCCACCAGCACAAACACATAGAAAGGATCAAAGCTCATTCACCTAACCCCGCCGCAAGAATGTCGGCCAGTATGATAGAACGTTCGCCATGCCACCCACAACAGCAGCCCAGCACCCATCCATCCATCGAAGGGCTAATTTAGTATTGGAAATTGCTCGACTATCTCGCCCAAAGCCAAGAAGCACCCCGGCAACATGCGGCAGCGTCGCCCACAAACCAAAGGTCGCGCCAGACGATGCCAACATTAAATTGTTAGGACCATGCGTCCACATCGCAGCCATTAAGATGCCGATAAGGGCGATCAGAGAGTCGATAGGCGTCTCAAAAATTCCATTAGGTCAGGGTGTGTGACACCTTTCAAAAATCGACACGGCTGTCAACTACGTAGCAGATCGGATTTTGAAGGTAGGAAGTCCGCATTAATCCAAAGGTTTTCCAGCCTCTTCAGCTCTTTCCCCAGTTCCGGACCAGCGTCCATTTGGTCGATAAGGTCAGCGCCGCGAATAGGAAATTTGGCGGCAGCGCCTGCTGCTAGATCATCTAATAGGGTATTCGGCAAAGGGCATGACAATGAAGCAGCTTTAATAAGCTCGGCATCGCGGGCAACCTCAGCTCCGAATTTATAAGCCGTAACCTTGACAGGCTCTCCGGACGCCATAGCCGTTTGCACATCTTGAATATATCGCGTCTCGGCGTTTGAAAGGCGTAGTCGTTTTGCTGCACCATCACCACCCATTGCTACCATCCTGCGTAACCAGCTCGCCGGAATATTATCCACAGCCTCAAGATGAACCATCGGTGCAATGTATTGCGGGTCTGCCCCGGGCAATATTTGCTGCAAAGCACCGCTAGCGGCCATCGCCATCAATGCCGGTGCAGGATCAGGGGCCGCCAACAATTTTTTCGTTTCTGCGCCAAGGCGTTCTTTCGATAAGCTCTGAATGCCATCTATATGCGCGGCACAGGCCGCCAATCCTTCCGCGTCGAGACCTTCATTCGGGCTGCCGTACCAAGCAGTAAACCGAAAGAATCTTAGTATCCTAAGATAATCTTCCTCGATCCGTTGCGCCGCATCCTCGATAAACCTGATACGCCGCGCTTCAATATCCGGTAGTCCGCCCAATGGATCGTTCAAGGTTCCATCGGCCTGAACATACAAAGCATTAACCGTGAAATCGCGCCGAATGGCATCGTCGTTCAGATTGTCGGAAAAAGCTATGACAGCGTGACGTCCATTCGTTTCTATGTCCTTGCGAAAAGTCGTAACTTCGAACGGCTCGCCGTTGCTAATAACGGTAATTGTCCCATGCTCCATACCTGTCGGGACCGCTTTTAGCCCAGCGCCTTCAGCAATCTTGACTACCTGTTCTGGCAACGCACTTGTGGCAATATCCACGTCCGCGACGGGCACGCCTAACAATTCATTCCGAACACAGCCACCCACCGCATACGCTTGATGACCAGCATCCGTCAGCATTTCTAACACCGTTTGCGTATCCGCCGAAGTCAGCCAATCTCCCGTTACGCGCATCGCGCCACCTTGTCAGCCAGCACCTTTATCATCCGCGCCGTTGCGCCCCAAATATAATACGGCCCATACGGAATCGTATAATACTGCCGCCGATGCCCTTGCCAGTTTCGCCCCTGAACGCGCATGTTTTCTGGTGCCATCAAGAAATCGAGCGGCACTTCGAATACTTCCTCAACTTCACCCACATCAATCACCAGCTCAAACGTCTCAACTTTGGCAACAAAAGGTGTCACCGTGAAATTCGTTACCGTTTCATGAACACCCAGCGCACCTATCACCCGGATCGAGTGCGTCGGCAGCCCTATTTCTTCTTCAGCTTCACGTAACGCGGCGGCCTCGACAGTTTCGCCAACTTCAACTTTCCCACCAGGAAACGACACCTGCCCCGCGTGGTGCTTCAGATGCGAAGCCCGTTTGGTCAGGATGACTTTCCAGCCGTTTGCGCGCTCTATTACCGGAATTAAAACCGCTGCGGAGCGCAGTACCCCCCGCTCGGGCAGCGCGCCCTTAAAGGCCGGATTCAAATCATGGTCAGATGACCCGCCAGAAGACGCCGCTTTCACAGCCTTCTCCAGATGATTCAACGTAATCACAACAGATGCCCGCTTTTTTTGGCCTTGGTCGCGAGATAGTCGTGGTTATGTGGGTTCTCACCGGCTTTAAGCGGCACACGCTCGACGACTTTTACGCCAGACGCCTCCATCTTCGCCACTTTGGCAGGGTTGTTTGTCATCAAGCGAACAGCTTTAAATCCCATCAGCTTCAATATCTCCGCCCCAAGTCGAAAATCCCGCTCATCGTCCTCGAAACCCAACCGATGGTTTGCCTCAACGGTGTCGAACCCCTGATCCTGTAAAGCATATGCGCGCATTTTATTGGCAAGACCAATCCCGCGCCCCTCTTGGTTCATATACAGCAGGACCCCTGCCCCTTGATTGCCGATCTGAGCCAAAGCGGTCCGCAATTGCGGTCCACAATCACATTTCAAAGAACCAATAAGGTCTCCCGTAAAGCACGCCGAATGCAGCCTCGATAACACCGGCTCCGCGCGCGAGGGGTTGCCGATTTCGATCGCGTAATGCTCCTCTCCGCCGTCACGAGGGCGGAAAACACGTACGCGGCCCTGCTTGGAAACTTCCAACGGGACCCGCGCTGATACGATTTCACGCAAAGCGCTGACTTGGTCCATATTCAGCAAATCTGCCGCTTCGATCCGGTTCAATTCGTATTTCCGCGCCAAAGAGTCCGCTTGATCGCGCCCCAACGACAGTACCACCGCCGCTGGCAACAAGTGCGTTCGCTTAGCAAGCGCGATTGCGGCGCGGTGAATATCAGCCGCCGCCCCGCGAATTGGTTGAAACGGGCCCTTCATCGGCGAGGCCAAGTCCTGCGAAGGGTCCGCCATTGCGCGAACCCAATCCGTACCAGCATCCGCCGGAATCACAATCCGTGCCAAATCGCCATCATAAGCAGCCGTTTTCAGCGTCGTCGCACGGCGCAACGTTATTGCCATTTCAACAATTCCCGCCATGCCGCGTAAGTTAGCCAACCGTTCAGCGCTTACAACTTCGGCTGCCATAACAAGTGCACCATTGTCGCCATCGAACACCGCTACGGGCACACCTATACGGATGTCACTCCCCAGTCGGGCGATGCGTTCCTCTCGGTTTAAGGCTAGTGTCATGGGATTCGACCAGAAATGTTACAGTTCTACACAAACGTATATCCCCTACCCGCCAGAATTGAAACATTTCCCGCAAAAGTGACACCCCTGTGTGAGCAATCGCCGCAAAACCTTGCATCCCGCCCGTTTTAGCAACAATTATCAAGAAACCGCACGAAGGAGCCGGGAATATGAGTAGCATTAAAAAAATATTAGTGGTCGATGACGAAGATGATCTTCGCGAGGCTCTCGCTGATCAGTTGGTCATGACGGACAAATTCGACGTGTTCGAGGCTGCAAACGGTGCCGACGGCTTGAAAAAGGCTAAAGAGGCGCTTTGCGACCTGATTATACTGGACGTTGGCCTTCCCGACATGGATGGCCGGGAACTTTGCCGCCTAATGCGTAAACAAGGCGTTAAGGCTCCGATCCTTATGTTGACTGGACATACAACCGACTCCGATACCATTCTTGGTCTGGACGCTGGCGCGAATGATTATGTTTCTAAGCCGTTTAAATTTTCTGTACTTCTCGCCCGTATCCGCGCGCAGCTTCGCCAACACAAACAATCCGAAGATGCTGCCTTCACAATCGGACCATATACGTTCAAGCCCGCCGCCAAGATGCTTTTGGGCAACGGCGAGCGCAAAATTCGCCTTACGGAAAAGGAAACAAACATCCTGAAGTTCCTCTACCGCGCGAACGATGCCGTGGTTGCCCGAGAAGTACTGCTGCACGAAGTTTGGGGTTATAACGTTGGCGTCACTACGCATACGCTCGAAACCCACATCTATCGCCTGCGCCAAAAGATCGAGCCTGATCCATCGAACGCGCGCCTGTTAGTTACCGAGAGCGGCGGTTACCGCCTCGCCTCGTAAAAAGTTCCTCCCTGAGACTTGAGCCCGCTGCGTTTATCGTAGCCGATTTTTTTGCATTGAATCCTGTACGGCTTGTTGGGTAGTTTAGTTAAAACTTTCCCAATTGGAGTACGCACGTGGCCTTTACCGTCTGCACATGGAATATCAACTCTGTCCGTCTGCGCGAGCCTCTGGTTCTGAAACTGCTGTCCGAAGAAGCTCCGGATGTATTGTGCCTTCAGGAATGCAAATCCCCCGTCGACAAAATCCCGACCGAGAATTTCGCTGCGATGGGCTATAATCTGATCGCACGCGGGCAAAAGGGTTATAACGGAGTCGCCATCCTTTCGCGCCTCCCGATGGAAGACACCGGCCATCGCGACTTTTGCGAAAAGGGCGACGCGCGGCATGTGGCAGGGCGACTTGCTAACGGGGTTACCATTCACAACTTTTACATTCCGGCAGGTGGTGACGAGGCAGATCGCGAAAAGAACGAAAAGTTCGGCCATAAACTGGATTTTTTGACTGAAATGCGGGACTGGTATCAAGCCGAGGCTCCGAAAAAGTCAGTCCTCGTTGGTGATCTGAACATTGCCCCGCTAGAGGACGATGTTTGGGATCACAAAAAGTTAGCCAAAGTCGTTAGCCATACACCGATTGAAATCGAACACTTGTCCGCCGCGCAAAGCGCCGGAAACTGGGTGGACATCACGCGCCAAGACATCCCCAAGGGCAAGTTTTATAGCTGGTGGTCGTACCGCGCCAAAGATTGGGACGCAGCGGACAAGGGTCGCCGCCTCGATCATATCTGGGCAACTGCCGACATTTCCGACACTGCGCATTCCAGTAGATTGCTCCGCAACGCGCGTGGCTGGGAGCGTCCATCGGACCACGCCCCCCTGTTCGCGAGTTTTGATCTTTGATTGACGCCTCGCTGAAAAACGGTGTCGGCTGGATCACATTAAACCGGCCAGAGGTTCACAATTCTTTAACGCGACAGGCAATGTCAGACATTCGCGCTGTCCTGGCGGACTGGTCGAGCAGCAATATCCGCGTACTGGTCCTTACCGGAACCGGTAAAAGTTTCTGTTCGGGCGTGTCCTTGGACGACGTAGCTGACGGCGATTGGTCTAATAAGCCGTTAACTGATCTATGTAACGCTCTAGAGGAATTCCACGCCCCGACAATCTGCGCCCTGAACGGTGGCGTATATGGCGGCGGCGTTGAGCTGGCTTTGTCCTGCGATTTTCGTATTGGCGTTGAGGGCATGAAGATGTTCGTTCCAGCAACGAAAATCGGCGTGCACTACGACCCCGACGGCATCGCGCGATACGTTCAAAAACTGGGGCCACAAGCGGCGAGGCGCGTGTTTTTGCTGGCTGAGAGATTTGACCATAACGGGCTTAAAGATATTGGATTTATGGATTACCTGGTCGCGAAAGACACACTACCCGACCGCGTTAAAGATCTGGTAACAAACATTAACAACACTGCACCACTGGCAGTTCAGGGAATGAAGCGTACAATTCTGGAACTTAGTCGGGGAACTTTGAACGTCGAGTCCGCTGACGCGAGAATTGCAAAATGCTACGCCTCGGATGATCACCGTGAGGGCTTGGCTGCACTTTCAGAAAAGCGTGACCCGAAGTTTACAAGTTATTAACCAAGTTTCGCCCTACCGGTCGCGGATTCGCGATAGAAACGATAACTTACCGACTCGGCGATCTGAATAGCCCCTAGTTTCCTAGACGCCTTCTTGTTTCATTTTCTGCTGTCTTTCGAACTCTACGGGCGACAGCATCCCGTTTCTAGCGTGTTTGTGTTTTGGATTGTAGAACATTTCGATAAACTCTGGCGAATACATGCGCGCCGTCTCAATCGTTACCAGAATGTCAAATTTTGCAAACAAAAACCAGCCCCGTAACGACCAGCTGGAATACGTTCTGTCTCCGATGGCTAAAGAATATGTCATTAACATCCCCTAAATAACCTATGGCAAGTGGTTAACTCCATGCACACGCCAAGAATTGGATTCGTGTAAAAAGTCCATTCGCGTGACAGAAAGATTTTCAATTTTGAACGAAAACGCGGCTTTGGCGGGCATCCCTGTCGCGCGTTGCAACGCGGTCAGTATCACAGCGAAATGGGCAACTATGATGACATCTCCGATACCATGGCTGGCGATAACTCCGTCCACCGCTTTTGAAACCCGCGCTGAGAGATCGTTCCAGCTTTCCCCGTTCGGCGCAGATACCGCCCCTGGTGCATCCCAGAACTTACGGCTGGTCACGTGATCGGTTTTGGCGATATCAGCGAACAAGCGGTCTTCCCAATCTCCAAAATTCATCTCGCGCAAAGCGGTTGAATCCGTCAAGCGGAGGCGACCTCCCTGCAATGCATCCGCCGTTGTGCTGGCGCGTTTTAGATCTGAAGAAATGATGCTGGCGTTAAATGGAAGATGGTTTTCCAACCGCTGCAACGCGTCAACATCAGACAGGTCCGCTGGTAGATCCGTCCATCCAACGGCTGCTTTAGAGTGGGTCGGGCCATGACGAACCCACCAGATGCTAGTGGTCATGCTAACCCTTCCGGCAAGCCGCCCTTTAGCACAAGCGGCAAACCTGCAGCGACAAACACAACAAGATCGGCCTGTTCTGCTAACCTTTTGTTAAGAACTCCTTGCAAATCGCGAAACCGACGACCAAGCGACGTATTCGGTACCAATCCCATTCCCAATTCGTTCGACACACAGACCACCGGGTTCGGAGACTTCGACAAAGTGGTTAACAAACTGTCAACCTCGATTTCGATATCCGCTTCGGCCTGCATCTGGTTGCTAAGCCACAGGGTCATACAGTCGATCAAAACGACAGAATTATACGAAAGTTCAGCCAGCGCCGCCCCCAAGTCAAACGGTGCTTCCATTGTCTGCCAATCTGGCCCGCGATCCCGCTGATGTTTTGCGATTTTCACCTCCATTTCATCGTCGAGCGGCTGACTTGTGGCAATGTAAGCACGAGGGCGGCAAGCACTTGTCGCCAACCGTTCGGCAAACGCGGACTTGCCTGAGCTGGCCCCGCCCAAAATTAACGCCAAATGTGGATAAGTATTCGTGTCTAGCATGTGTCGGTTTCCGCTTTCAGATCAGCGCATCATTTCATATATACCTGACGGAATCTACAAACAGTTGCCCTCTTCCCCGCCTTGCAACGTGCAAACAAACAAACTACATTCATTTTTGGTAAATAGATATTTTTACGGAAGGTTAACGGTATGTTACACAGTCGGAAGATTCTTCTGATTATTGGCGGTGGTATCGCGGCGTATAAATGTCTCGATCTGATCCGGCGACTGGCAGAACGCGGCGCCTCGGTTACACCCGTGTTAACCCGTGCCGCGACCGAGTTTGTTACTCCGCTGTCCGTTTCCGCTTTGGCTGGGCAAAAAGCTTTTACCGACCTGTTCGACCTGACGGACGAGGCTGAAATGGGCCATATACAGCTTTCGCGGTTGGCTGATTTAGTGGTCGTTGCTCCAGCGACGGCCGACCTGATGGCGAAAATGGCGACAGGACAGGCAAACGATTTGGCAACGACGCTTCTCTTGGCCACCGACAAGCCCGTTTTGATTGCCCCCGCGATGAACGTTCGTATGTGGGAACATCCAGCAACGAAGCGCAATGTCACGGCGCTTCAAAACGACGGGGTGACGTTCGTTGGCCCAAATGAAGGCGATATGGCATGTGGAGAGTTCGGCCCCGGAAGGATGTCTGAACCCCTTGAAATCGTTGCTGCTATTGGTGCAAAGCTGGCCGATGGCCCGCTTGCAGGTAAGCATGTTCTTGTAACTTCTGGCCCAACGCATGAGCCAATTGATCCGGTGCGATATATTGCAAACCGGTCCTCTGGCAAGCAAGGGACAGCGATTGCAGCAGCGTTGGCCGCTCTGGGCGCGAATGTTACGTTTATTTCTGGCCCTGCCGACGCCGATCCGCCTAGCGGTGTGAAAGTGATCGAGGTTCAAACTGCCAAACAAATGCTGGATGCTACTCAAGCCGCCCTACCCGCCGATGCTGCCATCTTTACTGCGGCAGTTTCGGATTGGCGCGTGTCGAATGTTGCTGGATCAAAAATCAAAAAGGGTGAATCTGGCAACTTTCCGGCGCTGGACTTCACCGAAAGCCCCGACATCCTTCGGACCGTTTCAAAAATGACAGAAGGCAGACCGCAATTGGTCGTTGGATTTGCCGCCGAAACCGACGATGTGCTGGCAAATGCTTCTGCGAAACGTGTCCGTAAAGGCTGCGACTGGATCGTTGCGAACGATGTTTCGCCTGAAACAGGCATCATGGGCGGATCCGAAAACGCTGTAACTTTAATTTCGGAGGCCGGGCAAGAAACTTGGGCACGCATGAAAAAGGTAGATGTTGCCCGCAAACTGGCCGCCAAAATAGCCGAGACGTTGGCATGAATCAGACCGTTCGCATTCATAGAACCGAGGACTCCGACATCAACATCGCCTTGCCCGCTTATGAAACAGAAGGCGCGGCAGGCATGGATCTTAGGGCCAACTTTCCGAGCGACCAACGTGGTGGAATAACTCTGGGTACTGGTGAGCGTGCATTAGTCCCGTCAGGCTTGAAGTTCGAAATACCGCTTGGATACGAAGTGCAAATCCGTCCGCGCTCGGGTCTTGCACTTAAACATGGGGTAACTTTGGTCAACGCGCCAGGAACAATAGATAGTGATTACCGCGGTCAAGTCGGGATAATCCTGATAAACTTGGGCAATAAACCGTTTCACATCGCGCACGGCGAGCGGGTCGCGCAAATGGTGTTCGCTGTGGTCGCCCGCTGTGAAATCGCCAAAGTCACTTCGTTAACAGCAACTGAACGCGGCGCTGGCGGTTTCGGCTCTACTGGAAAATCTTAACTATGCTGAGAATGTCTCGTAAAATCGTTCTGGCTTTAGAGGCTGTTCTGGACATCGCTTACAACGGACGCCCACATCCGGTGCAATCCAAAGATATCACAGAACGACAAGGCATTCCGCAACGGTATCTAGAACAAGTGTTGCAACAGTTGGTGCGCGCCGGAATCCTGAAAGGTGTCCGTGGGCCTCGCGGGGGATATACGCTGGCACGCGAACAGCGGCGGATTACATTGGGCGATGTTTTACGAGTTGTTAACCAAATGGAAAACGACGAAGATTCTACTGTGTCCCAAGCTGAACTTGGCGCACAGATCATCAGTCCGATATGGGATGAAATGCAGGGAGACATCCTTAAGCATTATGATACGATAACTATGGAAGATCTTTGCCGCAATGCGGAAGGCAAAGGGATCAAGCGCGCCGGTGAAGAGTCCGTCAGCTTTCGAATTAGCAATAAATATTAATAAACCGTTACAGTTATTTTGATTATTTTCCAAATTCGCCATGCGCATGTCGTAAGCGACAATCCTTCATTGATTATTCGTGTCAAAATTGCCGGACAACAGTTCTGACAGGTTCGCAACATGCGCCTTTTAATCTCGTTCATGGCCTTGTTCGCCTCGATCTCACTATTGCAACTTAGCTCGGGTGCGATTGGCCCGTTGGACATTCTATCCGGCACTGCGAAAGGATTTTCAAACACGCAAATCGGACTGTTGGGTTCGTCGCATTTTCTGGAGTTTTTCGTTGGTTGCTGGTGGGCACCAAGACTTATGGGCTCGGTCGGTCACTCGCGTGCTTTTTCGGCCTTTGCCGCGACTGGGGCGATTGCACATCCTATGCTAATCGACCCGACCGCGTGGGCAATAATGCGCATCCTGACAGGGCTACGCATCTCTGCTTCTAATTTAACCTGCTCGTTATACATAGGGTGGCTTGAAGTGTTCATGGTGTGACCTTTCGGTGTTAAATCTAGGGGGGCACTAAAGGTGCAACTCTTGCGATATCGGTGTGTTCCCGTGATTGATGACCGTTACGACTTCGCAAGCGATGTACAACCAGACAGGGTTGGCGCGATTTGCCTATTTTATAGAAAAATGGGAAGGATTAGGGTATTGTAAGTATTAATACCGTGATGTTTATTTACGGCATTAGGGCAATCTTCAGCCCGCTGATCGCCTCGGTCTTGATCCAGAACTTCGGCCCCTATGCCCTGTTCGCGTACATTAGTTTAGCCAATATATTTCTTGCCGGGTTCGGCCCTCAACGCATGACAAAGCGCCCAACAGAAGAAAAGAAAACTGCCTACGCATGCCTTCCAAGGACGTCGCTTACGATTTCCAAACTGCTAAAACGCTCCAAATCCCGATAGGTCTGGCTGTTCGATCGAATTTTGTATAGTTTATGGAGATATCGGGGAGCTTTCAGTATGCCTACACCACCCTGCCGTATAATTTACGACGGCAACACGCAAACCATAGGCGGGACATCTTTGGTAAAGCTGTCGCTGTTCGGCGGTCTATAAATGCTTGATCGTCTGGCATCCGGCGGTTTGGTTGCGGTTTTGCTAATTGCTTTTTTGTTGTTAGGATATGCCCGCGTTCTACGCGCGCCGCGAAAGGTTTATATCGGGATTGCTGTTTTAGCGATGTTTGCCGTTGTAGGCTCGCAATTCCTGCCACAAGGTCATACCTTCCGCGTGAAGATTGTCGGCAGCTTTGGCTTTTGGGGGCGAGCGTTGTTGTGGACCGTTCCGGTAATCGTTTACGGTTTGTTAATACGCTGGTTCCGCAAGAAAACGCAGCTGCGAGAGGAAAATAATGGAATCTGACGAACTGGAGCGCTATGCCCGACACATCGTTTTGCGTGAAATTGGCGGAACCGGACAGCAAAAACTACGTAAAGCACGGGTGTTGGTGATCGGGGCTGGCGGCTTGGGGTCTCCGGTGTTGATGTATTTGGCTGCGGCGGGTGTGGGTACTTTGGGTGTTGTGGATGATGACACGGTTAGCCTATCAAACCTTCAACGGCAGGTTTTGCATTCTACCAAAAGCATTGGCATGCCGAAAGTTGACTCGGCGACTGAGGCTGTCACTCGCATTAACCCACATGTTACGATCGAACCCCATCCAGTTCGGTTAACGGCAGAAAACGCCTCCGATATAATTAGCAAGTACGATCTTGTGCTGGATGGTTCCGACAACTTTGACACACGATATTTAGTTAACGAAGTGTGCATAAACCTGAGAAAACCGTTAATTTCCGCCGCAATGAGTCAATGGGAAGGGCAAATCAGCCTATTTGATCCATCCAACGGTGGGCCCTGCTATGCATGCGTATTTCCCAACCGCCCCGCCGACGGTTTGGCGCCGTCCTGTGCTGAGGCAGGAGTAATGGGAGCGTTAGCCGGAGTGATGGGGTCTATGATGGCCAGCGAAGCGATCAAATACATCACTGGAGCAGGCGAAGGGCTGCGCAGCCAAATGCTGATATTCGACGCGTTGTACGGTGAAACACGAAAGTTCAAAACTGCGGTGAATACAGAATGTTCGGTCTGTCGTGGTGCAGGCTAACGAACCGTTAACTCACAACATGCTGGGCACAACCTGATCAGGCGGCCGGTGCCCATCAGCGAAAGTCTTGATGTTGATAATGACTTTTTCACCCATCTCCAAACGACCCTCGACCGTTGCGGATCCCATGTGTGGCAGCAACAGAACGTTATCCAAGCCCTTTAATCTTGGATTAATATCATTGCCGTGTTCGTAAACGTCCAGCCCTGCCCCCGCCAGTTCGCCTGCGCGTAACATTCGCGTCAGCGCATTTTCATCAACGATCTCGCCTCGCGCCGTGTTGATTACAAACGCACTAGATTTCATCAGCTTCAAGCGACGAGCGTTCAGAAGATGAAATGTGCCCGGCGTATGCGGGCAATGGATCGATAGGATATCCACGCGCGCCAACATCTGGTCGAGGCTCTCCCAATAAGTTGCTTCCAGCGCAGCTTCGGTATCAAGATGCAGGCGGCGGCGGTTGTGGTAATGGACCTGCAAGCCAAAAGCCTTCGCACGGTGCGCGACGGCCTGTCCGATACGCCCCATGCCAAGAATGCCCAAACGCTTGCCGCCAATCCGGTGGCCCATCAACGCAGTAGGTGACCAACCAGCCCAGTCACCCTGTTGCATCATCATCGTGCCTTCGCGCAAACGACGCGGTACTGCCAAAATCATCGCCATGGTCATATCGGCAGTGTCATCTGTTAACACTCCTGGAGTGTTAGAAACCATAATTCCGCGTTGCAAAGCTGTTTGCACGTCAATGTGGTCGAACCCTGCCCCGTAGTTTGCGATCATCTTAAGACTCTCGCCGGCGTGAGCGAGCATCCGCTGGTCAATCGCATCTCCGAGAGTCGACACAAGAATATCGGCACGTTGCATCGCATCGATAAGCGCCTCGGACCCCATCTTTTCATCAGTTTCGTTCAGCTCTACATCAAATAACTCGTGCATGCGGGTTTCGACGGGTTCGGGCAAACGACGGGTTACGATGACTTTCAGGGGCTGGTTTGGCATGTCGTCTTTACATCCTCGTCTTGAAAACTTTCTGTTAACATGCCAGCAAAGGAGGGGCGGGGGAATGGCAAAAATGCCAGTCCGCACAATACAGGCTAATTACGGGCGAATAATATGCAAAAATCGGTGCGGCTGTTGTTGCGGGCTTTCGCGATTGTGCTGATCACATTTGGTATTGGTGCGCCCGTTACGTTCGCGCAACAATCCGCATCGCTTGGGCCGATTACAAATTTTCCATTGCCCCGATTTGTCAGTCTAAAAGTGTCGGAGGCCAATGTTCGGCGTGGGCCAAGCCAGTCTCATCGAATCGACTGGATATTGATGCGCCTTGGGACACCCTTGCAGATTACCGCAGAGTTCGAACATTGGCGACGTGTCCGCGATCAGGACAATGTCGGCGGCTGGATACATTATTCATTGCTAAGCGGACACCGGACGGTCGTTATCCAGAGCCAACGAGTGCCGCTTCGCGCTGACCCATCCGAGGGTTCGCGCACAATCGCGCTTGCCGAAAAAGGTGTAATTGCATCTCTTGGGGCGTGCTTGCCGGAGTGGTGCGAAATTGAATCCGGTGGATATGAAGGCTGGGTATTGAAGTCCGCTATATGGGGCGCCGGAGCGACAGAGCTGCGCGACTAGTTGTCGGCCACTGGTTTAATGCCTACCTGTTCAACAGTTAAACTATTGTCCGTACTGTACACCGCGGGTAAGTTTGGTCAAAATACTGAATCTTGGAGAGTATTAACATGAACAAAATTGCAACAGCCTGCGTTGTCGTAGTTATCGCCAGCAACGCAACGTATGTGGTGGCACAGAACCAGTTGAAAACGACGCTGGATCTGGCGGTTCATGGAATGATGTATAACGGCGCCGAGATTTCGTATGGCAAACGTATAATTGGCGCGGACGGTAGTGTTGAATACATCGATCTGGTCATTTCGGACCCAGATGGCGAGATCACATTGTCGACTGACTGGATAAAAGGCGTGCCAGTTGGCGCAGACGTCACCTTTACCGTCGCCGATATCGTTAATGTTTCGGGTATAGCAGAGGATGCTGAATTTCAGTTCCAAATCCAGTCTTCCGGACTAGGACTGACAACGAATGGCCTCTTGCGCGAGGCGATGAGCACCGAAGATATTACGGTCACCTTCCTGGCAGACGAATTTGTCATCGATGGGGCCAACCCTGACAGCAGCGTTTTGCGCCGGATATTCTTGGATACAGGTGCGATTGGTTTCGATTTATTAATCTCGGCCCAGGAAATGTTTGCCAAAGGTGCGTTGCAACTGGCGAAAATGGACTTGGTGTACGATTATACGATGGAGGGTAAAACGCAAATGGTTAAACAGACCGCCGAAGCGACCTCTGTATCGTTTGAATTCGATATCCCCGCCGACGAAGACGACGCGCTTGGGTATCTGGATGGCAGCAAACTTGCAGTGTTTAGCGCCGTAAGTGGCGCCGCCGAATTTGTAAGCACGATAATCACTGACGATATTGAAATGCAGATGAGCGGGTCTACGGGCGCGGGTTCTGTGTTATTTGAAATCGTTAACGGGATCGTAACCTACGATGTAAATGCCGATGGATTTGATATGGCTGTAACACCAGAACCAGGCATGCCGTTCCCGCAAGTGGAAATCGGAATGGGAAAGCTGGGGATTAAAATCGTCGTACCGGCTGGTGCGGTTGACACCCCTGAGGAAATGAGTATCGACATCTTGTTCGCTGATATGGTTGTGGGAGAAGGCCTGTGGTCGATGTTTGACCCTGACAAAACAATTTCCCGCGATCCCGCTCAGATGGACATCGATATAGAAGCCATGGTCCAGATCGACCCAATGGCTGCCGTCACCAGCAACGATCCGTTATCCTTTGCCACAATATATAATTTGGATATTAACCAGATACTTCTCGCCATTGCGGGGGCCTCGATTCAAGTCGACGGCGCTGCGACCTTTGATAATTCGGGCCCGATCCCATCGCCTCTGGGTATTGTTAATATCCAGATGGACGGTATTTCAACCTTGGCGGACCAATTGGTGGCGCTTGGTTTGTTAGATCAAATGCAGGCTGCCATCGCGCTGGGGATGATAATGGCATTTGGAGCGCCCGGGCCAGAAGTAGATCAATTTATTTCAGAGATCTCGTTCTCAGAAAGCGGAATTTCTGCTAATGGGAAGAGCCTCTGGTAATCCGTAAATGACTTCGTAAGACATCAGCGGGTGCGGCGCAAATATACGTAATATGCTCCGCCACCGCCGTGTTTTGCGTGCGCCGGCGTTATCTGCAATATTTTCGGACGCAGGTCAGCGCGGTTTAGCCAATGCGGCAAGCTGTGCCGCAATATGCCTTGGCGCGTTGGCATGATTTCTTCTTTCTCACGGGTAGAGTTCCCCTTTCCCGTAATCACCAGCGCAAGACGTTTGCGCGCAGCGTGGCTTCGGTGAATAAAGGCTGTCAATTCAAAATGTGCCTGCGCAGCAGTCATGCCGTGTAAGTCGAGCCTCGCATCCGGTTTGATTTTTCCTTTGCGAAGACGGTCAAAGTTCTTGCGGTCCATCTGGTGATCAGGCTTTTCGCTGGCCTTCATCGGGTCAAGTACAAGATTGATAGTCACAAGTGCCTCAGGCAGTGCGCCGCCGATTCTGGTCAACGGGCGAATTGCGGGTTTGTGCAATTTTTGTGCCAGCGGGGCACGCGTGGGCTTTGGGGTAAACTGCGGCGGTGAAAGTTTTATGGGGTGTAAGGGCACAGTAGTCTGGGTAACTTTTTCCCAGACCTCGTGGTCATCCTCGGTTAATTTCCCACGCTTTCGTCTCTTCATAACAAATGCTTACGCGCCAGTACCGACAAGCAACCAATTCGGGTTGTCGCCACCCATCAGGCGCGCGAACGTCCATACATCCGAATGCTTTTTAACGGTTTTATCGTCTCCCTCGACAACTTCTCCGTCAGCATTACGGACAATAGATGTCAGCTCCCCGCAGAACTTCATTGTGATTTCGGCTTCGCTATTTTCTTCATCAAACTTCGCGCTAACCAACTTAACGCCGCTAATTCCGATGAATTTCGCGTCCACTGTCAAGCCACTGTCTACCCGTGCCGTAATAGCAGTTGAGAATGACTCATAAACGTCAGGGGCCAGATATTGTTCCAAGAACGGCAAATCGCCATTTTCAAAAGACATGAGGATCATCTCATATGCCTGACGCGCGCCGGAAGTGAAAACCTCGACAGAGAACCCTGACTCGGCCCGTTTCATCGAGGCTAGCGCTTTACCGGAATGGCTTTGCAAATCGACCAGGTTGGAAATATCGAAGTCCTCCCCACCGCCGTCGATCACCTCGAATTTGCGTTTAGTCGGTTGGGCGGATTGTGTCGTATCCTCGAAACCTTCGCGCGTGCCAAGTACGCTGCGCAAGCGTAACAGCAAAAATACCGCTACACCGGCAAGAACAAGAATTTGGATGAGTTGCGAGCCCATAGGGTCGGCCTTTCAAAAATTTTTGGGTAAACATTGGTGTTCGACCCATTCGCACCTTATGTAAGCATTGTCAGGGGCCAAGTCCATTGGTCCTGTGTAAACTTTGGAAAAGACATATGTGGCTATTTCTTATATTTGTAGCGGTCCCGATCATCGAGATTGGATTATTTATTCAGGTTGGCGGAATTCTAGGCCTGTGGCCAACACTAGCTATAGTTATTACTACCGCTTTGGTGGGGACGGCTTTGATGCGGGCGCAAGGCTTGGCGGCCCTGCAAAAACTGCAAACCAATATCGAAACTGGTGGCAATCCGACCGATCCTATCGCGAACGGCGCATTCATTCTGGTGGCGGGGCTTTTATTGCTTACCCCTGGGTTCTTCACAGATGCTTTGGGCATGGCGTTTCTGATTCCGCCGGTGCGTCAGTCTCTTATTCGCACCGTTGCAGCCCGCCTGAAATCCAGCGTTAAATCCTACGCGGCCGGCTATGGTGCTGAAACGAAATATACTTCTGACGCCGTCGTCGAGGGAGAGTTCGAAGTAGCCGAGGATAATATGAACAGCAAACCCGGAGATTCCGGCTGGACGCGGCCAGAGGAGTAACGAAACGATTGTTCCCCTTGCATAGAAGTGATATTGCCACTTCCAGTATTTTAAACCCAGTCAGGAATCCGACCAAATGACAGAAGAAAACCAAGGAGCAGCAACTGATGCAGTCCCACAAGCCCCACGCGTACAAATCCTTAACCAGTTTATTCGCGATCTATCTTTCGAAAACATAGCGCTTCAGAAAGACAAATTACCCGAAGGCAAAACAGAGTTTGAAGTACAGGTAGCATTAGACGCCCGCAAATTGGGTGAAGACCAGTATGAAGTCATCAACACGCTGAAAATTAATGCCAAGGCTGGTGATGACAAGATTTTCATCTTAGAGATGGATTATGCGGGTCGGTTCGACATTCAGAATGTCCCGAAAGAACAACTGCACGCATTCCTGATGATCGAGTGCCCGCGCATGATCTTCCCATACCTGCGCCGTGTAGTTGGTGATATAACGCGCGATGGCGGGTTTCCCCCGCTAAATCTGGATAACATTGATTTCCTTGCTCTTTATCGCAATGAGATGGCCCGCATGGCGAAAGCACAGGAAGAAGCCAAAACAACACCGATTTCCTAAGAATGCCATAATAAAGGTGGCGATTGTGCCACCTTTATTACTTGAACTGCTTCCAAACGGCAGTCTCACCCATCTTTTCAACAAAATCGGCATGCGCCGCGACTTCTGTGTCTGTCAGGCGCGAGCGCAGCGGATTTTGTCGCTGTTGCGGAGCCCATTTCGCCATATTTGCGCTGCCTTTTGTATCGTTGTTAGACACCACAGACAACGCAAAGTTCGGTTGCCGTCCACCGATCAATTCGAGATACACTTCGGCCAGAATCTCGGAATCGAGCAAAGCCCCGTGCAGCTCGCGTTCTGTTTGAATCCCGAACCTGCGGCACAAAGCATCCAACGAGTTTTGCGCCCCCGGGTACTTCTTCCGCGCAATTTCTAATGTATCAAGCGCCTGCGCCCAAGGAAGCTGCGGGCGATCAACCCATTTCAGCTCGGCGTTGATGAACTTCATATCAAATGCCGCATTGTGAATCACAAGCTTGGAATCGCCGGTGAAATCCAAAAATGCTTGCGCAACGTCCGCAAACAGCGGTTTATCTGACAAGAATTCTTCACTAAGCCCGTGAACCGCAAACGCGCCTTCGGGCATATCACGCTGCGGATTAAGGTATTGATGATACGTTTTACCTGTCGGCATGTGATTGAACAACTCTACAGCACCGATCTCAACGATCCGGTCGCCGGAATTAGGATCCAATCCGGTTGTTTCTGTGTCCATCACGATTTCACGCATTTACCGATCCTTAATCCGTTCAATCAAAGATAATACCTCGGCACGAGCGAGGTCCATACCTTTTCCTGTATCAATTATAAAATCCGCTTTTCGTCGCTTTTCGGAGTCAGGGGTTTGCTTGGACAACATTGTCTCTAACATCTCGGCAGTCATCCCTTCCCTATCCATAACACGTTGGTTTTGTGTGTTTTTATCTGCTGTTACGACTAAAACACCGTCCAACCATGCCTCTGCACTCGTTTCAAACAGCAGCGGAACATCACAAACTACCAAGCTCTCGTCTGCGTTGGATACGAGAAACTTTTTCCGGTCGGACGCAACAAGTGGATGCACAGCGACCTCTATGCGCTTTAGCAGCGTTTTGTCGTCCAAAATCGCTTTTCGCAACGCCCCCCGATCGACTTTTCCTTCATTAACAGAATCGGGTGCGAGCGTCGCGATTGCCTGCGCCCCTGCCCCGCCCTTGCTATAAAGCGCATACACAGCAGCGTCGGCATCCCAAACTGGAACCCCCGCATCCCGAAAAAAGTTGGCTGTCGTGGACTTTCCCATCCCGATAGATCCGGTGAGCCCAAGAATGTAGGTCCCTGACGTCATGTTTGCAGAACTGCTTGTCGCAACTCTTCGTCTACGTCTGGTCGATGTCCAAACCAGCTTTCGAATCCTGGAACTGCTTGATGTAATAGCATTCCTAGCCCATCCACCGTTTTCAACCCGCGTTCCCGGGCTTTTTCTAAAAACGGTGTGATCAATGGTGTATATACAATGTCCGTCACAAGGGCGTTCGGTAAGGCAGCGTCAAAATGTATCCGCAACTCCGGCTGGCCCTCCATCCCGAGCGAAGTGGTGTTAACTATCGTAGTGGCCCCGTCGGTTGCATCGCTAACCTCGTTCCACTCGACCACTTTGACCCTCGATCCGAAATGATCGGCTAGATTTTCTGCCCGAATGCGCGTTCTGTTGGCAATATTCACACTAGGTACACCTTCGCTAAGTAGGGCCCAGACAATAGCCCGCGCCGCGCCCCCTGCCCCGACGACCAAAGCCGGGCCGGATTCGGGTTCCCAATCTGCCGCATTCTGGCGTAGGTTTTGTATAAACCCGTAACCGTCAGTGTTATCTGCACCGATTGTGCCGTCCGCGTGAAAGTGGATCGTATTAGCCGCCCCAATTAAAGAAGCGCGATCTGTGATACTATGGGCAGTCAGAAGAACGGACTCTTTATGGGGAATTGTGAGGTTAACCCCTTTGTACCCTTTACCCGCCAACTTGCGCAGGCCGCTTGCCAAATCTTCTGGCGGCAAAGCGATCGGCAAGTATTGCCCAGGCAAATTATGCCGGTTTAACCAGTGCCTATGAAGCACGGGTGACTTACTGTGCTTGATTGGCCACCCGACCACACCGGCAAGTGGCGATACTTTATTACTCATTCCTGACAAATTCCTCTTGTCCGCAAAAACCCGAGTATCTCTAACAATGGTAGCCCTAGCACGGAGAAATAGTCCCCTTGAACCCGCGTAAACAACTGTGAGCCTTCTTTTTCCAGCTTATACCCGCCAACGGTTGTAAACAATTCCTCGGACTGCGACTTGATGTAGTTTTCCAAAAACACGTCACTAAAAGGTCGCATCATAAGTTGTGCACGCCCGATATGCCGCCAAACTGGGGTCCCGTCCTCGTAAATTACAGCCGCTGATAGCAATTCGTGGGTATTTCCGCGTAAAGCAATCAATTGTTCCCGGGCTTTTGCGATAGAAGTCGGCTTATCAAACAGTACGCCACCAGACACTAGAACCTGATCAGCACCAAGAACCAACGCCTCGGGATACTTTTGAGCAACGCGTCGCGCCTTCATTTCCGCAAGCATATCTGCCACACCTCTTGGCTTTGCACCTTCCGCCAGCATTGTAGCTTTGATCGTTTCTTCATCCACGCGCACAACAACCGTATCGAACGGGACACCAGCTGAACGCAACATTTCAGCGCGAATTCCGGATCCTGATGCCAAAATGAGTTGTTTCATGGTTTAGGTCTCCAAAATCGGCCTGTGGACACATTCGGGGGTAATTAATGGAAAAAACCTATTAGCCCACAGGCTAAAAACTACGGAGGTGTTTTGCACACAGTTCAAAATTTTATGCACCTTTTTATTCTTGGGGAAAAGAAATAGTTCAGTTTGTGGATAAAAAGGTAGGTTATTTGTTTTATTAAGCAATACATAGTGGGTAGGCGCAGATGTCGCTATGGATAACCTTGTGCACAACTATATAAATGCGGTAATCCACATTATTCAGAGTATCTACTATCAACCACTACTTCTCTTAAATATTTATATTATAAGAGGGAGAATAAAATGACCGGTATGCCTAATAAAAAATTACTTCGCGTACTTGCTGGAGAAACCGTAAAAACCCCTCCAGTTTGGATTATGCGGCAAGCGGGACGTTATTTACCAGAATATCGTGAATTGCGTGCTACAGCGGGTGGTTTTCTAGACCTATGTTATAATCCCGAGTTTGCAACCGAGGTAACAATGCAACCAATCCGCCGGTTCGGGTTTGATGCAGCGATCCTATTTGCTGATATTTTGTTGTTACCACAAGCATTGGGAATGGATTTGTGGTTCGAAACAGGTGAAGGACCTCGTCTCAATCCGGTCACGAACGTGGCAGAGTTGGAAGCGCTGAAGGGAAAAGACGATATTCACGACGTTTTGTCGCCCGTCTATGAGACTGTTAAGCGGCTTTCAGGTGAATTACCTAAAGAAACCACGCTGATAGGGTTTGCTGGCGCACCTTGGACCGTTGCCACCTATATGGTGGCGGGTCGAAGTACACCTGATCAAGGACCAGCCCGGGAGTGGATGTATCGCGATCCAGCTGGGTTCAGTCAGTTGATAGATCTGATAACAGAATCGACGATTGAGTATTTAGCCAAACAGGTCGAAGCTGGCGCAGAGGTTGTTAAGCTTTTTGATAGTTGGTCCGGTGCACTTGGTGGTTCTTGCTTTGAAGAATATGCGCTGAAACCAGCAATTCGGATCGCGACTGAGTTGAAGGCACGATTTCCCGGTCTGCCGGTCATTGGGTTCCCACGTGGGGCAGGTGGTGGATATGTAAAATTCGCTGATGCCGGTGTGTTTGACGGTCTAGCGCTTGATACTTCAGTACCAGCAGAGTGGGCGCGAGATACGTTGCAAAATAAGCTTGCGGTGCAGGGGAACCTTGATCCGATGCTGTTGATTACCGGCGGTGTATCGCTGGAACGGGAAACACTCCGGCTGTTGGAAATTCTAGGACAAGGACCGTATATTTTCAACCTTGGTCACGGAATAACTCCACAAGGTGATCCGGCTAATGTAGAGAAAATGTTGAGAGTTATCAGAGGGTAAACAAATGTCAAACTTCCTTACCTCGGCATATCCATGGATTTTGTCACTGCATATTATCTCGGTAATTTCATGGATGGCTGGCATGTTCTATCTACCGAGACTTTTTGTATATCACGCAGAAAAAGCGCCGGTTGGCAGTGATCAATCCGAGATTTTCAAAGTTATGGAGCGCAAACTGATGCGCGCGATAATCAACCCAGCCATGATAGCAACATGGGTGTTTGGCCTGTGTTTGGTATTCACACCGAGCGTTATTGACTGGTCATCAATTTGGCCATGGGTGAAAGCGGCGATGGTGATCGGTATGTCCGGTTTTCATGGTTGGCTATCAGCGCGACGGAAAGAATTTGATCAAGACAAAAATACCCGTAGCGGTAAGACGTATCGACGGGCCAATGAAATTCCAACGGTATTGATGATTGTCATCGTATTTATGGTAATTCCGAAGCCATTTTAATGAATAATTGACATTTGATGTGAAATACCGATATGTGACGGTAAGCACGGGCGGTCCTCGCCCAGAATGTGCGCTCCCCAAATAAAAAGCATTGCATGGCTATGGCGGTGCATGCGTAAGGCAATGGTAAATTAATGGATATTGAAAAACTATCTTTGGCTGAACTAAAAGCTAAAACTCCTGCAGATTTGTTGGCTATGGCTGAAGATCTGGAAATCGATAACGCAACCACCATGCGTAAGGGCGACATGATGTTCGCGATCCTTAAGGAAATGGCCGAAGACAGCGTTGAAATTTCCGGCGACGGAGTGGTCGAAGTTCTGAAGGACGGGTTTGGATTTTTGCGCTCACCAGCGGCTAACTATCTGGCTGGCCCAGAAGATATTTATGTTAGCCCCGAGCAAATTCGGAAGTTTTCGCTGCGGACTGGGGATACCGTTGATGGTGTTATCAAGGCGCCTGAAGAGGGGGAAAAATACTTTGGGCTGGTAGATGTTTCGTCGATCAACTTTGAAGACCCGGAAAATTCTAAACACAAGATTAATTTTGATAACCTTACTCCATTATACCCAGATGAGCGGTTGATAATGGAGATTGAAGACCCGACTATTAAGGATAAGACTCCGCGGATTATTGACCTGGTTGCGCCGATCGGCAAAGGCCAACGTTCGCTGGTTGTGGCGCCGCCAAGAACTGGTAAGACCATGATTTTGCAGAATATTGCTAAGTCTATAGCCGTCAACCACCCTGAATGTTTCTTGATTGTATTGCTGGTCGATGAACGCCCTGAAGAAGTTACAGATATGCAGCGCAGCGTTAAGGGAGAGGTGGTGGCCTCGACTTTTGACGAGCCAGCATCGCGTCACGTGGCCGTTGCAGAAATGGTCATCGAAAAGGCCAAACGTCTGGTTGAACATAAGCGCGATGTTGTGATTTTGCTGGACTCGATTACACGCCTAGGGCGCGCATTCAACACCGTGGTCCCGTCATCTGGTAAGGTTTTGACCGGTGGTGTGGACGCGAATGCTTTGCAACGCCCGAAACGCTTCTTTGGTGCGGCACGTAATATTGAAGAGGGCGGTTCGCTTACGATTATCGCTACTGCGTTGATTGATACCGGAAGCCGGATGGATGAAGTGATCTTTGAGGAGTTCAAGGGAACTGGTAACTCGGAAGTCGTTCTGGATCGCAAGATTGCGGACAAACGCGTGTTCCCGGCGATTGATATCTTGAAATCAGGCACTCGGAAAGAAGAGTTGCTGGTCGAGAAAAGCGAACTGACTAAGATGTTCTTGCTGCGCCGTATTTTGAATCCGATGGGAACAACGGATGCAGCAGAATTCTTGCTCGGCAAGATGAAGCAGACGAAGACAAACTCGGAATTCTTCGATTCGATGAATAGCTAGGTTTTAGTTCATATTTGCTGAAACCCGGGCATTGTCTCGGGTTTTTGCTTTAGTAACAACGAGATACAGTTATGCACGACACAATTTTTTCATTAGCAACCGCACGTGGTCGTGCAGGTGTAGCCGTTGTGCGAGTGTCTGGCCCATCTGCATGGGATGGAGTAAGCCGGTTGGTCGGTGAGCTACCAGAGCCGAAGCGAGCAGCGTTGAGAGTTGTACGGACGTCGGATGGCGAGCCGTTGGATGAAGCGTTGATCTTGACCTTTGAAGCGGGTGCAAGTTTTACCGGTGAGAGAGTAGTCGAGATACAGTTGCACGGATCAACAGCTGTTATTGGGGCAATATTGCATGAATTGTCAGATTGTGAAGGACTGAGGTTGGCCGAACCTGGCGAGTTCACGCGACAGGCCTTAGATAACGGTCGATTGGACTTGCCTCAGGTTGAGGGCCTAGCCGATTTGATAGACGCGGAGACCGAGGCACAACGAAGACAGGCGCTTATGGTTATGCGCGGTGCGCTGAGTGAAAAGACCAAGGTTTGGCGGGAAAAGTTACTACGTGCAGTTGCATTGCTGGAAGCTACGATAGATTTTGCGGATGAAGAGGTGCCAGTTGATGTTGCGCCAGAGGTGCTAGAACTTATCGAAACCGCGCGCATTGGTATGAGGACTGAGGTTGATGGTAGCGGGATTTCCACGAGGATCCGCGACGGTTTTGAGGTTGCGATAATAGGGTGTCCGAATGTAGGAAAATCTACTCTTTTGAATGCTTTGTCAAAAAAAGATGCGGCGATTACATCTGCTATTGCAGGAACGACTCGAGATGTAATCGAGGTGCGTATGGACCTAGACGGCCTGCCTATAACGCTGCTTGATACTGCTGGATTGCGAACCTCGAATGACGAGATTGAAGTTTTAGGCGTGGAAAGAGCGAAGGTTCGGGCCACAGCGGCAGATATACGTGTCTTTTTGCTGAAAGTCGGGCAATCTTATGATGATTTGGGGGTCGACTTTATTAAGGGAGATGTGGTTGCTTACGGGAAAGCGGATATTTCGAGTTCGGATGGGCTGTCTGTTTCAGGTATTACTGGAGCAGGGATCGAGGAACTGCTCGGCCGCCTTGCTGGTGAGTTGGAGATTCGTGCTGCGGGGGCAAGTTCGGCCGTTCGAGAGCGGCATCGCGTCGCGTTAGAACAAGGGTTAGCCTCTTTGTATAAAGCCGAACAACATGTATGTGCAGGCCCAGAATGGTCAGACTTGGCGGCTGAAGAAATGCGGCAGGCCTTGCGGTCTTTGGATTCTATGATAGGGCGTGTAGATGTGGAAAATGTCCTAGACGTTATATTTTCCAGTTTTTGTATTGGGAAGTAGGAGTGTTTCACGTGAAACATATGTTTGATGTAATTGTAGTTGGTGGTGGCCACGCGGGATCTGAGGCGGCGCAGGCAGCCGCGCGCATGGGCGCGAAGACCGCTCTAATTACGTTATCGTTCGACAAAATTGGTGAAATGTCCTGCAATCCTGCAATTGGTGGGCTGGGTAAAGGACACCTTGTCCGAGAAATTGATGCGCTGGATGGAGTTATGGGGCGAGTTGCAGATTTGGCTGGCATCCAGTTCCGCCTGCTGAATCGACGAAAAGGGCCAGCAGTGCAAGGCCCACGTGCACAAGCCGATCGGCAGATATACCGCGCTGCAATGCAAGCCGAGTTTGTAAATCGCCGAAACCTGGAAGTTTTGGAGGCGGAAGTAAGCGATTTGATCGTGGTTCGCGATCGCATCGAGGGGGTCGTCTTGGACGACGGCAGCCAGATTACCGCTGGCGCAGTGATCTTGACTGCCGGAACATTCCTTCGTGGCGTTATACATATCGGCAATGAAACCCAAACCGGTGGCAGGATGGGTGACAAATCATCTATCGCGCTGGCTGAACGAATTGATATTATGGGCCTGCCACTTGGTCGGCTAAAAACGGGCACACCACCGCGGCTTGATGGACGGACGATAAACTGGGACGGGTTAGAGGTTCAGAAAGGGGACGATGACCCCACGATGTTTTCGTTCTTGTCTGACCGGACGACAGCGCGCCAAATTTCATGCGGTATAACACATACCAATGAACAAACGCATGATATTATTCGAAATAATATCGAGAAATCGGCAATGTACGGAGGGCATATTGACGGGGTTGGACCCCGGTATTGTCCGTCAATCGAAGATAAGATAGTGCGCTTCGCCGATAAGACGCAGCACCAGATTTTTCTAGAGCCAGAGGGGCTCAATGATCCGACCATCTATCCGAACGGAATTTCAACATCACTGCCGATCGACGTGCAGCAGGCGTATGTGACTTCAATTAAAGGTTTGGAAAACGTCAAGATATTGCAGCCGGGTTATGCGATTGAATACGACTACATCGACCCACGAGCGCTGCGTTCGACACTGGAGGTTAAACAGGCTCCGGGCCTGTACTTTGCGGGACAGCTTAATGGAACAACCGGATATGAAGAGGCAGCCGCGCAGGGGCTAGTGGCGGGTCTTAACGCCGCCTTGGCAGTTGCTGGTCGCGATCCTGTGCTGTTTGACCGTGCGGATGGGTATATCGGTGTCATGATCGATGATTTGGTGACCCGTGGAGTGACAGAACCATATCGAATGTTTACGTCTCGGGCGGAATACCGCCTTTCGTTACGCGCGGACAACGCTGATCAAAGGCTTACTCCTATCGGAATCTCTCTAGGCTGTGTGTCTAGCAACAGGAAAAGTGCGTTTAATGCGCGCATGGAATCAATAAGCCAAACGAAATCAGTTTGTGAACGGCTTTCCGTGTTGCCTAAAGAGGCAGGACATTACAAAATAAAGGTTAATCAAGATGGTGTAAGGCGTACAGCACTTGATTTATTAACCTATCCTGACGTCACGATCTCGAAATTGTCCGAAATCTGGAAAGAGCTAGACGAAATTCCGGAAAAAATCGCGCGCCAGATCGAAAATGATGCCCGCTACGCCCATTATATTAAACGGCAAAAGAACGATGTTGAGGCGATGCGTAGAGATGAAGCACTGCGAATACCGGGGGATATAGACTATTCCAATATTATTGGACTATCGAATGAGCTGCGAGGAAAGCTTTCACAAATTCAACCATCTACTCTGGGGCAGGCGGGTCGCATAGACGGAATGACTCCTGCGGGATTGACTTTGATACTTGCTAGTATCCGTAAGCCTGGCAGAAAGCGTTCGGCATAAGGGGTGCTATGACTACAGAAATTAACTTCGCCGATACTTTCAGTGTTTCACGTGAAACAACCGAACGCCTAAAAGCGTATTCCTCGCTTTTAGAGAAGTGGAACCCAAAGATAAACCTGGTGGCAAAGTCAACGATCCCTGACCTATGGCAGCGTCACATTACTGACTCGGCTCAGCTTTGGAAGTTGGCGCCATCAGGTAAGAAAAACTGGTTGGACATTGGTTCGGGTGCAGGGTTTCCCGGATTGGTGATCGCTGCGATCGCGGCTGAGAAGGCACCTGATTTACTTGTAACACTTGTAGAAAGCGATAGGCGCAAGTCAGTATTTTTGCAAGCTGCAGCGCGCGAGATGGGCGTGTCCGTAAAGGTCATAACAAAAAGAATTGAAGTTCTTGAGCCACAAAGCGCAGATATATTGTCCGCTCGGGCGTTATCATCATTACCGCAACTACTTGAATTTACTAAACTACACAGAAAACCCGATGGAATTAGCTTGTTTCCGAAGGGCATACGAGTCAATTCGGAATTGACCGAGGCCTCAACATGTTGGCATATGTCATACCAGACATTTCCCAGTATGACTGACGCAGACGCAGTTATACTCCGCATCGGAGAATTAAGCCGTGTCCAAGACCAATAAGAAACGGGAAAAACTGCCGGTTATCCTTGCCGTGGCAAACCAAAAAGGCGGGGTTGGTAAGACTACCACAGCGATTAATCTGGGTACGGCGTTGGCTGCGGTGGGACGGAAGGTGTTGTTGATCGACCTGGATTCGCAGGGAAACGCGTCTACTGGTCTAGGCATTTCGCCTGACCAACGAAAGTTAACCACTTACGATCTACTACTTGGCGATACAAAGCTGTCAGACATCGCGCAAGAAACGATGATTCCGAACTTGTTCATCGCACCCTCGACGAATGACCTAAGTTCTGCCGATGTGGATATGGTCAACGACCCGAATCGTGTCTTGCGCTTGAGACAAGCACTCAGCTCGACAGACGCGCTGGCTTGCAATTTCGACTATATTTTGATCGATTGCCCACCATCCCTGAATCTTTTAACGGTCAACGCGATGGTTGCTGCGACCTCTGTTCTTGTACCCTTGCAATGCGAATTTTTTGCTCTTGAGGGGCTGTCGCAGTTAATGATGACCATTAAAGAGGTTAAACAATCTCTTAACCCCAAATTGGGTATTCAGGGTATTGTGTTGACGATGTATGATCGCCGGAACAACCTTTCCCGTCAGGTCGAGGAGGACGTGCGCGATAATCTTGGCGATCTGGTATACGAGACAATAATCCCGCGCAACGTACGGTTAAGCGAGGCGCCCTCGCATTCTATTCCGGCGCTGATTTACGATCATCGTAGCTCCGGCAGTATTGCGTACCAGAAACTAGCTGCCGAACTTCTTCGGCGGATGAATGATAACGTAACAGATTGAAGAAACAGAATAATGTCAAAGAAAACTGAACGCAAAAGCCTTGGCCGCGGCCTTTCTGCACTATTGGCAGACGTAAATTTAGATGACGAAAACCCAATTGGTGGCGCCCTTGTGTCTCTCGCTGGAGCGTCTGAAGTTCCGATCGAGAAAGTCCACGCTAACCCTGAGCAGCCGCGTCGAGCTTTCAATGAACATGATTTGCAGGATCTCACCGCCTCGATCACTGAAAAGGGCGTAATACAACCGCTTATCGTCCGGCCCGATCCGAACAATCAGAACGACTACCAGATCGTGGCTGGCGAACGTAGATGGCGCGCAGCGCAGCGCGCAAAACTGCATACGATTCCGGTGTTGGTACGCGAGCTATCGGACACCGAAGTTCTTGAGCTAGCCATCATCGAAAATATCCAGCGCGCCGATTTGAACGCGGTAGAAGAGGCGCTGGGATACCGTCAGTTGATGAATAAATTCGGACGTACTCAGGAAAAAATGGCCGAGGCATTGGGTAAAAGCCGTAGTCATATCGCGAATCTTCTTCGCCTGCTGAATCTTCCATCCGAGGTTTTGGAATATTTGCAAAATGGACAACTATCCGCAGGCCATGCTCGTGCACTGGTTCCCGTCGATGACCCCGTAGCACTCGCCCGCATCATCATTTCCAAGGGTCTGTCAGTTCGCCAAGCCGAGGCGTTGGCCAAGGCAAAAAAATCAGTTTCACCACAGAAGCGTCGTCTGAAACCAGCCAAAGATGCGGACACTCGTGCGATCGAGTACGACTTGACTGCGAATCTCGGCGCAAAGGTCACAATTGATCACAAATCTGGCGGTCAAAGTGGTGAGCTTCGAATTAAATATTCGGATCTAGAGCAGCTCGACGGATTATGTCAGTTGCTGTCGCAATGATCAGGTGTCAGGTCTGGTCCAAATAAAGACCGATACTGATAATAGTGCTACAATCTGGATTAAAATAATAAATACAGGTACTTGTAGCCATATAGACACAACAAATACCGCGATCATTGACGCTGCAGATAGAATTTTCGACTTCCTGCTAATCGCGCCACGTTCGTGCCAGTCGCGGATGGGTGGACCAAATAGTCGATGCGCAAGCAGCCACTTATGAGCTCTTGGCGACGACTTGCCGAGGAAGAATGCGGCCAACAATAGGAATGGAACGGTGGGCAGAACGGGCAAGAAAATGCCCGTGAATCCCGCAGCTACAGAAACCGCTCCGAAAAACAGCCAAATCATACGCATCTAGGTCATCAACTGTCGAAGTACTGCGTTAAGCAGTGGGCGGCCTCTGCTTGTTGTCGTGATTCTGCCGCATTCACGTGAAACAAATCCGGCGCGAACCATGTCTTCCAGATTCCCTTCATTCATCGCCGACCCATTCAGCGCTGCATAACGGTTAAGGCTACTACCCTCGGCCAATCGCATCGACATCATCAAGTACTCACTTGCTTGATCTTCACCAGAAACGATCTCGCTGGCCTTCCGGCCCCAACCATTGTTGCTAACCGCATTCAGCCAATCGGCGGGATCAATAAACGTATCTGTGGCCAGCTTTTGTCCATCCAACGTAATCCGCCCATGTGCGCCCGGTCCGACGCCGACGTAATCCCCATAACGCCAATATATCAGGTTGTGCCGGCTTTCGGCACCGGCGCGTGAATGGTTTGAAACCTCATACGCCGGTAGCCCGTGTTTTTCACAAACTTCTTGCGTACGGAAATACATATCGGTTGCTGTGGCATCGTTTGGCATGTCACGCAGCTTGCCCCGCGCATGCATATCGCCAAACCGTGTGCCTTCCTCGATCGTTAATTGGTAAAGCGAAAGGTGATCAACGGCCATATCTATGGCATCGGTCAATTCAGCCTCCCACGTGTCGACAGTTTGCCCTTGCCGTGCGTAAATTAGATCAAAACTTACCCTGTCAAACTGTTTTCTGGCAATCTCGAAGGCTGCCCGAGCTTCCCTGACGGAATGCATTCGTCCTAGCGCTTTCAAATCAGCATCGCGCAACGATTGAATGCCCATGGAAACGCGATTTACGCCCGCGTCCGCATATCCGGAAAAGCGCCCAGCCTCGACAGAAGTTGGATTTGCTTCTAATGAGATTTCTGCGGCTGGTGACAGCTTCCAGGATTTCCCGATTTTCTCGATTACGGCGGCCACAGTTTCCGGTGGCATCAGGCTTGGCGTTCCCCCGCCGAAAAATATTGTGTTAACCGTGCGTTCGGGCAGTTCGGCCGCGCTGCGTTGAATGTCAGACAAAAGCGCGTCGCGCCACTTCTTTTGGTCAACTTCACCTGAAACATGGCTGTTGAAATCACAATACGGGCATTTGTGCATGCAAAATGGCCAGTGGACATAGACCCCGAACCCAGCATTTTGCCAATCTTCCATAATTACCCCTTGAACGCCATGACTTCGATTTCTATCAGCATTTCAGGTTTGACTAACCCAGCAACAACCATTGTCGCTGCTGGCCGGATTTCGCCCATCGATTCGCCCAAGGCAGGTGTTACCTCGTCTACCAGTTCCACAACTACAACAGTGCACTGAAGGCGAGCGGTGTCTGACATCTAAAAACCGGCTTCATCGAGTACAGGTTTTATTGTAGAAAAACAACTACGTGCTTGTGCAGTTATTCCTTCCGGCATCACCATAGTGGTATAATAATACCCCGACACACCTACAACAAAGCACCAATCACCCTTAACGGTTGCGCGGGAATACCCAACTGTCTTCTCAAACGGAGAACCAGTCGAGTTTCGTTTTATCTTACTCATACAAAACACTCCTTCACCAGTTTGTCGAATGCGTCCGCCCGGTGGCTTATGCGGTTCTTTTTCCAACGATCCATCTCGCCAAATGTGATATCATACCCTTCCGGCATGAACATCGGATCGTAGCCGTGACCCTCTTCGCCACGCATTGGCCAGACGCATTGTCCCACGACTTTACCCTCAAACACTTCGTCATGTCCGTCCGGCCATGCCAAAACAAGCGTGCTGCGAAATCGGGCGATACGAGGGGCAGGGGCGCGCAACGCCTCCAATTCATCCCAAACCTTGGTCATCGCCACGGAAAAATCACGTCCATTAGGCGTTTCCGCCCAATCCGCAGTGTAAACACCCGGCGCACCACCCAAAGCATCCACCTCGATACCGCTGTCGTCGGCCAACGCCGGCAATCCGCTGGCCTTCGCCGCCGCATGCGCCTTGATCCGAGCATTGCCGAGGAAATTATCCTCGGTTTCTTCTGGCTCAGGCAAGTCGAGTTCAGCGTTCGAGACTACCGCAACACCGAAAGGCTCTAGCAGGCGGATGATTTCCTCCAGCTTGCCTTTGTTATGGGTTGCGATCAGTAGTTTGGGCTCGACGAACTTCCTCATCAGGTGATGGCAGCTTTCTGCGCGATAACCAGTTCGGCCACGCCTTTTTCCGCCAAATCCAATAGCGTGTTAAACTCGTCACGAGAAAAAGTCGCGCCCTCCGCAGAACCTTGAATCTCGACCATACCACCTGCGCCACTCATAACGAAATTCGCATCAGTGCCTGCATCGCTATCCTCAAGGTAGTCGAGGTCCAGAACCGGCTGTCCGGCATAAATTCCGCAAGAAACCGCCGCGATGTGATCTGTCAAAGGGTCTTCTTTTATATCACCAGCCGTCAACAACTTGTTAACTGCTAAACGCAACGCAACCCACCCGCCAGTAATCGCCGCACAACGTGTGCCACCATCCGCCTGAATAACATCACAATCCACAGTGATCTGACGTTCACCTAAAGTAACACGATCAACGCCAGATCGCAAAGACCGGCCGATCAGCCGTTGAATTTCCTGCGTACGACCAGACTGTTTTCCAGCCGTAGCCTCGCGCCGCATCCGCGAACCCGTTGAGCGCGGCAGCATGCCATATTCAGCGGTTACCCAGCCAAGGCCGGAGTTGCGCAAAAACGGTGGCACGCGACTTTCTAGTGAAGCAGTACAAAGCACATGTGTGTCACCCATTTTTATGAGGCACGAGCCCTCGGCGTGTTTGGTGACGTTAGTTTCTATAACTATGTCACGCATGATATCAGTATTACGGCCAGATGGGCGCATAGAAGCCTCCGTTGGGTTAGGTTTTGCAGCGTCTTAACCAAAATCAACGCTTGCGTCCATCCCGACGATTGACCCGATCAGCCGGAATGCATAGTTTCACGTGAACCAAGGTGCTTAAACATGACCCAAACCACTCCGCTTTCAGATCTGACCAACCGCAGCCGCGAGGTTTTCCGACAAGTGGTGGAATCATATCTGGAAACCGGTGATCCTGTCGGCTCTAAAACCCTTACAAAAGCACTAACCGAGAGAGTCTCGCCCGCCACCATTCGCAATGTTATGAGCGACCTTGAACGGCTCGATCTTCTGGGCTCTCCGCACACATCCGCTGGCCGTATTCCAACACAGGTGGGCCTTAGGATGTTCGTGGATGGGTTGCTTGAGGTTGGTTCCGTTTCCGATTCCGAACAACGTGAAATAGAGCGCTCGCTTGACAGTAACGAACCAGATATTGGCGGCATGATGGACAAGGTCGGCAATATGTTGTCGGGTCTGACCCATGGTGCGAGCCTCGTCCTGACACCAAAAACGGAATCCCCGATAAAGCACTTAGAATTCGTGGCATTGTCGTCCGAAAAGGCGCTTGTGGTATTAGTCACCGCCGACGGACAGGTAGAAAACCGCCTTTTTACACCGCCAACCGGGCTAACACAGTCTGCTATGCGCGAGGCGGCTAATTTTCTGAACGCGATTCTCGAAGGTCACACCGTTTCACAAATGCAGAGCGTGGTGACACGCGAAATTGAGCGAAATCGCCAAGAACTCGACCGCTTATCGCAAAGCCTGATCAAAGACGGGCTGGCGATTTGGGTGGACGAGCAGGACGGTCGAGACCGCCTTATCGTTCGGGGCCGCGCGAATTTGGTCGAAGATGGTGCTACCGAGCAAGATCTGGAACGCATCCGGCAGCTGTTTGACGACCTTGAACGCAAGCGTGATATGGCGCAATTGCTGGATTTGACCGAAGAAGGAGACGGAGTCCGCATTTTTATTGGCTCAGAGAACAAACTTTTCTCACTTTCGGGTTCCTCTTTGGTGGTTTCCCCTTATATGAACGCTGAGCGAAAAATTATTGGCGCGGTAGGCGTGATCGGACCGACAAGGCTGAATTATGGCCGGATCGTTCCGATCGTAGATTATACCGCGCAGCTGGTGGGTCGATTAATGTCCCGCCGGACTTGAACAAGAAGGTAAGTAAGATGAGTAACGAAAAAGAAAACGGGTTTCTGGACGATATCGATGAGTCCGAAGAAGAGCTGGATCTGGAAGAAAACGTTCTGGCAATGCCCGACATAGATTCCGTAATCAAGGAGCGCGATCAGCTAAAGGACCGCCTTTTGCGTGCTTTCGCGGAAACCGAAAACCTTCGAAAACGTTCCGAGCGTGATCGCCGCGATGCCGAGGTGTACGGCGGAACCAAGCTTGCCCGCGACCTTCTGTCGGTGCAGGACAATTTGGAGCGTGCGCTGGAAAACATTGACGATGACCTTCGCGAGCATCACAAGTCTTTGACCGAAGGTCTAGAACTGACATTGCGCGAATTGCTGTCGGTCTTTGAGAAGCACAAAATTCTGACGGTTGCTCCGGAAGTCGGCGACAAGTTTAATCCGAAACTGCATCAGGCAATGTTCGAAGCACCGGTACCAAGCACCACAAAAGGCACGATCATTCAGGTTATGGCGTCGGGTTTCGCAATTGGCGACCGTTTGTTACGCGCCGCACAGGTTGGCGTTTCCTCCAACTCAAGCAAACCAGCGCCTGCTAAGGAAGAAGCCGAAGACTAATTCTTCGCTTTGTCGCCCGCGCTACGTTCGGGCACCTGCAAAGCGTCGGCGAGTCTCGCCTTCGCTGAACCGGGCCGCAGCGATTTTTGCTGCGTCTCGGACGGGGCCCACCCGGTCAGGAACACGATCTCGAATGTAGCAGGGACACGTCCGTCGGGTTCCGCAAAGTATTCCGTATAGATATCCATCGCTCGCATCAACGTTTTGCGCCGCATCGGCGTTTTTCTCCGCGCGTGCATGACATTGGTTTCCCCCATCGCCCGCAAATCCTGCATCAAATGTAGTGGTGTTTCGTAAGTTACCGTCAGATTAACGGAATCGGCGACCGGAAGGGCCAAACCGGCCCGTTGGATCAGCCCGCCAAGGTCTCGGATTTCACCCATCGGAGCGATACGCGGGGACAAACCACCCTCGAACTCGGTTTCCGCTTCGGCCAACGCAGTTCGCAATTCGTTAAGGGTTTGCCCTCCAAACATTGCCGCTATCATCAACCCGTCCGGCTTTAGCGCACGCCGCATTTGTACCAGCTGCCCAACCGGATCGTTCGCCCAATGCAAGGCCAACCCGTGGACCACCAAATCAAGCGAGGACTCTTGCAAGTCGAGCACTTCGCCGTCTACATAGGCCCGAAATGCCGGATTCCCAAGTGCTTCCACCCACAATTCAGCCTTTGGACCGATTATGGCAGCGGATTGAAACGATTTATTAACCTCTTGCAGTCTTTCTGACACTTGGTCGGCAATCTCGACGTGTAGGAATTCCCCTTCTGCGCCAAAACCGGCCGCCCGCACACGGCGCATGCTCAATAGCCCGCGGTCAAAAAGGTCTGGTGGTGTCTGCATATTCAGAAATCCTCTCGTTGAAACACCTAACTCGCTTCGTCTCCAAGGGAAAGAGCGTGTTGCTTAACACGATCTACCCCCCCCCGCGCTGCCTGACTTGTTCAGAACTAACCGAACACGGTGCCTTTGCGCCGATTTCTAGGTGGATACGGCGTTTATATCCGGTACGATTTGCGACACTTACGGCGCTTTCGAGCACCCCGAAAATCCCTGATTTACTCATCCGCACCAAGGCCACGTCGATCCAAGACGGTTTGACGCGGAGAGAGAGGTTCGAGAACCAACGAGGAGCGTTGGCCGCCCATAACCGTCGAGAAGTCCAGAAAAACATACTGTTAATCGATGACGTGATGACAACGGGAGCAACGCTTTCCGCCTGTGCGCAGGCCCTCCGCACGGCAAGCACGCAAAGAATCGACGTTCTTGTCCTCGCTCGCGTTGCACGAGACGGTTAAGTTCCTATATAGACGGACGAAACACTAATTATGGAGCATCGGCATGAAACCCGTCGAAATTTATACCACCCCTATCTGCGGCTTTTGCGTTGCCGCGAAACGCCTTTTAAATAAAAAGGGTGTCGAGTTCGCAGAATACGACGTAATGATGAGCCCCGACAAACGTACCGAGATGGCCCAGCGAAGCAACGGTGGCCGCACTGTCCCGCAGATTTTCATTGACGGCAAGCCAATCGGCGGTTGCGACGAGTTATTCGAACTTGAAGGCGACGATCTTCTCGACAGGATGCTGGCCTAAACATGAAAATTGCACTGGTTCAGCTTACGTCAAGCAACGATCCAGCGGCCAATATGCGCCTTGTTGAGGGGTATATTCGCGAGGCGCACGCGGGCGGCGCACAGTTTATCCTGACGCCAGAAACCACCAACATTATTTCGCCAAGCCGGAAACAGCAGGCCGAGGTCTTGCATACCGAGGCAGACGATCCGACGCTGGCCCGCATGCGAGTGCTGGCAAAGGAATTGGAAGTCTGGCTGTTGATCGGCTCACTTGGGCTTAAAACCCAAGACCCAGACGATCGCTTTGCAAATCGTTCGTTCTTGATCACCCCGATGGGCGAAATCGCTGCCAGCTACGACAAAATCCATATGTTCGATGTCGATCTGGGCAATGGCGAGGTTTATCGCGAATCTTCGGCCTATCGCGCAGGAACTAAAGCCATGCTAGTGAAAACCGACTTTGCCAACATCGGTATGACGATCTGTTACGACATACGCTTTCCCGATCTTTACCGTCAACTTGCACAGTCCGGAGCCGAAATTCTGACCGTTCCCGCAGCGTTCACAGTCCCGACGGGTCGCGCACATTGGCACACCTTGCTGCGTGCTCGCGCCATCGAAAACGGGTATTTTGTTTTGGCTCCGGCCCAATGTGGTACCCATGATTGGGGCCGAGAGCCGCGCCGCGAAACTTATGGGCACTCGCTCGCAATTTCGCCTTGGGGCGACGTTTTGGCGGACGGTGGCAAAACGCAAGGCGTGACTTTTGTCGATTTGGACTTTAACGATGTTGCCAAGGCCCGCGCGAAAATTCCTTCGCTGCTCCATGATCGAGAATACGAACCACCCGAGGCGTAATGTCAGATAAACCATCAAACGACCCACTCGCAATTGCCCTTTTCAGCGAAATTTCTGCTGTAGAGCAAATGGCGCGAACCCGTTTTAGCCGTGCATTACCAAAAGGAATGGAGCTATCGCACTTCACCGTCTTAAACCATTTCTCCCGATTGGGTGGTGAGAAAACGCCCGCCCAACTGGCGCGGATATTCCACGTAACCAAGGGCGCAATGACCAACACGTTATCGAAGCTCGAGACCGCTGGATACGTTCATATCCGTCCAGATTGGGATGACGCGCGGCGAAAATTCGTGACCATCAGTCCAGCAGGACACGCCGCCCGCGACGAGGCCGTTCGCGCCATCGCACCGGTTTTTGACGATACAATAGAGCACCTGGGTTCGGAAAAAATCCGCGCTGCGTTGCCGATACTACGTGACCTTCGGATGTTGCTTGCCAGCGAAGACTAATTATTCTGGCTTAATGCTAGCCGTAACATAGTTGACTGACAAATCCTGATCCGAAATAGACCACGACCATAAGATTGGGTTGAAAACGAACCCCTTGCGATCTACAGGCTTTAACCCCGCGTTCGAGATCAGCGCGAACAGTTCATCTGGAGTGATGAATTTGTGCCACTCATGTGTGCCGCGCGGCAGCCAGCGCATGATAACCTCGGCCCCGATAATTGCTGCCATATAACTTTTGGGATTGCGGTTGAGCGTCGAACACAACATCAACCCGCCTGGCTTCAGCAATTGGCGACAAGCGGTTAGGTATGCCAGAGTGTCGGCCACATGCTCGACCACTTCCATGTTCAATACGATATCGAATTGTTCGCCGTCCGCCGCTAACCCTTCGGCGGTTTCGTTGCGATAGTCGATATCCAGACCAGACTGCTCTGCGTGCAACTGCGCCACCGGAATGTTCCCCGCCGCTGCGTCCGCACCAATAACTGTAGCCCCGAGTCGCGCCATCGGTTCAGACAATAACCCACCACCGCAACCGATATCCAACAGGCGCAGCCCCTCAAACGGGCGTAATGAGTCCGGATCGCGCCCGAATTCGGCGCAAATCTGTTGCACAAGGTACTTCAATCGGATCGGATTCATTTTATGCAGCGGCTTGAATTTCCCTTTGGGATCCCACCATTCGGCGGCCATTGCTTCAAATTTAGCAATTTCGGCCGGATCGACCGTAACGGCTGTTTGCGTTGCACTCATCTTTTCTACCTGCCATGTTGGGACGAATGATTAACTAATAGAGCATATATGTTAGAACATGCGAGCCATAAAGACGAAAACCCTCGTCGCACTCTGTACTCCGCCCGCGATGCGTTCGACACGCAGACGTTGGAGGTCAGTGGTGGGCACGCGATTTACTTAGAACAATCCGGCCGCGAAGACGGCGAACCAGTTGTCGTCCTGCATGGCGGCCCAGGTGGTGGATGCAGTCCAGCGATGCGCCGGTTTTTTGACCCCGACCGGTATCGCGTGATCCTGTTTGACCAACGCGGATGCGGGCGCTCGACGCCACATGCCAGTGTGGAAAACAATACGACATGGGATTTAATCGACGATATAGAGGTTATCCGCGACACTCTCGGTATTTCGAAATGGACCGTTTTTGGCGGGTCATGGGGCGCGACGCTATCGTTGCTGTATGCCCAAACCCATTCTTCCCGCGTTAACGCACTGGTTCTGCGTGGTATATTTACAATGACTCAGGCCGAGCTGGACTGGTTTTACGGTGGCGGGGCAGGGAAGTTCTGGCCAGAAGCATGGCAGAAATTCAACGACATGGTACCGCTAGGCGAACGTCACGACCTGATCGCTGCCTATCGTGCACGCCTTTTTGGCAAGATTGACGCCGAGGTTATTCGATTTTCTCGGGCATGGGCTGCATGGGAAAACGCGTTGGCGACGCTTGATTCCAAAGGCCACGGTGGGCGTGTTCTCGCGCCTTATGCCAAAGCGTTTTCTCTAATCGAAAATCACTATTTCACCCACAAAGGGTTTCTTCGCGAGGACGGTCAGATTTTCGCCGACATGCACAAAATTCAACATATTCCGGGGTATATCGTCCAAGGTCGATATGACATGATTTGCCCGCCTCACACCGCGCACAGTCTGCACCGGCTTTGGCCGAAATCGAAATTTTGGCTGGTCAGGGCAGGGCACGCCATGTCCGAACCAGCGATCGCTGCAGAACTGGTTGGAATTATGAACAATTTGCCATGAAGTCGAAAATGCCTAGAATCATCATGGTGATAGCTGTCTTCATCGTTATCGCTTATTTGGCCAACCAAGCTGGCGATTGGATCAGGGACCGCCTGAAGATGGAAATCACGCCGAAAAACAAGAGCATAATTTTCGGCGCAACCGTGTTCGCTGTAGTCCTTTACGCTTTGTTAATTTCGCTACCTTTCGTGCCCGGCGTCGAGGTTGGACTTGGGTTGATGGTCACGTTCGGTATTCCAATGGCCATTCCTGTCTAGATTTCGACAATCACCGGCTTGACGCTGGGTTTTCTTTTGGGTCGACTGGTGCCCGAAAAAACCATATGCGGGCGCTTTGATTTTCTCGGCATGACCCGCATAAGCCGTTTGGTGCATGATTTGGACAAAAACCTGTGTCCGAGCGTCTGGACATGTTGGTAGGCCGTGCGCCTAGCCGCTTCGTACCGTTCCTATTGCGTTACCGTTACATCGCCATAGCGGTCGCACTCAACATTCCCGGCAACTCGGTTGTCGGTGGGGACGGAGGTATAGCCTTCGCAGCAGGCGCAAGCCGCTTGTTCAGTTTTCCACTATATTTACTGGCTGTAGTCATCGGCGTTTCGCCCGTTGTGATCTTGTTTCTTATTTTCGGCCCGTCAATTCTGGGCTAAAAGGCGGCCGCGAGTCGTGAGCCCTGATTGATCGCCCGCTTCGCATCCAGCTCGGCTGCGACATCTGCGCCACCGATCACATGCGCCCTAATACCTTTCGCGTCTAACGCGTCGGCCAAGCTGCGTTCGGGCAATTGCCCCGCGCACAAAACTATCGTGTCCACCTCCAGCAGTCGTGGGTTCTCGCGACCTTCACCAGTAGAAATGTGCAGGCCCTCAGCGGTAATTTCTTCGTAGTTTACACCGCCAACCATCGTCACACTCTTCATCGCAAGTGTTGCGCGGTGAATCCAACCAGTGGTTTTTCCCAAACCCTTGCCCAGCTTCTTCGCTTTACGTTGCAACAACGTGACCTGCCTTGCCGAGGCTTTTGGTTTCGGTCCAGATTCAGCCAGACCACCGCGCGTTAACGATGGATCGCCAACGCCCCACTCGGATTTCCACTCCTCAAGGTTCAACGTCGGGCTTTCTCCGACTTGCACCAGATACTCGGCCACATCAAACCCGATACCGCCAGCCCCGATGATCGCAACGCGATCACCAACGGCAACCTTGTCCCGCAGCACATCAAGATAGTTAACCACGTTCGGCCCGCCTTGCCCTTTGATCTGCGGATCCCGAGGCGTGACGCCTGTGGCAATCACAATCTCGTCAAAGTCCGTCAAATCATCGGCCACAGCGCGCTGTGCAAGGCGCACGTCAACGCCATAAACCCCAAGCATACGCGCGTAATATTCTACCAGACCGAAAAACTCTTCTTTGCCAGGAATTTGTTTAGCGATATTTAACTGTCCACCAATTTTGTCGGCCGCATCAAACAACGTCACCTTATGCCCTCGCTGCGCAGCCACCAAAGCGGTTGCCAAGCCAGCCGGACCAGCCCCAACAATCGCTATGGCTTTCACCACCGCCGCCCGGCCATAGTTCAATTCGGTTTCGTAACAGGCGCGCGGGTTCACCAGACAGGTCGAGGTCTTCATGGAAAACGTGTGATCCAGACACGCCTGATTACACGCAATACAGGGCGCGATTTCATCTGCCCGTCCCGCTGCCGCTTTGGCGACGAATTGACTATCCGCCAAAAAAGGCCGCGCCATTGAAACCATGTCGGCACAACCGTCGGCCAGAACCTGTTCGGCCACTTCGGGAGTGTTGATCCGGTTCGAGGTGATGATGGGGATCGAAACCTCACCCATCAACTTTTTGGTAACCCACGAAAAAGCCGCGCGGGGAACCGAAGTGGCGATCGTGGGGATACGCGTCTCGTGCCAACCGATTCCTGTGTTGATTATCGTAGCTCCAGCCGTCTCGATTGCCTTGGCCAGCGTCACGACCTCTTCCCAAGTTTGGCCGTCTGGGATTAGGTCGATCATGGACAGGCGGTAAATGATAATGAAATCCGGCCCTACAGCCTCGCGAACCCTTTGCACGATCTCAACAGGCAAGCGCATCCGGTTTTCGAACGATCCGCCCCATTCATCCGTGCGTTTATTTGTGTGGGTCACAAGGAACTCGTTAAGGAAATACCCTTCTGATCCCATAACCTCGACGCCGTCATACCCAGCTTGTTTGGCCCGCGCCGCCGAAGTCGCAAAATCCGCGATTTGCTTTTCGACGCCGGCACCGTCCAGCCCGTTTGGCGGAAACGGAGAGATTGGCGATTTGATCGCCGAAGGCGCAACGGCCTTGTGGTTATAAGCATACCGCCCCGCGTGCAAAATTTGCATCGCAATCTTGCCACCAGCGTTGTGCACACGGTCGGTCACCAGACGATGGTTCGCAATGTCCTGATCTGTGAACAAACCACACGCACCGGGAAACACGCCGCCCTCAACATTTGGGGCCATCCCGCCCGTCACCATCAAACCAACGCCGCCTTCAGCCCGCTCGCCAAAATATTCAGCGATGCGATTCCAGTCACCCAACTCCTCAAGGTTTGTATGCATTGATCCCATAAGCACACGGTTTTTCAACGTCGTGAACCCAAGGTCTAGTGGGGCGAGCATGTTGGGGTAGCTGGTCATATGTTTCTCCGATTTTTCGTAGTCTGACGGAAATCTTGGCCTGAGTCACGGAGGACGCTACGGCAGGTTAGAGCGCCCCCAGCCCACCGTCGATCGCCACCGTTTGGCCGGTCAAAAAGCTGTTCGCAGGATCGGTCGCCCAAAAGATCGCCTGAACTACTTCGTTAACCGTTGCGAGCCGTCGCATTGGAATGCCCCGCGTCATGTTCGCAGCGGCTTCGGGATCGTGAAGCGCGTCACCCGCCATGGGTGTTGCCGCAAAGCTGGGGCAAACGGCGTTAACGCGGATGCCTTTGCGGGCATATTCCAGCGCGGCGGACTTGGTAAGCCCAACGATACCGTGTTTCGCGGCACCGTAGATGGCCAGCCAAGGCGCACCACGCAGTCCGGCGACCGAAGCGACGTTAACAATTGCGCAACTATTTCCGTTCTTGGCAAATTGTTCCGCCATCACCGGAAGTTGCGCCTGCAACGCCCAAAAAACTCCCAAAAGGTTAACATCCACAATCTTTCGGCAGACATCTTCAGGCAAGTCGGGAATTTTTGCATAATCGTGAACGATTCCAGCATTGTTGATAGCAACGTCGAGCGTTCCGAACCGATCTAGCGACAGATTAACCAAATCGTTACTATACGAAGGGTCGCGAACATCTCCGACCAGCATCGCGACATTGCCAACAAAACCAACCCCCAGCTCATCCGCAGAAATATCTCCCAGCACCAAATTTGCACCCGCATCCGCGAACATTCTTGCTGTCGCTGAACCAAATCCACCGGATGCGCCTGTTATTAGGACGGTTTTGCCGGCAAACGTCATGTTAACGCGTTCGCAAACAGGTTGGTTGGTCCTTGAGCGTTCATTCCACCGTCTAGTGGAATAATTGCACCGGACGTGTAAGCCCCTCCACGCCCGCAAAGGAACAACGTGGCACCAGCGATATCTTCGGACGAACCAACGCGCCCAATCGGGACATTCGCTCCGACCTTGGCCTGCCCCTCACCGCTGCCAATCGCAAAGGCAGTCATTTTCGAAGGAAAGGGACCAGGCGCAAAGGCGTTAACGGTAATGTTTTTTGAGGCCAGTTCGGACGCTAGAATTTTTGTCAGATGATGTACGGCAGCTTTGGATGCCGAATAAGAATAGGTGCCTTCGGCCAGCGGCACGGTTCCCATTATCGAGCCGATGTTAATAATCCGAGAAGGATCCGTATCGGTCGCTGCGGACCCCAGCAATTCGGTAAGGTTGCGAGTAAGGGTAAACATCCCGGCGACGTTAACATTCATCACCTTTTCCCAAGCTTTATGCGGAAAGGAATTATACGGACCGCCCCAAGTAATTCCAGCATTGTTAACGAGTATGTGCAGTTTGTCTGTGCGGGATTTAACGGCAGCGGTTAACGATTCGATCGCCGCTTCTGATCCAACGTCGCCAGTAAACCCCTCAGCCGATCCGCTGGCATCCAGCGCATTAAGTTCGGCAGCGACGACCTCGCATGCCTGTCCCTTTCGGCTAGCAATCACCACGTGCGCGCCACCGCACACCAGTGCCTCGGCAATCATCCGGCCAATCCCCGTGGCTCCCCCTGTTACCAACGCAACTTTACCTGAAACTCCAAAAATACCGTTAAGATATGACATCATCCGCCCTCTAGAAAATTCCCACAAAGACTGCCCAATTTCCTATGACAAAGCAATTACTAACGCAGCGTCCGGCCGGTGAAAGCGTCCCTTTGGGAATACCGAAAATTAGTATAGAAATACTAAGGGGCGAAACTAACTATAAAACTAACCAACAAGGGTTTCGAAGCGATCTTATTTGTAATTAGCGCACTATGCGGTATTGGCGGCGGCGTCTTTTCTTCACAATTTATGGAAGAGCACTCGATGGGCTTGCTTGGCAACGTCGTTACCGGCGTCCTTGGTGGCGTTGCTGCACACGTTAATCGTGGTGGCCACCGGCGGAGTATCGTGGGTTCTGGCAATCGAAGGCGGTTTTCTGGGCGGCGCCCTGGTTCGTGTTGCGTTCTCGATTATTTGTCAGCGCACCGGCGAATAGCCCTAATCAAGGCCAAGCACATCCAGCATAGTGTATTCACCGGGCTTTTGTGTTTGGCCCCATAAGGCCGCTTTGATGGCACCGTGTGCAAATATCATGCGGCCGCCAGCAATATGGCGCAAGATGATCCGCTCTCCTTCGCCCGCGAAAATTACGTCATGTTCTCCGACAACGTCCCCGCCACGCATGGATACGAAACCGATGTCACCACGTTTACGTGCTCCGGTCTCGCCGTCACGCCCGCGATCTGAAACTTCGTCCAGATTGACACTGCGCCCTTCAGCTGCCGCTTTGCCTAACATTAAAGCTGTGCCTGATGGGGCATCAATTTTATGTTTGTGATGCATTTCGACAATCTCGATATCAAAATCCATATCCAGCGCTGCAGCGACTTTGCGAGTCAAAACCGTTAACAAGTTTACGCCGAGGCTCATATTTCCTGCACGGACGACAATCGCATGTCGTGCTGCCGCCGCGATTTTAGCCAAATGTTCGTCTTCCAGACCGGTGGTTCCGATGACATGCGTAATCCGAGCCTGCGCCGCCAGTGCCGAGTTCGAAACTGTCGCTTCGGGCGAGGTGAAATCAACCAACGCGTGGCTATGTCCGACGATTTCCAGTAGATCGTCAACCACCGTAATACCGTTCGGCGCGCCGCCTAAACATTCGCCCAAATCGCGATCAATCCAGTCGTGGCCCGGACGTTCGGTAACACCCGCAAGATGCGAGGCCTCATTTTCGTCGATTGCTTGAATCAACATCCTGCCCATACGGCCCGATGCGCCTGCAACTGCGATGCCTGTAGTTTCGGTCATATCTGCCCTCATTAACTGTTCGTTCACAGGTTTAGCGTTCAATTAGCGCAATGCAAAGAGGCGATGGCTTGACTCGCGCACAATCTGGGGGGAATAGAGGCTATGGCAAAGAAAAGATTCAGTGCGGGCGCGGGCCCATCGCAACGACAGCTTCGCGTGGGCGAACTGATCCGGCGTAAATTATCCGACATTATGTTGCGTAGCGAGCTGCACGACGACGAGCTGGCGCATGTTTCCGTGACTATCGGCGAGGTGCGAATTTCCCCTGACTTACGTAACGCGATTGTATTTGCCCTGCCACTTGGCGGGATAAACACGGACAGCGTGATTGAGGCGCTTAACCGGAATCAGGGCGAGCTTCGTCATTTGGTTACCAAAGGATTAAAGCTGAAACACGCCCCAGAACTGAAGTTTCTGGCTGACCACAGTTATGACCAAATGGATGAAACCCAACGCCTACTGGATTCAGACGAGGTCCGCCGTGATCTGGACCAAGACGACGAATAAGCAGAAATGATCAAGGCGTTTTGCAAAAGTTTCGCAAACCCGTAAGCTGGACTCCGGCGCAGCGGATGCTGACGTTGCGAAGCGCTTCGGTTTAATACCGGCCGACCACGAAATGCGGCAGCACTTATCCGAAAAACCTGTTCTTTTATCTGGATCATGCGGAAGAGCATTCCGCTGCAGTTAATATTCACTCAAATGCAGACGATAGTTCGCGCCATCGCGGAGATGAAGAAGCCATTAACCAAAGCCTTCATGCACTTGCCGTTCTGCGCGATCCGGTGGCAACCTTGGCGGAAATGCCGGTCTAAAATCGAGGAAACCTTGCGGTTCTTCTCGACCAAAGATCAACCGATCAACACGATCTTAACGCTTAAGGTGGGCGCGACGTATATCAAGAACGTTCTGTATCATCCCGACCACGGTGAGACTTATGCCGATCCGGTTAACATCCACTCCAAGGGAGCATTGGTTAATAGTGCGTTAACGCGGCCACAGGTTGCCGAGGATGTAAGCTTTTTCGTTACTCACAATCCCGTTAACCGCTTCTTCTCGTTATATTTCGACAAGATTCTCGAAACCAGCAGCAACGCTTTCGCGTGTATAACTCAACGCCTGACCGAACATCGCGGGTTTAGAGGCGGTAACCAAGGCCACCCCTCGCCAAAACACCTCGACCAAGCCCTTCACAGCTAACGGATTGTAACGCGAGGGCTTGTATTATGCCATGGGATATTGCGGGTCGGGCGTGGCGCGCGCGTTATTTCGGCAATTGGCTGGCGCATAAAATTTTGGGCAATAACGAGGGGCGCACGGCGTTTGACGACCTCATCTTTGAAACGAAACCGCTTTATAACGGCAACCCGGGGTTTATGCCTGCGGTGCTAAACTGGCACATGATCGCCGATCGCTGGGGGTTGTAGGCGGGGCTGGCTTCGAATCAACGCCCGCTACCTTGTCAAGGACATGAACAACCGCGGCAGCTTTTCCGGCAGGCGCTCGACTTTGTCGATGACGGTGTAATTATTCCGCCCGAAGACATCTGCCACATAATCATCCGCATCCGGGTCGAGGGTGATGCAATAGGTCGTGATCCCCTTGCTTTCCAACTCCTTAACCGCGACATGGGTATCGTCCTGAAGGTATTTTGGGTCTTGCTCGTCGATGTCATGCGGCTCCCCATCGGTCAGCAACAATAACAGCCGTTTTTCTTCTTTGCGGTTTTCCAGATACCGACCAGCATGACGGAGTGCAGCACCCATTCGTGTAGAATCTCCGGCCTTGATTGCAGCCAGACGTGCCTTCGGGTCGTGGCCCCAGGCCTCGGAAAATCCTTTCAGATGCGTATACCGAACTTCGTGGCGCGTGTTTGACGAGAATCCTGCAATGGCAAACGGATCACCCAGCCCTTCGACGGCCTCGGCCATCAGTGCAACAGCCTCTTGTGACAATTGCAGGATTGTATGCTCGACCCCTTTTGGAACTTTGCCTATTGATTTGGACAGATCCAACAGCAACAATACCGAAATATCGCGCCCGTCCTTGACGTGATTTTGATGTATGCGCGTGTCCGGCGTCGAGCCAATCCGGTGATCAATAGCGGCACGAATGGCGGTATCCAAATCAAGCTCGTCGCCTTCTTCCTGATACCGAACGCGCTTGCGTTGCTGGGGTTTTAACAGATCGACGATTTGCCGTAACTGGCGCGACAGCATCTTGTGCTTATCTAGCAAGCTGTCAATTTCCGACGCGTTACCAGCAGGCTGAATTGCCTCGTAAACTGTCGCCCAGTCGGGGCGGTAGTTTTGAACGTTCGAATCCCACTCAGGGTAGTGTTGAGGTGGCAAAAGCCCCTCGTCATCTTCGTCGTTTGCCCGACTTTGCGCACCGTGATCCGAGGTAAAATCATCCGCTTCTTCGGCCTCCTCAAGGAAAATCCACAGATAACGGTTGTCGTCGCGATAGCTGACCTCGGTATCTTCAAACCATACCTTTGGTTGGCGGAATTCATGGACGAAATTGTCCTTCAACCATTCAACGCCCAGATTTTTGGCCATATCTGTGTCATATGGATTAGTCTCAATCCGCGCTTTGAATTTTTCAACAAACGTCAAAACGGAGGGGTTGGTGTAGCGGTGATCGGGGTTCAACAAGGCGAAAGACAGGATCGCGAGATCATGGCGAATACATGACCAACCGTCAGGGCATCTGCCGGGATGTGGGGCCGGATGCATTTTCAGCCACAGTTGCCGCAGGCCCGGGAATTTCTGTATCGCCAGATATTCAACGCGCGCATCCTCGAACACCTCGATGCTGATATGCTGGAAGGCACTGAAATTGTCGGCGAGATATGGCTTACTCCAGACCTTATGTGCCATCATATGTGCGATCATAGCGCGGTAGCGATCAATGCCGCTTACGTCGCCGAGGTCTTCGTAAACATCGGGGATATGGAGGCCAAGTGTCGAAATGTGCGGGCGTGGCTTACGTGCTGTATCAAACGCCATGGAATATGGACGGAATTCGGTCTCGAGGTTCCAGAATGCGCGCTCGAACATTCGCAATTGGCGTTCGTGATCCATGAACAGCGTGCCGCTGCGTTCTTTTACCAGCATTGCCTGCGCGTCGGCGCTTTTAAGGCCAAAGTAATCCGGCAAGCGATGCGGGTGGTCTTTATAAACGCGTTTGCCGTAGTTTACCCAACTGTTAACGCCCTCGCAGCTTAGTTGCGAGAAAATGTAGGGGGCGCGTTCTAGGAATGGTGTTGTGCCCTCTTTAGCGCCGGTGACCATTTCCCGCACCATTTTCAGCCAACCACGCAGAAGGCTGGCACTGTTCAGGCGGCGGGCGATTGACGGCAGGCTGGATAAGAACGGTGCATAACTGCCGCGAACCGCGAATTCGGACAGGTAGGCCGTAACGTCCGCGATTTCACTTATTATTGCTTCGTCGCTGTGGCGCACGATTTCGGGAATTTCATCAAGAAAAATCAGGGGTAGTTCAGTGCCACGACCCAATGCGCAGACACGATCCACGCCGGTTAACCACGCATCAATGCCGCTAGGTGAAAGAACGGTTTGCGCCTCATTAAACGCGTCCTCGAATATGTCGTCGATCTTGCGAACAGAGCATCTAAGCCGGTCACGGATTGCTTGCGTTTCGGGGGTCATGGCCTCGTCTCCTGCTGTTCGTTGCCCTAGCCGAAGATCAGCTCCACGGCGGCATCGAGTGTCGCACGTATGTCTACGTCGTCAGTCAATGGACGAACCAGCGCCATTTTACATGCCTCCACAGGTGAGACGCCAGCGTTCATCAACTGCGCCGCGTAAACCAATAATCGCGTGGATATGCCCTCGTCAAGGCCGTGCCCTTTCAGGTTCCGCGCACGTACTGCGACGTCGATCAACTTGTCGGCAATATCTGCTTCTACACTGCCCTCACGGCTAACAATCGCGGATTCGTCTTCTTTACAGGGATAGTCGAAATCAAGGCCCGTAAACCGCTGTTTAGTGGACTGCTTCAAGTCTTTCATCAGGCTTTGGTAGCCTGGGTTATAAGAAATCACCAATTGGAAATCCGGATGTGCCTCCAGCAGCTCGCCCTTTTTATCAAGCGGCAATACGCGACGATGATCGGTCAGCGGATGGATCACGACGGTTGTGTCCTGACGGGCCTCGACCACCTCGTCGAGGTAACAGATCGCGCCAATGCGGGCAGCCACGGTCAGCGGACCATCCTGCCAACGTGTGCCTTTTTCATCGAGGAGGTAGCGGCCAATCAGATCGGCTGCGGTCATATCCTCGTTACAGGCAACAGTGATCAGAGGCTTTTGCAGTTTCCACGCCATATACTCGATAAACCGCGACTTACCGCAGCCAGTCGGCCCCTTGACCATGACTGGCAGGCGACATGAATACGCGCTTTCATAAAGCCCCACTTCGTTTCCGGTGGTTTTGTAATAAGGCTCGTCTTTGATCAGATATTGGCTGGAATCTGTCATGTCGTGGCTCCCCGGATTGGAAATGTGATCCGTTATGTAAAGGATACTTCCTGTTGTTTGTATATAGCCACCTACACCCCGAATAATCGGGATGCAGGTAAATTAGTATCTCGGCGCTTACTTATGCACGCCCAGTTTCTTACGCCAGTCCGGATAGATGGTGTCAGCATCCGACGGGAAACTTTCAAAGGCACCAGCCAGCTCTTTATGCTCTTTGGCGTATTCTATGATGTCAGCACCTTCCTGCCATGCTTCATATGCTTGGCGAAGCGAAGTCGCACCGTCTGCAATGCCGTCTTTGTGGCCCAATGCCCCGCCGCCAGATGTCTGGATAACATTACAGTGGCCAAGGTTTTCGAAGAAACCCGGTAGACGTAGCGCGTTCATACCGCCCGAGATGATTGGCGATGTTGGTTTCATGCGTTCCCAAGGTTGGGTGTAATGCGTGCCGACAGAAACATCGTCCATCAAAGCGCGGGAAAGAACGGTGTCACTGTTGTAACCTTCCATCTTGCCAAATCCCATTGTACCTGTATGGATGCCCGAAGAACCGGCCATACGTGCCCACTTCATATGCACAAGCGCTGTATAACCACGGTTCGATTCTTCACCCGTGATCATGCCGTGACCAGCACGGTGATAGTGGATGAACTGGTTAGAGAAGTGACGACGTGCTGTCGTAACCATGCCTGTGCCGCCAACAAAGCCGTCAACAAGCAGAGCCACGTTTTCAGCCATACTGCCGAATTGCTCCAGAACATACTCGCCACGAGCGATCATCTCGTCGTGGCAGTCTGCCGTAATGTTGGCTGAGAAGATTTTGGATTGGCCAGTATCATCCATCGCGCGCTTCATCGCGTCAACGACCAAGGGGATGGATTCACGCATTGGAGCGTAAACCTGATTACCCTGCGGCTCGTCGTTTTTGATGAAGTCACCGCCTAGCCAGAACTGGTAACATGCTTCGGCAAATGGCTTCGGACGCAGGCCCAGTTTTGGCTTGATGATCGTACCAACAACCATACCGCCATCTTCCAGTGGGCGACCAAGAATACGCCACATGTCCTGAATGCCTTTGGATGGGCCATCAAACAAACGCATGAAACGCGGCGGCACGAAGAAGTCCAGCAACTTGGCATACTCAACGTCGCCCATGGCTTGGTTGTTACCAACCATACATGTCATTAACGACACAACCATGGCGCGGCCATCGGTTATGTTGCGGTCAAACAGGTCGACCGGAAAAGCGACTTTCATCAGCTCTTTTTCTTCGTCGATCTCGTAACAGATCGCATCAAGACCCATGGCAAAATCGTCAGTTGTGACGGTTTGTACGTTCGTACCGGTAGAGCTTTCGGCGCAGAAATGCGCAGCGGTGCCGATGTAATCAAAGAAGCCGGGCGCCGGTTTCATCTTATAGGCGGCAAGGACGTGCTTTTCTCCGGCAATCAGATCGTCTTCGTTAAGCGTTAAATCGCTGTAGCGCGAGGTTTGGTCTAGCATGGTTTTCTCCTAAGCATTTCTCAAGTTTTAGCGACAAGCGCTGCACAAGCTGGACATTAGCAAGCTTACAACATAAAGTAAAATCGAAGTTTTCAATATTATTAATAGGCTATTATCTATGCTGCACTCTACTACCGAATATTTGGTCCGCAATATTTCCATGCGACAGCTGCAAATATTCGAGGCTGTCGTCAGGCTCGGCGGTGTAACGCGTGCCAGTGAAGCGCTGAAACTTACCCAGCCGACCGTTTCGATGCAGGTGAAAAAACTAACGGATACAATCGGATTACCGTTGATAGAGCGCGGTGCGCAAGGCAACCGCACAACAACTGCCGGACGCGATGTTTATACCGCAGCACAAGAAATACTGACGCGGCTGGAAGCACTGGGCGACAGCACTTCGGAGCTGACAGGCGTGATCAAAGGAAGTCTTAGTATTTCGGTAATCACCACCGCAAAGTACTTTATGCCGCACCTTCTTGGTGCGTTTATAGCAAAGCACCCGCAAGTGATTCCTCGATTGACCGTCACAAACCGCTCGCAAGTTATTCAACGGCTGAAGTCCAACGAGGATGATCTGATCATCATGGGGCAGGTTCCCAATGAGATGGCTGTGCAGTCCTATCCGTTGATTGATAACCAGTTGGTAGTGGTGGCTCCGTTCGGGCATCCCCTCACTTCGGCACGCAACATACCGCTTGAGGCACTGGCCCAAGAACGCCATCTGGTGCGCGAACCTGGTTCTGGCACCCGACAAGCGGTTGAGCGTGTATTTGACAATCAAGGCGTAAAAATCACTCCGTTCATGGAATTGGGCAGTAGTGAAGCGATCAAGCAAGGTGTGATGGCCGGATTGGGAATATCCGTGTTGTCGATTTACAACCTTCGGCTGGAACTGGCGGGCAATCATATTGCCGTGCTGGACGCAAAAGGATTTCCGCTTGTTCGACCGTGGTACGCTGTCTGCAATCAAAACAAACAGCTTTCCCTTGCGGCGCGCACGTTTCTTGACTTCATCCACGATAACAAAGACGAAATCCTATTCCCCGTCAAACAAGAACAAGCCTAGAACCTCTGGATCGTGTCCAGTTCCACCCATACTAGCCAATATAAAACCCGTATTGCACAGGCACATGCGCTTTCATGTCCACGCCCAGTTCAAGGGCTGCATGCACCCAGCCCTGATAGTCCAACAGGTGTTTGACTGGGTGCTCGCCCTTGCGACCCACCGTAAACTGGTAGCAGACGCCAGGCGGTTATTGGCCAGACCACGGTCGTTTGTCCCTGACATAAGCCCAGATGCGGGCGGTTTTAGTCTTCTTATTGCTGGGAGCCAGCATCTTGAGCGGGGTATCGTCGGCGAACAAGGCGACACCATCCTTGGCGCTTTGTGCAATGGCCTCAGCCAGCGGTGCCAGCAGGGCGGAAGATTTGCTTACCAAAACATGCGCAAACAGACCCGGCTCGGGGCGACCCCCTTCAATCGGGCGCGAGGGCATTGGGGCTTGGGATATTGCCTCACAGTGGCGGCAAGCCATACGGGGACGAATAATCTTGTTCACGACAAAGAGATCGGGGATGTATTCCAGCTCTTCGGTGATATCTTCGCCCAGCTTTGACGGGTCACCACCGCATTCAGGGCAATCCTCACCAACAGACAGAACTTGTTCAATGCAGTCCAGATGATAATACCTGAGATCGCCAAGCGCATTTCGGCCCTTTATGGCGAGGATCAGGCGTTGTATGAGCGGGTCAAAGCTGGTTGGCGCCAAGTTGGCCGACCCCCAATTCTATAGGATTATCATGGCAAGACGTAAAAAAGGCCGCGCGCTAAGTGGTTGGCTGATCGTGGACAAACCACTGGGCGTGACATCCAGCGCCGTTGTAAACAAGGCGAAATGGGCGTTTGACGCGCAAAAGGCCGGGCATGCGGGCACGCTCGACCCCGAAGCGACAGGCGTGTTGGCGATTGCCTTTGGCGAGGCAACCAAGACCGTGCCATATGTCACGGATTCCATGAAGGCTTACCGCTTTACCGTCCGCTTGGGGCAGGCGACCAACACCGATGATGGTGAGGGCGAAGTGGTTAACGAATCAGCTCAACGTCCAACAGCCGACGAAATTCGCGCAGCGCTGCCAGAGTTTAGCGGTGACATCATGCAAGTCCCCCCGCAATATTCTGCCGTGAAAGTCGACGGAGAGCGCGCCTATAAACGTGCCCGCGACGGTGAAGAAATGGAACTTACGGCGCGCCCACTATCCGTGGAATCTCTGGAATTGATCGAGATGCCGGACGCGGACCACGCCATTCTGGAAATGACCTGCGGCAAGGGCGGCTACGTCCGCTCCATCGCTCGCGATCTGGGTCAGGCGTTAGACTGTTTCGGCCACGTCGTGCAATTGCGCCGCGTTTGGGCTGGTCCGTTCGAAGTGTCCGACGGCATTTCTTTCGAAATCCTTAACGAGATGGCTAAAGACCGCAAGCTGGATGAATTCCTGTTGCCGTTAGAGGCGGGCTTGCATGACCTGAACGAATTGCACTGCACCCCAGAAGGCGCGGCCAAGTTGCGAAATGGTAATCCGGGCATGGTTATCGCTTCGGATGTGGAATACGGCGAAGAATGCTGGGCCTCGTTGAACGGAACGCCGGTCGCGATCGGGGTTTACAAAGCAGGCGAATTGCACCCAAACCGGGTTTTTGTGCTGGAGGGCTAAATGACGCAGCGCGTGAACCATCTTAACCAACCGATTGGCGATGATGTTGTCTGGCAGGCGGCCAAGACTCCGCCCCTCTCCAATATGGATGGGCGACATTGCCGTCTTGAACCAATCGACATAGACCGCCACGCAGTAGATTTGTTCGAGGCGTTCTCGACCGATGAAACCGGCGGCATCTGGACATATCTGTTCACCGACCCCTTCGAAACCGAGGCGGATTTTCGCGAATGGATGGCTACTGCCTGTCTTGGCGATGACCCGCTGCTTCACACCATCGTCGACAAGCGCACCGAAAAGGTCGTTGGTCTTGCGACCTTTATGCGGATTGATCTGGCGGTAGGCATTATCGAGGTGGGCAACATTAACTTCTCACCTCTACTGCAAAGTACCCCCGCTGCGACCGAGGCCATGTTCCTTATGATGCAACGTGTATTTAATGAACTAGGTTATTGGCGGTATGGATGGAAATGCGACAACCTGAATGCGCTCTCGCATAAGGCGGAGAAACGGTTGGGGTTCACGTATGAAGGGCTTTTCCGGCAGGCGATTATGTATAAAGGCCGCAATCGCGATACGGCGTGGTTCTCGATCATCGATTCCAAGCGGCCCGCGCTGGAATCATCCTTCAATGTCTGGCCGGATCCGTCGAATTTCGACACAAACGGACGACAGATCAAACGGCTGGAAGATTTCCGCGCATGATTACTCGCTCGCATTTGAAGGGCGACGCGCCTTCCGTAGCGAACTACTCGGATTGTGAGGAATACCGCTATGATCTGACTCGTGTTTGGGACGAGGGTGGGAAAAAGGTGATGTTCCTGATGCTCAACCCCTCGACCGCGACCGAGGTGCAAAACGACCCGACAGTGGAGCGCTGTGAACGCCGCGCCCGCACGTTGGGGTATGGTGCGTTTCGGGTTTGCAACATTTTCGCCTACCGCGCGACGGACCCCAAAGTCATGCGCAGCGTCGCCGATCCGGTCGGCCCTCTGAACGACGAAACCATCCGCCAAGGCGTGGAATGGGCCGACGATCTGGTCGCCGCCTGGGGCGCACATGGCGAACATATGAACAGGGGCGCAGATGTTGAGGCATTGCTGCTCACCATGCCTATTTCCCCCAAGCATTTAGGGTTAACGAAGGCGGGGCACCCAAAGCACCCGCTGTATATTGCGTATGCTGTGCGACCGGAAAACTGGTGGTAGATTCACCCTTCCATTCCCCACAAAAACAGCTATAACGCCCGTGCTGCCTAGGGAATCCCCTTCGCGGCCCTTTCTGTTTTGACGTTGCTGGACGACATCTTGGCATCCGCCGGAGCATTAAGGATTTTGAAACCTTTAAGAATAAGGAAAATACGATGTCGATTACGCCAGAAGAAAAAGAACGCCTGATCAAAGAATTCGCAACTAAAAAGGGTGACACTGGTTCCCCTGAAGTTCAGATTGCCATCCTGACCAGCCGCATCAAAACCCTGACTGAGCACTTCAAGTCCCACAAAAAGGACAATCACTCGCGTCGTGGTCTACTAACAATGGTTGCGACACGTCGTAAGCTGTTGGACTATACACGTTCCAAAGACGAAGCGCGTTACAAGTCGCTTATCGAACGTCTCGGCATTCGCCGCTAAGAATACCAAAGCGCGCCTTCACGGGCGCGCTTTGCGTTAATACCGTGGCATCGGCCACATCGCGGGTTTCGTCCATGGGGGATGAACCGCAGATAGGAAAGTGAAAATGTTTAAAGAATTCAAACAATCAATCGAATGGGGCGGCGAGACGCTGACCCTTGAGACTGGCAAAGTTGCCCGTCAAGCAGACGCATGTGTTATCGCCACCTTGGGTGAAACCAGCGTTCTGTGTGCTGTAGTGTTCGAAAAGAAACCGAAGGTTGGTTTTGATTTTTTCCCGCTGACAGTGCATTACCAAGAGAAATACTACGCCGCGGGTAAAATCCCTGGTGGCTTCTTCAAACGTGAAGCACGCCCTACTGAAAAAGAGACGCTGACTTCCCGTCTGATCGACCGCCCGATCCGCCCACTGTTCGTTCCGGGCTTCAAGCACGAAACACAGGTTATATGTACAGTTCTTTCGCACGATCTGGAAAATGATCCAGACGTAGTTGCAATGATTGCGGCATCGGCTGCGCTAACACTTTCCGGCGCGCCGTTCCGCGGCCCAATCGGTTGTGCACGCGTTGGTTTCGTTGACGGCGAATACACATTGAACCCGTCCTGCGATGACATGCACAAGCTGCGTGAAAATCCAGAGCAGCGTTTGGACTTGATCGTTGCTGGTACTAAAGACGCTGTGATGATGGTTGAATCCGAAGCTTACGAGCTGTCCGAAGCTGAAATGCTGGGCGCCGTCAAATTTGGCCATGACGCAATGCAGCCAGTAATCGACATGATCATTGATCTTGCCGAAGGCGCTGCAAACGACATGTTCGACTTCCAGCCTGCTGATTACTCCGAGCTTTACGGCAAGGTCGAAAAAGTTGGCGAAAAAGTTGTTCGCGTAGCTTTCGCAATCACAGACAAGCAAGAGCGCACTACTGCGATTTCCGCAGCGCGTGACACCATCAAAGCGGCCCTAAGCGAAGAAGATCGCGACGACAGCCAGCTTGGTAACTGCTTCAAGAAACTGGAATCCGCGGTTGTTCGTGGCGACGTTATCAAAACTGGCAAGCGTATTGACGGTCGTGACCTGACAACAGTTCGTCAGATCGTTTCCGAAGTTGGCATTCTGCCACGCACACACGGTTCGGCATTGTTCACACGTGGTGAGACTCAAGGCTTGGTTGTTACCACGCTTGGTACTGGCGACGACGAGCAGATGATCGACGCGTTGACTGGCACATACCGCTCCAACTTCATGCTGCACTATAACTTCCCATCCTATTCGGTTGGTGAAGCTGGTCGCATGATGGGTCCTGGCCGTCGTGAAATCGGTCACGGTAAACTGGCATGGCGTGCGCTTCAGGCTGTTCTGCCTGCTGCAACCGATTTCCCGTATACTGTGCGTGTTGTTTCCGAGATCACTGAATCAAACGGCTCGTCGTCAATGGCGTCTGTTTGTGGTGGTTCTTTGTCCATGATGGATGCGGGCGTTCCGCTGAAATCTGCCGTTGCCGGTGTTGCGATGGGCTTGATCCTTGAGGGTGACGACTATGCAATCCTGACAGACATCCTTGGCGACGAAGATCATCTCGGCGATATGGACTTCAAAGTTGCGGGTACCGAAGCTGGTATTACGTCACTTCAGATGGATATCAAAGTTGCCGGCATCACTGCCGACATCATGGAAAAAGCGTTGGATCAGGCTAAAGCTGGCCGGATGACAATTCTTGCCGAAATGGGCACAGCGCTTACAGGTGCTGGCGATTTCTCGATCCACGCGCCTCGCATTGAAACCATGAACGTTCCGGCGGATAAAATCCGCGAAGTGATCGGTTCCGGAGGTAAAGTGATCCGCGAAATCGTTGAAGTTTCCGGTGCTAAAGTTGACATCAACGATGATGGCGTAATCAAGGTCGCGTCGGCCAACGCTGAAAGCATCGAGAAAGCCATGGCGATGATCAACGAGATTGTTGCAGTTCCTGAAGCCGGTAAAATCTACACCGGTAAAGTTGTGAAACTGATGGACTTCGGTGCATTCGTGAACTTCTTCGGCAAACGTGACGGCCTTGTGCACGTAAGCCAGCTTGCGAACGAGCGCGTTAACCACCCGAAAGACATTCTGACTGAAGGTCAGGAAGTTAAGGTTAAGTTGATGGGCTTCGACGATCGCGGCAAAGTTCGCCTGTCGATGAAAGTTGTCGATCAGGAAACTGGCGAAGAAATCAAAAACGACGGTTAATCCCGACGGTTAATGAATTTGAAAAGCCCCGATGGAAACGTCGGGGCTTTTTGTGTCAGGAGTTTTGCCAAATAACGATAGCAACTAGATTAGTGGACATTAGACCGATCACAAAACACTTTGTGATCGCTTTATCTGCCACAAACACTTTTATGACAGATAAAACCAAAATAAAGATACACAACACAATATATGATGCTTCTAGTGCGGTTACCTACCACTACAGGGGGGCTCCCGCCCGCGCAACCTGACCTGAATCGGTTGCTGATGCCATTGTCGGATACGCAAACTGTTTTGACTCACTGCGATACAATGCTTCGCGGTATGCCCAATAGCGAACTTCTACTTGCCTCCCTAAGGGCACGCGATATCTGAACGCGGCCCCCATAAGATGCTGTTAAGTTTTGGCAGGGGGGCCGAGAAGCGACCAGGAGAATACAAAGATAGCCAGAACTATATTGGTGGCAGGTTGCGACGTAGTATTGAATTTATACCGATTGCACCCGAACACCTGCCCGCGGGCATGGTGTCGCTTATCGACTTTATCCGAACCAGCGATATGCGCCCACTTATGAAGGCAGCACTTGCGCATGCAGAATTCAAGGCCCTGCACCCGTTCGAGGACGGAAACGGGCGACTTGGAAGCATGCTGATTACACTAATGTTATGGGAGTCCAAAACGCTAAGCGCCCCACATTTCTTTGTTAGCGACTATTTTGAGCGCAACAAAGATGAATATATCAGCCGACTTCGCGGGGTTTCGGAAGAGGGCGACTGGACCGCTTGGGCGGAGTTCTTTTTCAAAGCGCTACACCACCAAGGTATCAGCAACATCGAAGTTGTCGGACAAATACAGCAGCACTATGACGAAATTCGCGAAATTTTCTGTGATACCTTGAGGTCTAGATGGTCATCAGACGCATTGGACTACAGCTTTGAAAACCCGGTTTTCCGAAACAACCGCTTCCGGCGAAATGCAGGAATTCCGAGCGCGGTGGCAAATGGGCTCACTAACAAACTTTTAGAGGCAGGATTGTTGAAAACCCTAATCCCTCCGAAGAGAAGGGCGTCGGGGTTATATTCTTTCCCTTCTCTATTAGAAATCGTTCAAGAACCGTGCATCAGAATTTACCGCTGTGTTTCTTCCCAACGCGGGCTTATCCACGGCTCGGCATTCGACTTTGCCAGTGGGATTTTTCCCAAAATATGATCGCTGGCTTTTTCTCCGACCATAATCGAAGGGCTGTTCAGGTTTCCGTTCGTAATTCGTGGAAAGATTGAGCTGTCTGCCAGTCGCAAACCTTCAACCCCGATCACGCGGCACTCGCTGTCAACGACCGCCATCGGGTCGTCAGCGCGGCCCATTCTGGCAGTACCACAGGGGTGAAACGCGCTTTCGACGTGTTCGCGGATGAAGCCATCTAGCTCGTCGTCGGTTTGCAAGTCGGTGCCGGGCTGGATTTCTTTGCCAGCATAGGGAGCGAACGCCTCCTGCCCAAAAATCTCGCGGGTCAGGCGGATGCAGTTGCGGAAATCTGCCCAGTCTTCGGGTTTACTCATGTAATTGAACTGGATTTTCGGGGTGTCCAACGGATAGGCAGATCGCAATGTCACCGTCCCGCGTGACGCAGATCGCATTGGGCCGACGTGCGCCTGATACCCGTGGCCTTCGGCGGCGGCTTGTCCGTCATATCGAACGGCGATGGGCAGGAAGTGATATTGAATGTCGGGGTATTCAACCCCCGCTTTGGAACGAATAAATGCAGCAGATTCAAACTGGTTAGACGCGCCTAGGCCCGTTTTCAAAAACAACCACTGCGCCCCGATCATAGCCTTGGAAAACAGATTCCAGTGTTTGAAAAGCGTAATTGGCTGGATACAGGCCTGCTGGATATACAGTTCTAGATGGTCTTGCAGATTCTGTCCGACGCCAGCACGATCAGCAACTAGGTCAATGCCATGCTCGGCCAAATCATCCGCCGGACCAACCCCCGACAGAAGTAATATCTTGGGCGAGTTGATCGAGCCCGCCGCCAAAACCACCTCGCGATTGGCGCGGATAACTTCGATTTTTCCACCGGATTCAACTTCAACCCCGACAGCGCGGCCATTTTCGATCACGACTTTGCGGACCAGACCACGCTTCAAATCAACGTTCGGTCTTTTCAACGCAGGCTTCAGGTACGCATTCGCCGCAGACCAACGCCGGCCTTTCCAGACGGTCTGCTCCATCGGGCCAAAGCCTTCCTGCTTTTCACCGTTGTAATCATCCGTCACCTCGTAACCGGCTTGCCTACCCGCATCGACGAACGCTTGAAACAGCGGATTTGCACGCGGGCCACGGGTTACATGCAGCGGTCCATCGGTCCCGCGCCACGACGGGTCGCCGCCATGACCCCCGTCTTGCCAGCTTTCCATCCGCTTGAAATATGGCAACACATCGTCATAGCCCCAACCGTCAGCGCCCTGTTCCTCCCAATAATCGTAATCCTTGGCGTGCCCGCGCACATAAACCATCCCGTTGATCGAGGATGAACCGCCAACAACCTTGCCGCGCGGCGTCACAAGCGAGCGTCCATTAAGATGGGGTTCTGGCTCCGAGCTATAACCCCAATCGTAGGCTTTCATGTTCATCGGATAGGAAAGCGCGGCGGGCATCTGGATGAGGGGGCCAGCATCCGTACCGCCGAATTCGATCACTAGAACATTGTGCGGCCCGTCTTCGGACAGGCGGCATGCCATCGCAGATCCGGCGGATCCGCTGCCTACAATAATAAAATCAGGGTTCAAGGTGGCCTCCTAAACAGCAGTTATTTGCCACAGAGTTTCGCACTTTTTCGCGATGGTCAATAAACGCAGCGACGTTTCTTAGGGCAAATCCGGAAGAAAGCTGCCTTTAAGTGCCACAAGAAATTCACGGACCTTTTCCGTGACAGGCGACTGCGCCGCGCTGCTCGGCCTAACCAGATGCCACTTCCGTACAATCGGCAGGCCCGGCATATCAATCGTCTCGATTCGCCCCGCCGCCAGCGCGTCCATTACCGTGTGCGCCGAGATCAGAGCGATACCCAGCCCCGCGATCACCGCCTGCTTGATGGTTTCGTTGGTGTTGAACTCGATTCGGTCATAGGTCAGGCCTTCACCGCGGCGATCCAGAAAACGTTCCATTAGGATTCGCGTGCCCGATCCGGCTTCTCGCATGATGAAAGTTTCGGTCAACAGGCGTTTGGTCGATATGTCGCGGGTGGTGACAAGCGGATGATCCGGCGCGGCGATCATGATGTGCGGATGGTCCCCCAAGGCCACCGATTCCACTGCCGGAAAACGCGGTGGGCGGCCCATGATTGCAAGATCAATCGACCGTTCTTCGAGGGCTGAAATGATGTGGCGACGGTTGCCGATGACAAGGTCAACGCGGATGTCCGGCAGTTGTTTTTTGGCTAGCGCGACGAGTGACGGCGCAAAATATTTGCCCGTGCTGACAACACCCAAAGTCACTAGGCCGGACTTACCGGAATTTATAGAGTCGATTGCTTTCATACAGTTATTCAACGCCGACTCGATCCGTTTGATGGTGGCAAGAACCTCTTGCCCCTGCTGCGTGATTGAGCCGTTGCCGTCGCTTGCCCGCACCACCAGTTCCGCCCCGATATTCGCTTCTAGATGTTTCAGTTGCGTGGACACCGCCGGAACAGTCAGGTTCAACATGTCCGCCGCAGCGGTGATCGAGCCGCGCGCATCCACCGCAGACAGTGCGCGAAGCTGTTTCAATGTGATGGCGTTTAACTGAGTCATAAAAATAATTTAACACAACGAAGAAAAAATTCAATTTCCTTTTCCGCGAATCTTTGGTGAACATTCGGGTAACCTAATATGAACCGGAGAACCGACCAAATGGCCGAGCATACGCCTCTTGAGAATACTACGGACGTTCCGGCAGAATTGATGCCTGTAATGTTGGCCTTGGCCGAGGTGTCCGAAAAATTGGCACAAACCATCGCAGACGGCCCGTTGGCGGGCGATCTGGCGGCTGCTGTTGGTACGAACCTTGGTGGCGACGGTCAAAAGGCACTCGATCTGATTGCAGATGACGCTTACATGGTCGCGCTGAAAGACACGGCAGTGCGTTGGTATGCATCCGAAGAACAAGATGATGTGGTCGAGCTGAACAGTGCGGGCAACCTTGCGCTGGCGATTGATCCGCTGGATGGATCTTCAAATATCGACGTTAATGTTTCCATCGGCATGATCTTTTCGATCTTCCCCGCGGTCGAGGATGCTAACGCTAGCTTTCTTCGTCCTGCGCGCGAACAGATCGCCGGCGGGTATTTTATTTTCGGGCCACAATGCGGGCTGATGGTGACGTTTGGTGACGGCACTATGCATTTCACCATGGACAGCCGCACCCGCAAATTCCTGCTGGTCGAACGTCGCGTTGAAATCCCCGTTGAATCGTCTGAATATGCGATCAACGCTTCGAACTATCGCCATTGGCCACGCCCGATCCGTGCATTCATCGACGATTGTGTAGACGGAACCGAAGGCCCGCGTGGGCAGAATTTCAATATGCGGTGGGTGGCATCCCTGGTTGCCGAAACACATCGGATTTTATCGCGCGGCGGGATTTTTCTGTATCCCGGCGATGCACGCGAGGGTTACAAACGTGGCCGCCTTCGGATGATTTACGAATGCGCGCCGATTGCGTTCCTGATTGAGCAAGCGGGCGGCAAGGCGACCGACGCGATTGACCCGATACTGGACCAACAAGCCGACGAACTACACGGGCGGACGCCGTTCGTTTTCGGCTCTGCCAACAAAGTCGACAAAGTTACAACTTACAACGATTTACCTGACAACGAGACCTCTGCCCTGTTTGGCAAACGTGGCCTCTTTCGCGGATAACTAAGGACCAAATGACATGAGCACCAAGCACCCAATCATCTCCGTTACTGGTTCTTCCGGGGCGGGCACATCAACAGTCAAAGCAACGTTTGACCAGATTTTCCGTCGCGAAGGCATCAATGCCGTATCCATCGAGGGCGATGCGTTTCACCGTTACAATCGCGCTGATATGAAGGCCGAACTTGAAAAGCGTCTGGCTACTGGCGATCATTCCTTCAGCCACTTCAGCCTTGATGCGAACGAGCTAAGCGAATTGGAGCGCGTCTTTCGCGAATACGGCGAGACTGGCGGCGGGAAAACCCGTTACTACGTTCACAGCGACGAAGAAGCCGCAAAGCTGGGCACGCCGTCTGGCGAGTTCACCGAGTGGGCGAATTTCGAATCCGGCTCCGACATCTTGTTTTATGAAGGGCTGCATGGCGCGGTAAACGCTGGCGACATCAAGGTCGCGGATTACGCTGATCTAAAAGTTGGCGTTGTGCCTGTGATTAACCTTGAGTGGATTCAGAAGATGCACCGCGACCGCGATGTACGTGGTTATTCCACTGAGGCGATTACCGATGTTATCCTGCGCCGCATGGATGCGTATGTGAAATGCATCACGCCGCAATTTTCCGAGACGGACATCAATTTCCAGCGTGTGCCTGTGGTCGATACGTCGAACCCGTTCGTCTCGCGCTCGATCCCGACATTGGACGAGAGCCTTGTGGTGATCCGGTTCCGCGACCCGCACGGCTTCGACTTTCCGTATCTGACCAACATGATCGAAGGTTCATGGATGAGCCGCGCTAACTCTATCGTTGTCCCGGGCGGCAAGATGGACCTCGCGATGCAACTGATCCTGACGCCGATGATCCTGCGTCTGGCTGACAATTCGCGCCGCGTTTAAGGAGTTATTAATATGACCAACGAAACCAACATGGCCAACGCCCTTCGCGCCCTTGCAATGGATGCGGTGCAGGCGGCTAATTCTGGTCACCCCGGTATGCCGATGGGCATGGCGGACGTGGCGGCGGTGCTGTTCAGCCGTTTCATGAACATCGATCCGAGCACCCCGAAATGGCCCGATCGTGACCGTTTTGTGCTGTCGGCTGGCCACGGCTCTATGTTGATGTATGGCATTAACCATTTGTTAGGGTATGCGGATATGGACATGGACCAGATCCGCAACTTCCGCCAGATTGGTTACCGCACGGCTGGTCACCCTGAATATGGCCATGCGGACGGCATCGAAACGACGACTGGCCCGCTGGGTCAGGGGCTCGCGACCGCTGTCGGCATGGCACTGGCCGAACGTATGCAGAATGCGCGTTTTGGTAATGATATAGTTAACCATTGGACATATGTGATTTCCGGCGACGGCTGCCTGATGGAAGGTATCAGCCACGAAGCAATCGACATGGCCGGCCACATGGGCCTGGGCCGGATGATTGTGATGTGGGACGATAATTCGATCACGATTGACGGTGGCACGGACATGTCCACCTCGACAGACCAACAAGCGCGTTTTGCGGCCAGCGGTTGGCAGGTGATTTCGGTGGATGGTCATGACAAGGAAGCCGTGGCCGCGGCATTGACCGAGGCACGTTCCGATGAATCCCGCCCGACGTTGATTGCATGTAAAACCATTATTGGTTGCGGGTCGCCAAACAAACAAGGCACTGCGGCCACGCATGGCGCACCGCTTGGTGACGACGAAATCGCCCTGACACGCGAAGCACTGGTCTGGCCACACGCGCCGTTCACCATTCCTGATGACGTCTATGCAGATTGGCGCGCAATCGCGAGCCGTGGCGCAGCAGCACGCGAAGCTTGGGAAACGAGGGCCAAAGACAGCCCCGAGGCTAGCAATTTCTTCGCCGCATTGGGCGGCTCTTCGCGCGGTGGGCTGAATGTGGCGATTTCCAAATACAAGGCCGAACTGTCGGCGGACAAGCCTAAGGTTGCGACACGCAAAGCCTCGCAGATGGTCTTGGAAGTGGTTAACGCGGTTGTGCCAAACATGGTTGGCGGCTCTGCTGACCTTACGGGTTCGAATCTAACCAAAACATCGGGTATGACCATTGTTTCCAAGGATAACTACGGCGGCGATTACATCTATTACGGCGTGCGCGAGCATGGCATGGCGGCGGCAATGAACGGTCTTTACCTTCACGGCGGCTTCTTTCCTTATGGCGGCACGTTCTTGGCGTTTGCTGATTACTGCCGCGGTTCCATCCGCCTTTCTGCGCTTATGGGCGTCCCCGTAACCTACGTTATGACGCACGATTCCATTGGCCTTGGTGAAGATGGCCCGACGCATCAACCTGTTGAGCAGGTTGCCAGCCTCCGCGCCATGCCGAATATCAATGTTTTCCGTCCGGCGGATGCGGTTGAAACGGCAGAAGCATGGGAGATTGCGGTCATGGCTAACGGCACGCCTTCCATTATGGCGCTTTCGCGTCAAGGCTTGCCATTGCTGCGTACAGACCACACTGAAGAGAACCTAACTGCCAAAGGCGCATACGTTTTACGTGACACAGACGGCAATCGGGATGTGACGTTGATCGCAACCGGCTCCGAAGTAGAAATTGCTATGAATGCCGCGGATATTCTGGCTGCCGACGGCATCAAAGCGGCGGTTGTTTCCGCTCCTTGTTTCGAGTTATTCGCAGAGCAACCTGTAGACTATCGCAAAGCGACGCTGGGAACTGCCCCGCGTGTAGGAATTGAAGCATTAATTGAACAGGGGTGGGGCAAGATGCTTGGTGACAATTCCGCATTTATCGGTATGACAGGCTTCGGAATGTCGGCGCCAGCCGGAGAGCTCTATAAAAAATTCGGGATCACTGCAGACGCAACGGCCCAAGCTGCCCGCGATCTGTTGGCAAACTAGAGGATATAAACCATGACAATCAAAGTAGGCATTAACGGCTTCGGTCGCATCGGACGTAACGTTTTACGCGGAATCATCGAATCCGGCCGCACAGATATAGAAGTAGTTGCGATCAACGACCTTGGCCCTGTTGAAATGAACGCGCATCTGCTGCGGTTTGACTCGGTTCACGGCCGTTTTCCGGCGACTGTTACAGTTGACGGCGACACTATCGATGTTGGCAAAGGCCCGATCAAAGTTACCGCCGAACGCGACCCTAAAAATTTGCCGTGGGGCGACGTTGATATCGCGCTGGAGTGCACAGGTTTTTTCACTAAACGCGAAGCGGCCACTGCACACTTTGAGAACGGCTCCAAGCGGGTGCTGATTTCCGCACCGGGTGCGGGCGCTGACCAGACAATCGTTTATGGTGTTAACCACGATGTGCTGTCCGCTGCGGACACAGTTGTTTCGAACGCTTCATGTACAACAAATTGCTTGTCGCCAGTTGTTAAAGTTCTGAACGACGCGATCGGCATCGACCACGGTTTCATGACGACTATTCACTCTTATACCGGCGACCAGCCGACACTGGATGCGATGCATTCGGATTTCTATCGCGCACGTGCGGCTAGCCTGTCGATGATCCCGACTTCAACTGGTGCAGCGAAAGCTGTTGGTCTGGTTCTGCCGGAAATGGACGGCAAAATGGACGGCGTTTCGATCCGCGTTCCAACACCGAATGTTTCGGTTGTTGATCTGAAGTTCACTTCTAAACGTGAAACTACGGTTGAAGAAATCAATGCAGCAATCCGTGCGGCGGCCGATAACGGCCCTTTAAAAGGTGTTCTTGGATATACCGATCAGCCGAATGTTTCGATCGACTTTAACCACGATCCACGTTCTTCAATATTCCACATGGATCAGACCAAAGTCATGGCAGGAACTTCTTGTCGCATCCTGACTTGGTATGACAACGAGTGGGGCTTCTCGAACCGTATGGCTGATACAGCCGTGGCAATGGGAGCATTTTTGTGAGCGAATTTCGCACCATAAATGCTGCAGATGTGGCGGGACAACGTCTTGTTGTCCGCGCCGATCTGAACGCGCCTGTACAAGGCGGCAAGGTTTCCGACGCAACCCGCATTCAGCGGTTTGCGGCGGGCATTAAGCCGCTACTGGATGAAGGTGCACGGATTACGGTGCTGTCCCACTTCGGTCGCCCAAAGGGCGAGCGGAACAAGGATTTCACTATCGCTCCGATTCTTCCGGTATTGGCCGAGGCTCTTGGCGTATCGGTTAGATTTGCTGATGATTGCATAGGTGCAGCGGCGGTCCTGGCGTCCGAAAATCTGGCCAACGGCGAGATTATGCTTTGCGAAAATGTACGTTTCCATCCGGGCGAAGAGGCGAATGATGCGGGTTTCGCGGTCGAACTGGCCAAACTTGGCGATATTTACGTGAATGACGCCTTTTCAGCGGCGCACCGTGCGCATGCTTCGACAGCGGCCATCACTACACTGCTTCCTGCCTTTGCCGGCCCCTTGATGGCCGAGGAAATCACGGCGCTTATCGCTGCCTTGGAAGATCCGAAACGGCCCGCAGTTGCAGTTGTTGGTGGTGCCAAGGTTTCTAGCAAGATTGCGGTTCTGAAGAACCTTGTTGGCAAGGTGGACGCGGTGGTTGTTGGTGGCGGCATGGCTAATACGTTCATGTTGGCTGACGGTCACCCGATTGGCAAATCGCTTTGCGAAGCAGATCAGGTGCCGACGGTACACGAAATTCGAGAATTGGCTGCGAAATCCGGATGCAAGATTATCTTGCCGGTTGACGTGGTTTGCGCCTTTGACTTCGCACCTAACGCCAAAAATATTACGACCGATCTTGATGGTTGCCCAGAGGATGCGATGATCCTTGATGCCGGCCCCAAGTCGGTCAAAGTGATCGCTGATGTATTCGCTAATTCCAAAACGATCCTCTGGAATGGACCAATGGGTGCCTTCGAGATGGAGCCGTTTGATATGGCAACCATTGCGCTGGCGAAAGTTGCGGCGAAGTTGACCAAAGACGGCACGCTCGCGTCCATCGCAGGGGGCGGGGATACTGTTGCTGCGCTGAACGTTGCAGGTGCTGCAGATGATTTCACATATGTTTCCACCGCCGGTGGTGCGTTTCTCGAATGGCTTGAAGGCAAAGAGTTGCCTGCAATAGCTGCCCTCCGCCTCGCTGCGGTTAACTAAAGGATAAAATCAATGGCCCTGATTACCCTTCGTCAATTGTTGGATCACGCAGCCGAAAATAACTACGGTATGCCTGCATTCAATATCAACAACATGGAACAAGGTCTGGCAATTATGGAGGCCGCGAGTAAGGTTGACGCGCCGGTCATCATGCAGGCTTCGCGTGGCGCGCGATCCTATGCTGGCGATATTATGCTTCAGCATATGATTCAGGCTTTGGCTGAAATGTACCCGGACATTCCTGTGTGTATGCATCAGGACCACGGAAATAATGAGCAGACTTGTATGTCCGCAATCAAATACGGTTTCACATCGGTGATGATGGACGGCTCGCTTAAGGCTGACATGAAAACACCGGCTGATTTCGAATATAACGTTGATATCACCGAGCGCGTTTCGCGCATGGCCCACTGGGTTGGAGCATCGGTCGAGGGTGAGCTAGGTGTTCTAGGTTCGCTGGAAACTGGCGAAGCTGCCGAGGAAGACGGATCAGGAGCTGTTGGCAAATTGTCGATGGATCAACTTTTGACCGACCCTGACGAGGCAGCAGATTTTGTTGCCAAAACCAAGGTTGACGCACTGGCGATTGCCTGTGGTACCAGCCACGGCGCGTATAAATTCAGCAGTAAGCCAACCGGTGATACCTTGGCCATCAGCGTGATCGAAGCTATCCACTCCAAGATCCCTGATGTTCATCTGGTTATGCACGGCTCGTCTTCTGTTCCGCAGTATTTGCAGGACTTGATCAACGAAAATGGCGGCGAGATGGCACAGACTTACGGTGTTCCAGTTGAAGAAATTGAGCGTGGCATCAAATCTGGTGTTCGCAAGGTAAATATCGACACAGATAATCGCATGGCTTTGACGAGTATGTTCCGCAAAGTTGCAAAGGAGAGCCCGAAGGAGTTCGACCCGCGTAAATTCATGATCCCTGCGATGGCTGAAATGGAGAAACTCTGCACCGATCGATTTGAGCGGTTTGGGGCAGCGGGCAATGCGTCTTCGATCAAGGTTATCCCACTGGATGACATGGCCAAACGCTATTCTGACGGGTCGCTCTGACTCAATAACCGAATAACCAAGCCGCAAGCTGAACATTGCTGGAAAGAGGGTGCAGACCCTATCGAATTCGCGAAAGAGCACAAACAGTTCGCGCGTGTATTCGAAAGCTTCCCGAGCGATGCGGACAGCATCTATCCTGGCTGGCGCCGTGCGTTGGGCGTTAATTAATACACCGTCGTATTTGGTTAACGTTTCACTAGTATCAATAAAAGCCGACCCCCGTCGTTCGTGGGGTCGGCAAGACTTTTAACAAACGAGGATAATTATGGACCGTTCTATTAAAATTGCCCCCTCCATTTTGGCGTCCGACTTCGCCAACTTTGGTGCGGAAATTCGCGCCATCGAGGCCGAAGGCTGTGACTGGGTTCATGTTGACGTGATGGACGGGCATTTTGTGCCAAACATCACCTTCGGACCGGATACCTGTAAGGCAATCCGCCCACATATTAAAACGGTAATGGATGTGCATCTGATGATTGCTCCGACCGATCAATACCTTAAGGCGTTTGCCGATTCCGGCGCTGATTACCTAACGATCCACGTCGAGGCTGGGCCACATTTGCACCGCTCACTGCAATATATTCGTGACCTTGGCTGTAAGGCTGGCGTTGCGCTTAATCCGGCAACTTCGGCGAGTTCAATTGAATATGTTATGGACCTCGTTGACCTCGTTTGTGTGATGACGGTGAACCCCGGTTTTGGCGGGCAGAAGTTCATTCACAGCCAGATCAAGAAAGTAAAGGAAATCCGCAAGATGATTGGAGATCGTGACATTCACATCGAGATCGACGGCGGGATTACCCCTGAAACCGGGCCATTGATGGCGGCGGCTGGTGCCAATATTCTAGTGGCTGGCTCGGCAGTGTTCAAAGGCGGTTCGGTCGAGAATACAGCGCCATATGGCGAAAACATCCGTGCGATTCGCGATGCGTCCGAAGCGGTGCGATAATGTCCGTGAAAGCGATCATATTTGACGTAGACGGCACGCTTTCCGAGACAGAAGAGGCGCACCGAGAGGCGTTTAACAAGACGTTTGTCGAGTTTGGCTTGCCCTGGGTTTGGTCGCAGGAATTGTACGGTGAGTTATTAAAAACCACTGGCGGCAAGGAACGGATGACAGTGTATTTGATCAACCACCTGAATAAGCCGGCAGATCAGAAAAAGATAGCAAAAATACACAAGCGCAAGACGGAGATCTACGGCGAATTGATCGCCAGAGGTGCTGCTGCACTGCGCCCGGGTATTGCGGCGTTGATCGAAGATGCGGCCAAGAACGGCGTGCGGGTTGCGGTGGCGACGACTACCAATCGCCCAAACGTTGACCGGCTATCCGAAGCGTGTTTTGGCAAAGATGCGGGCATCGTTTTCGAAGTGATCGCAGCGGGCGATGAGGTGAAAAACAAGAAACCTGCATCGGACGTGTTTGACCTGGCAGTTCACCGATTGGGTTTGCACCCGTCCGAGTGCGTCGGTCTGGAGGATTCGCGCAATGGTTTGCTGTCGTGCAATGGCGCGGGTGTTCCTTGTGTGGTGTCACCGGGCGTTTACACGCTGGGCTCCGATTTCAGCGAAGCGGCGGCGGTTATCGACTGTTTTACTGAAGTCGATACGGTTGAAAAACTTAATAACCTGTTAGGAGAGTAACATGGCTGCCGTTCCTCCAGTGTGCGATTTTGGTTGGCAAGCGCCTGATTTTACGTTGAAAAACATTGACGGCAAGACGATATCGCTGGCGGATGTTTCGGGACCGAATGGTACTTTGGTCATGTTTATCTGTAACCACTGCCCGTATGTGAAGTCCATTCTGGACCGAATCATACGCGACGCAAACGACTTGATGAAATTGGGCATCGGAATCGTTGCGATCAATGGAAACGATGCCGAAGGGTATCCAGAAGACAGTTTTGAAGGCATGCAGGACGCGGCGGTGAAACACGATTTACCGTTTCCGTTCCTGCACGATGAAACGCAAGAGATTGCCAAGACTTACGACGCGGCCTGTACGCCGGACTTCTTCGGATTTAACGCCGACGGGCAGTTGCAATACCGTGGCCGACTGGATGCTTCGCGCAAAGAAGCGGGGCCGGCTGATTTGCGCCGTGATCTTTACGAGGCGATGAAACAAGTAGCTGAAACGGGGCAGGGACCGGAGGAACAAGTTCCTTCTATGGGCTGCTCGATCAAATGGAAGGATGCGTAATGCGTGCCGTAATTTTCGACCTTGATGGAACACTTTGCGATTCCGCACCAGATCTGCGGGCGGCCGCGAATGCTTTGCTCCGTTCAATGGGGTGTCCGCCGATTTCGCTTGAGGTAATCCGCTCGTTCATCGGGAATGGAGTGCCGATGCTGGTGAAACGCGTTATGGCTCACTCGGATATCGAATTTACCGAAAAACGCCATGCTGAAATGACCGAAGCGTTCGAGAAGCTGTACTCCGCCAACGTAGTTGCGCTTACAGTGCTGTATCCGGGTGTCCGCGACGCACTGGATATGTTACAACGGCGCGGATATAGGATGGGTGTCTGCACAAACAAGGTCCACGGGATCACGTTGCAGGTCCTCGATGGATTAAATATCTCCCAATATTTCAATGCGGTAGTTGGCGGAGACAGCCTGCCGACGCGCAAACCCGAACCGGCGATGTTGCAAGACTGCGCCAAGCAGTTGGGTTGCGATGACGTCTGGTATGTCGGCGATAGCGAGGTTGATTCCGAGACGGCCGTTGCAGCAGGTATCCGATTTTCGTTATTTACAAATGGCTATCGGAAAAGCCCCGTTAGCGAGATCGCCCATACAACCCGCTTCAGTACATTTGCAGATTTGGCGGGCTTTCTGGCGGCTGTTAACGAAAAGACAATAACGCTCTAATGTTTACCCTCGCATAGCGTGTGGTTGTATAGAGCCTCGATTACATAGCAACACTCGATTGTATCGTTTTGCAACCCGAAGTGATGCGCTCAAGTTCGGATTCCAGCCGTTGTAACTGCGCGATTTGCGCCTTAATCGCGCCGAGGTGTGTCGCGGCGATACGGTTGGCGTTTGCACACGGCTGTTTTGGGTGGGCCGAAAGTTCGAGCAGCTCCTTGATAGCGTCGATTTTCAGGCCAAGGTCGCGAGCATGTTTGATGAAGGTCAGCCGTTCCAGTTCGCGGGTGGAATACCGCCGCTGATTTCCCGCCGAGCGCTCTGGCGCATCGACCAGACCCATCTGTTCATAATACCGGATAGTCGGAATCTTAACGCCGGTTTTTCGGGATAACTCGCCGATCGATAACATTTGCATAAGCCTCTTGAAGCTCTAGTGACTAGAGGGATTATATTGGTTTTAAGAATTAATAAAAGGGAAAGAAACATGTCGGAATGTGGTTGTTCTGGCCCGCAGAAAACTTTTGATGGGATATCGGCGCAATATAAGCGAATTCTGTGGGCGGTTATTGCGGTGAACGCAGGGATGTTTTTTACCGAGATGGCGGCTGGAAAACTGGCGGGGTCCAGGGCATTGCAGGCCGACGCGCTGGATTTTCTCGGCGACGCAATGACTTACGGGATCTCACTGGCGGCTATCGGTGCCAGCATTGCGGTTCGGACTAATGCGGCGCTATTCAAGGCGTTCACTTTATTCGCGATGGGGCTTTGGGTTGCCGGCTCGACCATCTGGAACGTGTTTTTTATGGGTGTACCAGAGGCCCACATAATGGGATTGGTTGGTTTTATGGCGCTGATGGCGAATGTGGTCTCGGTGCTATTGTTGATGAAATATAAGGACGGAGACGCAAATGTCCGCTCGGTTTGGCTGCGTTCGCGCAATGATGCGATTGGGAATGTGGCCGTTATGTTCGCCGCGCTGGGGGTTTGGGGTACGGCAAGCGGTTGGCCTGATTTGATCGTAGCGGGCGTAATGGCGGGACTGTTCTTGAATAGTGCTACGCAAATCGTACGGCAGGCGCTGGCGGAAAAGCGGGCAGTGCATGTGCATGCGGCTTGACGCGCTATTCCTGAAACTGATTAATAAACAGTGAAGGCGGGGGTGCAATTACAGTTTTGTTCTTGCGGTTAAGCTCATTGAGTGCTGATCGGCCGCGTAGTTTTTGTACCAGTTCAACCGATCTCTCAGTTCAACAACGGAACCGATAATCACCAACGCCGGACCGGGCAGACTGGCGGCTTCGGCGCGTTCATAAAGGTTCGATAGGTTCCCTTTGATGACCTGCTGGTTCGGGCGGGTTCCGTTGTCCACGATTGCGGCGGGAGTGTTGGGATCTACGCCGCGGCGGATGAATTCTTCCATCAGGAAATCCAACGACGAGCGGCCCATGTAGATTGCAACCGTTTGGCCCGGCCGCGCCATTGTCTCCCAGTCCAGTGACAGCACGCCATCTTTTCCGTGTGCCGTAACGAAAACGCAGGATTGGGCGTGGTCGCGGTGCGTAAGTGGGATGCCGGCATAAGAGGCGCAACCGGATGCTGCAGTAATACCGGGAATCACTTGGAAAGGGACGTTGGCGGCGGCCAATGTTTCCAGCTCTTCGCCTCCACGACCGAAAATGAAAGGATCGCCACCCTTTAGGCGCAACACGCGTTTGCCATCTTTGGCTAGTTTTACCATTAATTCGCTTATGTCTTGCTGGTCCATCGTGTGGTCGTTCGGACTTTTGCCAACAAAAATGCGTTCAGCGTCGCGGCGGACTAGATTGATGATGCCGTCACCAATAAGTCTGTCATAAAGGACAACATCGGCGCGCTGCATCAGGTGCAGGGCGCGGAAGGTTAGCAGGTCTGGATCACCGGGGCCTGCGCCGACAAGGTAAACCTCACCGACTTTGGAAATGTCTTGGCCAAGCGCCGTGGCGTCCAATTCTTTGAGGAACTGTTTTTTTGCGGCCTTCGCGTCACCTGCTAAAAACATGTCGGCGACAGGCCCGTCGATGGTATTTTCCCAGAACAACCGTCGGGACTCGGGCGCTTTCAATTTGGCCATTACCCGTTCACGCAAGCGACCGGAAAACGCGGCTAGTTTGCCATATGCTGCGGGTAGGATTGCCTCGATTCGAGCACGTAGTATGCGTGCGATGATCGGAGCGGCCCCGCCTGATGAAATCGCGATAACCAAAGGTGAGCGGTCGATGATCGAAGGCGTTATGAAATCGCAGTATTCCGTCACATCGGCGACGTTGGCCAGCGCGTGGTGGTGGTTGGCCATGTCGTAAAGCGCACGGTCGCGGTCGGCGTCCTCGGTCGCGCCGTAGGCAACTGTGGCACCGGCGAAATCGGGCAGTTGGGGCGCCGCGGTGTGATGTGTGAGCGAGGGATGGTTTTGCAGCTCGCGAAATTCACCACCGAGTTCTGCGGCATAGACATGGACCAATGCGCCGGCATCAAGCGCACGTTCGACGCGGCGCGCGGCCAAAGTGCCACCACCGTCAACGATAACTTTTTTGTCTTTTACATCAAGGAATATTGGAAGATGGTCCATGTACCGCCCTATTTGTTTTCTTCAGCCCAAGCGAGCAGCGATCCTGCGAACTCTTTTGCGGTATTCGGATCGAGGTCGATTGTCGTGAACCGTTTACGTTCCCGAAATGTCATGCGCAACACTTTCATGCCGCCGAACAGCGTCACGTCCTTTAATGCCGCGGTTTTCAGGAACGGCAGTTCGAATTCCTTTAGTAGGATCGCCTCTTCTTCATTTGTCATAGCGTAGACCCCGGGTAAACACGGCCTCTAACCGCCATTCCCACTTCTTGGGCGTATCGCGGTAGTCGGGCTTCACGTCATATTCCATGAATATCACACCGGATTCGCCAGCATGCGCCACGAGGCGCTCTAGTTGTGCGAAACTGTCCACTTCGTGGTGGCCGATGATTAGATCTGATAGCTTTGCCATTTATTTACTCCCAATTCTGCTGTTAAACCTTACGCGATACATAATGCGGCGGCTATGGTTTCCAACCTCTGACGGATCAAAAGCGGTGCGGTTATGTAGCGCGTTGTTGTTGATAACGCCTTGGCCGGGCTTCAGCTTGGCTTCGATCATTAACGGATCGCCCACCATCAGCAGGTTTTGCAAGAATGCCACGGCGTCACGTGTCACCGGATCATTGCGCCACTTGATTGATCGGGTGCGGGCGGTGTAGCGCATGATAAGGGCGTCGCCCTCGACATGGAACACCGGACCGATCGAGGCCGGACGCAATGTCCCGTCTTCCTCGTACGTTTCGGGGATCGTCATCGCCTGCGGATGCATAAGGGCAGCTATATAGTCAGGGTTTTCGTCGCGCAGACGGATATAGGCGATGTCATTATCCAAAAGCTGGTTAACGCCACCAGCCATCGCATCTTGAACACAATGCAGGATGAAGCCACGGATTTGGTTGTCAGGGGCGTTGTAATATCCGTCAGTATGCCAATTCAGCGCTTTGCGGGAGTACGGAATGAACCCGCGCTGACTTGGGCGATTGGAAACGGTCAATGCAACGATCGCTTTTTTGCCCTTCGAGCGGTGGCCTTCTGGCTCGCCCATACCAAGCTTTTCGGCCATCGAGCGCAAATTTTTACGCAGAATAGAATCGTCAGATTCAGCGGGGGTCGCATAAAGGGCCATATTTGTATCCCTCACGCGCGTCAGAATCTCCGATATTTCCGAATCAGTCAGGTTCAACTGGTTAGAGATTTTGACAAAACCGGCCCCAAGTGCCCGCCCGCCCGCCAAGAGCTTTTGTTCACGCCAAGTTGCGTATTCCGCGTGATTTTCTAGATAAAACGGAGAATCCGTCGTAAGTTCAGCTATTTTTTCCATTACATTTATTCCAAATACTAATGCACTTAAATAAATGCCAGCTTTAGTGCATACTAAGATAACCGGCGCCAAATTGGTGACATGTTCTTCTTTACATTCGCGTATCTTAATATATAAATGTAATAGAAGCATTACAAATAATTTATGCTTTGGGAAGAAATTAAGGCCTAAAAGCAAAATCGCCTATACTTAATCTGAAATAAGAGTGGGCATTAAAGGGAGAAATACGGAATGAAAGATGCCAGCGAGAATAAGGCTAATCCGCAGCACGAAACACCTATGCTCGATCAACTTGAAGGCGGCAAGTGGCCGAGCTTCGTTACGGGCATCAAACGTCTGCGCGACACGAAAGACGCTCAATACGCTCCAATGATGAACGACCTTCTGGGTCAGTTGAACCATAGTTATGAAGAGCGTCTTGGCTTCTGGAAGGGTGGCACGCTCTCTGTTTTCGGTTATGGAGGCGGCATCATTCCTCGTTTCTCCGAGGTTTCTGGCGACTATCCTGCTTCCAAAGAATTCCACACGCTGCGCGTTATGCCGCCAGCGGGTAACCACTATACAACAGACATTCTGCGTCAGCTTTGTGATGTTTGGGAGGAGCATGGCTCGGGCCTTATCGCTTTTCACGGTCAGTCCGGCGACATCATGTTCCAGGGGTGCACATCGGAAAACGCGCAGCCAGCGTTTGATGCATTCAATGAGCTAGGCTTCGATCTTGGTGGTGCTGGTCCAGCACTTCGTACTGCTATGTCCTGTGTTGGTCACGCGCGTTGCGAGCAGTCTTGTTTTGACGGAGTTAAAGCCCACCGCGGCGTCATCAATCGTCTTTTGGACGAGATGCACCGTCCTGCGATGCCCTATAAGTTCAAATTCAAGTTTTCCGGTTGTGGTAATGACTGCGTGAACGCGATCCACCGTGCTGACTTTGCGGTAATCGGTACTTGGCGCGATGACATCGTTATCAAGCAGGACATGGTTAAGGCGCACATCAAGGAAAAAGGTCGTAAATACACAATCGACACCGTTGTTTCCATGTGCCCAACCCGTGCGATCTCCTTGAACGACGATGACACTATGGAAATCGACAACAAGTCTTGTGTACGCTGCATGCACTGTATCAATGTTATGACCAAGGCACTTAGCCCGGGTAATGATCGCGGTGCGTCCATCATGATCGGTGGTAAGCGCTCGCTTAAAGTTGGCGATTTGATGGGCACAATGGTTGTCCCATTCATGAAGTTGGAAACAGACGAAGACTTCGAAAAGCTCGAAGATTTCGCTGAGGAAGTTATGGAGTTCTTCGCTGACAACGCCCTAGAGCACGAGCGTATCGGTGAGTGTATCGACCGTATCGGTGTTCCTGCATTCCTTGACGCACTGGATATTGTGGCTGATCCGAACATGGTTAACCACCCAACAACTTCCAGCTACATACGGACAGACGATTTCGATATCGAAGCCGCGAAGTATTTCGAGAAGAAGGCTCTCGACGCTGGCATGACTGTGGCTGCCGACGACTAAGTCTGCAATTCGCCCTAATCTAATTTTATTTTCCTGCTCACTTGCAGGAATGGAGGAATAAAAATGAACGAAATGAGCGCAAAGCCACGCATGCCTGACGAGGTTGGTGTACCGGACCCGTTCCAGTACATGCACCCGACAAGCATCGAGAATTATGGCACTTGGGATTGGCATGAACGCCTGAAACCCGGTGTTCTGCATCACGTGTCGAAATCCGGCGCTGACCTTTTCACTGTGCGCGCTGGTACACAGCGTCAGATGGATGTTTACACAATTCGTAAACTCTGTGACCTGGGTGACGAATTCGCAGATGGCTTCATCCGTTTTACAACACGTTCGAACATCGAATATATGGTATCCGATCACGCCAAAGTTCAGCCATTGGTTGACGCTTTGACTGAAGCTGGCTTTCCAGTTGGCGGCACAGGCGGTTCGGTTTCCATGATTTCGCATACGCAGGGCTGGTTGCACTGCGATATTCCGGGCACTGATGCGTCCGGCGTTGTAAAAGGCCTGATGGACGATCTTTATGAAGACTTCACAACTGAACTGATGCCAAACCGTGTTCGTATCACGACCTCTTGCTGTCAGATCAACTGTGGTGGTCAGGGCGATATTGCGATCAACGTGCAGTACACCAAACCACCTAAAATCAACCACGATCTGGTTGGTAACGTATGTGAACGTCCAGCAGTTGTTGCGCGTTGCCCGGTTGCAGCTATTCGCCCAGCTATGGTTAACGGCAAGCCTTCGCTGGAAATCGACGAGAAGAAATGTGTATGTTGCGGTGCTTGTTACCCTCCATGCCCACCTATGCAGATCAACTCCGCAGAAAGCACGAAAATTGCTATCTGGGTTGGTGGTAAGCACTCGAACGCGCGCTCCAAGCCTACATTCCACAAACTTGCAGTGGCTAACCTTCCAAACAACCCGCCACATTGGCCGGAAGTTCGCGAAGTGGTTCGCAAGATTCTGGACGCCTACAAAGCCGACGCCAAGCATTGGGAGCGTGTAGGTGAATGGATAGAACGTATCGGCTGGAGCCGTTTCTTCGAAATGACTGACCTCGCGTTTACTAAGCACCACATTGATACATGGACCGGTTCTCGTAAAACGATGAACGCTTCGGCCCACGTACACTTCTAAGGGGTGAATTGACGTGAAATTCGGAATCGTAGTTTCAGAAGGGCCGTATCAGCACCAAGCGTCTGATTCAGCTTATAACTTTGTAAAAGCTGCATTGGCCAAAGGCCATGAGGTATCGCGAGTGTTCTTCTATCATGACGGGGTTAACGTGGGCACACGCCTTTCGGTCCCGCCACAGGATGATCGCCAGATTCAGGAACAGTGGACTGCACTGGGCAAAGAACATGATCTAGATCTCGTGATCTGTATCGCTGCTGCTCAGCGTCGCGGGCTATTGGACAAAAAC
>JAPYON010000117.1 GCA_029938175.1 Paracoccaceae bacterium | reverse complement strand
CCTCTGAGAAATCCGAGTGGCCCGGCGTGTCGACTAGATTAAACCAGAAATCGCGAAACTCGAATGACATGGCTGAGGCCGAAACCGATATCCCGCGATCCTTTTCCATTTGCATGAAATCTGATCTTGAGCGCCGCGCGTCGCCCTTTGCCCGCACTTGTCCGGCCATCTGGATCGCCCCGCCAAACAGCAGGAATTTCTCGGTCAGCGTCGTTTTACCAGCGTCGGGATGCGAGATGATTGCAAAGGTCCGGCGGCGCGCTATTTCGGGGTGTGTTTGGGCATTATCTAACATGCCCGCGATATAGGGCAGGGCGCGGTAAAGAGCAAGATTTCAGTTGGCGGGGTCTTCGTATTTCGTTAGTATCACGCGATACAAAGGTTAATTCAGGAGCAGATTATGATTAATTTTAAAATGGGTGGCGTTGGCATTGTCTCGACCGCATTTCTGTTGCAGGCTTGTGCGCCCACAACCCCCGAATACTTTAGGGAAGTAGACGAGATCGCAACGCAGGCCGCCGAGGATATGCTTGTCGAGGTGCAGGCTTGCAACTCGACCACGTTGCAGTGGATGGTGGGTCAATCCCAAACAATTATTACAGCAGTTGAAATTACCGGACCGGTGCGGATTATCGGTGTGGATCAGGTAATTACAATGGAATACGATCCATTGCGGACAAACTTCTATCTTGATGTGGCTGGCCACATCACACGCGTGACCTGTGGTTAACTTAAGGAAAAGGCTATGGATTTAGGGATCAAGGGCAAAACTGCCATCGTGTGCGCGGCCTCCAAAGGGTTGGGGCGCGGTTGTGCCGAGGCTTTGGCCGAGGCAGGCGTTAACCTTGTTATCAACGCACGCACCGAAGGCCCGCTGATTGAGTCGGCGCAAGAGATTGCGACTAAATATGGTGTCTCGGTTACATCGATCGCTTGCGATATTACCACTGCCGAAGGGCAAGCGTTGGTTTTGGCGGCTTGTCCAAACCCTGACATTCTGGTGAACAACGCTGGTGGCCCCCCTCCGGGGATGTGGTCTGACTGGGACCGTGAAGATTTCATTAAGGCGCTGGATGCCAATATGCTAACACCGATTGCCCTGATGAAAGCAGTTTTGCCAAGCATGATGGGAAAGGGCTGGGGACGGATCGTTAACATCACCTCGCAATCTGTGAAATCACCGATTCCTGTTCTGGGATTATCAAACGCCGCACGTGCTGGATTGACCGGATATGTCGGCGGCACCAGCCGTCAGGTTGCGCCAAGTGGTGTGACGATAAACAATTTGCAACCGGGCATCCATGCAACGGACAGAGCTGTCAGTCTGGATAAAGGCGTTTCCGATGCACAAGGCATCACTATGGACGAGGCTGCCACCCAACGCATGGCCACCATTCCTGCACGCCGTTATGGCACTCCGACTGAATTCGGCGCGACCTGTGCATTCTTGTGTTCGCAGCATGCGGGCTTTATTGTCGGGCAAAACATCTTGTTGGACGGCGGGGCCGTGAACACGACGATGTAACGATTGCATAACTACATGATATTGTAATTTGTGAAGCAGTAAAGCCCACTATAACATTTTGGTATCATTTATTATGAGGCAGACAGATCAATGAAACACGAAGTCGTTCGGGATTATTATGGTAAGGTTTTGCAAGGGTCCGAAGACCTGCAGACCAACGCCTGTTGTACACCAGAAGATATGCCCGACTACCTCAAGGCGGTTCTTTCGAAAATCCATGACGATGTTCTGGCGCGATATTACGGCTGCGGGCTGGTGGCGCCGCAGGATCTGACGGGGATGCGTATCCTTGATCTAGGTAGCGGCTCGGGGCGCGATGTTTATGCGTTGGCAGGGCTAGTCGGACCGGAGGGATACGTTGTTGGAGTCGATATGACAGACGAGCAGCTTGACGTTGCCCGCCGCCACGTTGATTTTCACGCCGATGCTTTTGGTTATGCTGCCCCGAATGTAGAGTTCCACAAGGGTTACATTGAAAAACTCGATGAACTGGAACTTGAGGATGGTAGTTTCGACATCATCATTTCAAATTGCGTTATCAATCTGTCCCCCGACAAAGAAGCGGTTCTGCGCGAAGTTTACCGTCTGCTTAAACCGGGCGGCGAGATGTATTTCTCGGACGTTTACTCCGACCGCCGCGTACCGAACGAATTGCTGGACGATCCGGTGCTGTATGGCGAATGTTTAAGCGGGGCACTTTACTGGAACGATTTCGAGAATTTGGCGAAGAAGACGGGTTTCAATGATCCACGGTTGGTCGAAGACCGGGTGTTGACTATTGAAAACCCCGAGATTGAAAAAAAACTGGAGGGTATTGGGTTTCATTCCGCCACCTATCGCCTGTTCAAGCTGGACGGGTTGGAGCCGGCTTGTGAAGATTACGGACACTCGGCCAAATATAAAGGTACAATGGAAAACGCGCCCGAGTTCTTCAATCTCGACAAGGGTCACCGCTTTCGTGTCGGGGTGGATCATCCGGTCTGTGGCAACACTTACCTGATGCTCGCTGATAGTCGTTTCGCGACGCATTTCGAATTCACTGGCTCGTTTGATGCGCATCTTGGCCTGTTCGAGGGCTGTGGCAGCGCCATTCCGTTTGGAAAGAATTCTAGCGCTGGCGTTTCAAGTTGCTGCTAGCAAGGGTTGCCCCAGCGTGATCCTGTTGCTAATACCCGATTAAAACTATCGGATACATGGCAGGAGCCTGCGTTTGAGCCAAACCGCTAAACTCGTTCTTGAGGACATTACCCGCACGTTCGACGGTCGAAAGGTCGTGGATGAGTTGTCAATCAGTTTGCAGCCGGGGCAAGTGACGTGCTTGCTTGGTCCCTCGGGGTGTGGCAAATCCACAACGCTGCGGATTGCGGCGGGTGTGGATCGTCAAGACAGCGGGCGGGTGTTGCTGGATGGGCAGGTGATCTCGGATAACCAGCACCATTTGCCATCGGAAAAACGCTCGATTGGGTTGATGTTTCAGGATTTTGCCCTTTTTCCCCATCTTACGGTTGCCCAGAACGTTGCCTTCGGGCTGAAAGGCTCGGGTAAGGAGCCCGCGGTCACAGTGATGCTGGAACGTGTCGGGTTGATCAACTACGGCGACAAGTACCCACACATGCTGTCAGGAGGCGAGCAACAGCGTGTTGCGCTGGCGCGCGCATTGGCGCCCAAACCAAACGTAATGCTAATGGACGAGCCGTTCAGCGGCCTGGACAACCGTCTACGTGACGGTATCCGTGATGAAACCCTGCATATCCTGAAAGAGGAAGGCACCTCGGTGTTGCTAGTTACACACGAACCTGAGGAAGCCATGCGGATGGCTGACCAGATTGCATTGATGCGCGGCGGTAAAATCGTGCAAATAGGCGCGCCCTACAATATTTACAACAACCCTAAAGACCGTGAGGCGGCGGCGTTTTTTTCAGATGTGAACGTAATTTTGGGCGTGGCCGAGAATTTCCAGACGCAAACTCCGTTTGGCCTGTTTTTTACGCCAGCCTTGCAGGATCACACCGATGTCGAGATTGTTATTCGCCCGCAGCACTTAAAAATAGACTTTGACCGCAACGGCACCGGTCCGAATGAAACGTCCACCGATGGCGTTCCGGCGCGCGGCGTGGTTCAACGGGCGCGGTTCCTTGGTAACGAAAGTCTGGTTGAATTGCGGATGGATTGCGACGATTCCACTCTCACAGCCGCAATCCCCGGGGTATTCTTGCCCAAAGACGGCACTCCGTTGTGGTTGTCCATGCGTCGGGATCGCTGTTTTGTTTTCCCATGTGTAAAGCAAAAATCCGCTTAAATATCTGCGACATCTTCAAATTTTTGGTTGGACTGCTTATTTGGGGTTTGAATACCTGTGCGTTAGTTAATAAAAGACGTACGAACAGAGCATAATCGGAGCTAACCGAAAAAACTTAAGGGAGCATTAAAATGCTGAATAACATTGGCCTTCCAGGCCTTCTACTTATCGCCGTTGTGGTGCTGGTTCTTTTTGGCCGCGGCAAGATTTCGTCCCTGATGGGCGAAGTCGGAAAAGGAATCACCAGCTTTAAGCGCGGTGTTTCCGAAGGCAAAGACGAGCTTGAAAAAGCGGCTTCCGAAGAAGCTGTTGACGTGACACCTACGGCTGAAAAAGACGAAGCCTAATTTAACTAGAAGGCTTAGTTCATGTTTGATATTGGCTTTTCCGAGCTAATGGTGATTGGCGTTGTATCGCTGATCGTTGTCGGCCCCAAGGATCTTCCGGGCATGTTCCGTACTGTTGGACGGTATGTGGGAAAAGCCAAAACTATGGCGCGCGAGTTTCAGCGCTCGATGGAGGATGCGGCCGACGCATCCGGCATGTCGGATATCACCGCTGATTTCAAAAACATGGCGAGCGGGTTGGATGACGTCAAAGATATAATGAATCCGGTCGGGGCGGGCACGAAAAAAGTTAAAGACAAATTCAACAAAATTTTGGATGCCAAAGACACTGGCGTTCCGTTGAAAGACGAGGACGAGGATCCCGAGGCGGCGGCTGATAAAGAATTCGCTGCCGATTTGGTAGATAATGACCCAGCCCCCGCGATTGTAG
>JAPYON010000116.1 GCA_029938175.1 Paracoccaceae bacterium | reverse complement strand
CTTGAGGGGTCGGTGGGCTAAGGCTCGTCAATGAATTTAAACGGCCGAGCGCCGCGTACTAAGGACTAAACAAAATGTTGAATATAAAGAACCTGAAAGCCTCGCTTGAAGACGAAGATAAACAAATCCTTAAAGGTATAGATCTGGATATCGGACCAGGTGAAGTGCACGCAATTATGGGACCGAACGGTTCCGGTAAGTCGACCCTGTCCTATGTGCTTTCGGGCAAGGGTGGGTATGTAGTGGACGAAGGCTCGGCCACGCTCGACGCGACCGATTTACTGGACATGGAGCCAGAGGAACGCGCCGCTGCTGGGCTTTTCCTTGCGTTCCAGTATCCGGTCGAAATTCCCGGTGTTGGCAACATGACGTTCCTTCGCACGGCCCTGAACTCACAACGCAAAATACGTGGCGAGGAGGAGCTGAACGCGGCGGAATTCCTCAAGCTCGTGCGTGCTGAAGCCAAAAAGCTGAAGATTGACGCAGACATGCTTAAGCGTCCGGTTAACGTTGGCTTCTCGGGTGGCGAGAAGAAGCGTAATGAAATTCTGCAAATGGCGATGCTTGCGCCAAAGATGTGCATTCTGGATGAAACGGATTCCGGACTGGATGTCGATGCGATGAAACTTGTGGCCGAGGGTGTGAACTCGATGCGCGACGGCAAACGCTCGTTCCTTGTTATCACCCATTACCAACGTCTGCTGGATCACATCACGCCGGACGTGGTACATATCATGGCAGATGGCGAAATTATCAAAAGCGGTGGGCCGGAGCTGGCGCTTGAGGTCGAAAACAACGGCTATGCTGATTTGCTGAACGAGGTGGCGTAATGGCGCTCGCTGCAAACAAAGTGGACGCAACCGAGGCGTTGATTGCCGCCTATCCTGCGCCCGAAGGCGAGGGGAAATGGGCGTCTGATGCACGTGCGCGGGCATTGGCTACGCTGCGGGCAAACGGTGCGCCGGTTCGACGAGACGAGTATTGGAAATTTACTAATCCTGCGCGATTACTGGAGCCTGCGAAACCTGCTGCGATGCTGACCACCGACGAAGCGCCAGTTTTTGGTGATGTCGAGAAACTGCTTGTGGTATTTGTGGACGGTATTCTGAATGCCGAACTGTCGGATGATCTGACGATGAAGGGTGTCGAGATCGAAACACTTGCATCCGCCATGTCTAAAGACATCCACTGGGCGAGTGACATTTACGGTGCCTTAGAGGCCAACGGCCAGAACCCCGTTTCGCGCCCTATGGCGGCATTGAACACGGCCCGCGCTACTGAAGGTCTGGTGATCCGAGTGACTGGCAAAGCCGCGAAATCCATTGCGCTACGCTATGTGCGCACGTCCGATGCGGCTGATGTGATGGTGCACACTATCATCAAGCTGGAAAAAGGTGCGGACGTCACGTTGCTGGAAAATGGTCCGGCGGCGGCGCGGTTTAACTCTTGCCTTGAGGTCGAGATTTCTGACGGTGCGGCCTTCCACCATGTGCGTGCTCAGGGACGGGACCATGAGCGTCTGGCCGCGACTCATATGTTTGCGCGTCTTGGCAACGAAAGCCGTTTCAAAAGTTTCACGCTGACCGTTAATGGTGCATTAACCCGCAACGAGGCCGTGATCGAGTTCACCGGCGACGATGCGTTTGCCACGGTTTCCGGCGCAAGTGCTGGCGACGGGGTGTTTCATCACGACGACACGGTGTTTGTGACCCATGATGCGTTGAATTGCGAAAGCCGTCAGGTTTTCAAGAAAGTTCTGCGGAATGGCGCGACGGGCGTGTTTCAGGGGAAGATCCTTGTGCATTCCCACGCGCAGAAAACGGACGGTTACCAGATTGCTCAAGGCTTGTTGCTGGACGACGACTGTACGTTCCTTGCTAAACCCGAGTTGGAGATTTACGCCGACGATGTGATCTGCTCGCATGGGTCCACCTGTGGTGCGGTCGATAAAACTGCTTTGTTCTATTTGACTTCGCGCGGCGTCCCCAAGGCGCAGGCGCAGGATATGCTGGTGTTGGCGTTCATGGACGAAAGCATTCAGGAAATTGAGGACGAGGCATTGGCCGACGACATCCGCGGCCGACTTGCTGGCTGGATGGAACGGCATAGGGACTGATATGGGCTTTCTAGGTAGCGGGTTTCTACCCGAAATCATTAACGCATATGGCGGCCTTCGGACCTCCATGCGCAAACAAATGGACAAAAATCCGGGCGAAGAGGGTCTGTTGGCGCTGCTGGTCTTCGGCTGTTTCGTGATCTTTCTCAGCTTCTTGCCGCGCTTGTTTGCAACCGACCTGTCGCAAACGCCAGACCAAAGCATGGCCGCTGGAATCATCATGTGGTTCTTCGTGGTGATGTTCTTTTTGCCGCTGGTTCTTTACGGAGTCGCATGGGCCTCGCATCTGATCGCCAAGCCTTTCGGGGCGACCAACGGCAACAAACCCGCGCGCCACGCCCTCTTCTGGGCACTTTCCGTCGTTAGTCCGGTGTTAATTGCCAAAGCCATGCTTTCAAGTGTTTTTATCCAAATTGGTGGGGATACCGGCACGCTTTTATTGGGCGGTTTAAACGTGGTTTTGACCCTTGCAATCCTGCGAATTTGGGGCGCAATGTTGGCAGAAGCCAAGGAATTCAGCAGTGCTATGCGGGTTTCTTGCGTCATAGCCCTTGTTTTTGCAGGCATTTTTGGAGTTATCTTTATTGCAGCGATATAGCTTAATATAGTCCAAGTCCTGCCCCATTTAGGTCAAACTTGTGAACCATCTTGGTCTTAACTCAATAACGAGGATTTGATCATGGTGAATATTAATATGACAGACATTAGCAACAAAGCAGCAAACCTGCGCCCCAGCGTTTCTGTTCGTATCGCCCGATCCTTATTTGATATGAGATCAACAATAGAAGAGCTGTTGGCTGAATGCCCCTCCGATGCGCGCCTTTGGTGGCACCGGCAGCCTGAAAGACACGCGCGCGGGCGTGTTCTGGGGTTCATTCGTATCCGCCCCGTTCGTGGTGCTGGCCGCGATACTGACAGCTGGCATGGCTTCGATGGAGGATACACTTCCCTTCCTTTCCAGCGAGGCGTTATCTTTGGCCCCGTTATGGCTGGGATTGCTGCCATATATCTGGTTCGTCTCGGCAGGTGCCACTTCGGCACATGGATTCAAACGGTTTACCCCATTATTTGCATCTCTTTCGCTGCTATGTATTGTAGGTATGTTCTGGGCGCTATATCTAAGGGCAAACGGAGTAATCTGAATGCCTAAATCACTATTTGCTTTGGTTCGGGAGAGTATCTTCCAGCCACGCGTCGCTGCCCGATATATTGCAGACGTTAGCCCGCCCTCGGAAGTTGTATTTTTGGGGGCGCTTTTGCTGGCTGTTGTCAGCGTTCTATCGCAATACCTAATGTTCGGTTTTGTAAGCCGCGCGCTAATCAGTGACTGGACTATGACTTTCAATATGCCGTTTATAGACGTGGCATTCCAGTTCATCCGCATATTTGTGATCGCGCAGGTGACAGTGTTTCTGGCTAAAAGAATTAGTTTCAACGTTCAGCTTTTTGACGTCGTTAAGGTCTTTGTTTGGTACAATCTGATACTTCAGTTATTGTTTGGACTTACGATTCTAGTGATGTTGATGTTTGGGCTTATTGGCTTGCTCATCATCCTGTTCACGGCATTTTGGGCGCCATACGCTGCCGCTCTGTTCTGGTCCGAGTTGTTCGATACTAAAAAATTGTTTCTGGGATTTGCCATCGCCGTGGCGGCATTCCTTATAGCAAGTGTTATATCAGCTGTTGTGGCAGGATTTCTTGGCCTGCCAGTTATGGAGATAATCCCGAATGTATGACGTTAGCGAAATCCGCAAGGAATTCCCGATCCTGTCGCGCAAAATCCATGGAAAACCTCTGGTTTATCTGGATAACGGTGCATCCGCGCAAAAGCCTCAGGTAGTGATTGATGCGGTTACGCGTGGTTACTCTGAAGAATACGCAAACGTACATCGCGGGCTACATTACCTGTCGAACCTTGCGACCGACAAATACGAGGCAGTACGCGGGATTGTGCAAAAATTTCTGAGCGCAGAACGCGAAGAAGAAATCCTTTTTACATCCGGCGCGACCGAGGGTCTGAACCTCGTTTCCTATGGTTGGGCTGTTCCCAACTTGAAAGCGGGCGACGAGATTATTCTTTCGGTGATGGAGCATCACGCCAACATCGTGCCGTGGCATTTCCTGCGCGAGCGCATGGGCGTTGTTCTGAAATGGGTAGACATCGCCGAGGATGGCTCACTTGATCCACAGACTGTAATTGACGCGATTTCGCCCAAGACCAAAATGATCGCGATCACTCATATGTCCAACGTGCTGGGCACGGTTGTTGACATCAAACCGATCATCAAGGCGGCCCACGACCAAGGGGTTGTGGTGTGCGTTGACGGCTCGCAATCAACCGTGCATATGCCGGTGAATGTTGCTGATCTGGATGCCGACTTTTACGTGGTCACGGGGCATAAGCTCTATGGCCCGTCGGGTTCCGGCGCGATCTATATAAAATCTGAACGCCAGGCCGAAATGCGCCCTTTCATGGGCGGTGGCGATATGATCGGTGATGTGACCAAGGACGTGATTACCTACAACACGCCTCCGCATAAGTTCGAGGCAGGCACGCCCGCGATCGTCCAGATCATCGGTATGGGCGTGGCGCTGGAATATATGATGGACATCGGCATGGAGAACATCGCGGCC
>JAPYON010000020.1 GCA_029938175.1 Paracoccaceae bacterium | reverse complement strand
GTGCTTTACAATCCCGAACGAGCGGCTATTTTCCGCGACTGAAGATGCGGGCGTGGTGGAATAGGTAGACACGCCAGACTTAAAATCTGTTGGCCGTATGGCCGTGGGGGTTCAAGTCCCCCCGCCCGCACCAAAAAATTTGATTTAATACATATTAAACAAATGCTTAAAAAGCAGGGACTTAATTACATCCCCCAATATATCCCCCACTATGTCAACAGTAGATTGATTTTGCCAATAAGTGTACCGCGCCCCGATGGAGCAAAGGCCAATCCAGCCTTAGGCGGCACACAGCTTTAATTTGAAGTTTTGGATTGATCAATTAATTGCTAAAATCGCATGTGCCATCTAAAGTAAGTCATCTCAACTCGTATTAGTATTGAGGAGCACCCGTGAACCAATTGCGATCGTTATATAAAGTCCAAGTCAAATGGCAGATTGGAAAAATCGGTTTTGTAATGCTTGTTCTCATCGGGTTTACGGCAATCGCGGCGTCAGTCGGTGTTAAAAATACATCGGTAATTCAGGTTTTTAAAATTGTTATCGACCATTTTGTGCCTAACGAGCTTTTTCCGGACATATCTAGGATAGAACGCAGTATTATTTTACAATTGCGCCTACCACGAATTGCACTTGGCGTGGCGGGCGGCTCGTCATTAGCGATAGCGGGTGTCGTGATGCAAGGAATAATGCGTAACCCGTTGGTCAGCCCTTTTACAATCGGTATTTCTCCGGCCGCCGGTTTTGGGGCTGCTGTTGCAGTATTGATGGGACTGGATCTGGTCGCGGGCGGCAGTTACTGGGTGGTCCTTTTTGCGTTCGTTTCTGCCCTGATTTGTGCGGCGCTGGTTCTGATGATTTCCTTTGTCCGTGGCGCACAGTCGACCACACTAATTTTGGCAGGAATTGCGCTGACTTATTTCTTCGGTGCATTGACCAATACCACACAATTTATAGCCACCGAGGAACAGTTGACCGTGATCGTTCATTGGACATTCGGCACTCTCAACGAAAGCAGTTGGGAAGAAGTGTTTATTATTCTGGCAATGTTTGGCGTTACTTTTCCATTTTTGTATAAATACGCGTGGTGTTATAACGCCTTAAATCAAGGCGAAGAAGTTGCGACCTCTTTGGGCTATGCAATCTCGAAAGTCCGAATTGTGACAGTAATATTAGCTGTTTTATTGACGGCTAGTGTAGTCAGTTTTACCGGTGTTATCGGCTTTGTGGGTCTTGTAGCCCCACATATCGCGCGCTTTATCATTGGTAACGATCACCGGTATCTAATTCCCTTTGCAGGGGTTATTGGCGCACTGTTACTGGTTGCGGCTGACGCTATTGGTCGAACGATATTTTCGCCGGTAATTATTCCGGTTGGCATTGTGGTGGCCTATATCGGCGTGCCAATGTTTGTGCACCTGATATTGCGCAAAAAACAGGATTATTTTTCATGATCCGCGTCAGTAATTTGAATTTCAGCTATGGCAACAAGCCAATATTAAATGACATAAATCTGGACATTGAACCATCAACGATAGTCAGTTTGGTGGGGCCGAACGGATCGGGAAAAAGCACCTTTCTAAAATGCTTAAGCCGGATTTTGCGATCTGACGAGAGCGCCATAGAAATTGATGGCCGGCCGCTGCACCAATATTCACGAAAAGAGCTGGCACGGATGCTTGCTTATGTTCCGCAGTCACCTGCGCTAAACCTTGCAATAACAGTGATTGACGCGATCAAGATCGGCCGAGCGCCCCATATCGGCTATTGGCTTAAACAATGTGACGAAGATATTGTATTTGATGCCATTGAACAGTTCGGCCTGGATAAATATGCCTTTACGCCAATGCACGAACTAAGCGGTGGAGAAAAGCAAAGAGTGTTGTTGGCGAGAGTGGTTGCACAAAGAGCCCGAATATTGTTGCTGGACGAACCAACGAGCGCGCTTGACCTGAGGAACCAGTTGGAGACAGCCTCGCTTTTGAGATCAGTTCAAAAGCAACAAGACTTGACAGTGATTGTCGCTATTCATGATTTGAACCTTGCGTCGCGTTTTTCTGACAGTGTTGTGCAGCTTAAACAAGGTAGCCGATATGCGCATGGAAGATGGGCGGAAACGATGACCACAGAAAGTATCCGCGAGATATACGGCGTTGAAGCCCATTTAGATGAAGTCAAAAACGTGCCCTTTGTTGTGTCTTTAAAGGCTGTTCCCCAAAGCAATGACCCGCAGCCTGATAAAGGCCGCGGGTCATCAAAGACATAGTCGCTACCGCTATTTAGCTTCGGATATAGACGTGCGGTCCGGGATACTCGACACCTTGATATACCTCGATCCATTCCTGCGCGACTTGATCCGGGTCCATATCTTCGAACAGTTCAGGGTATAGCCATTTAACGATATAGAGCTTGCCAATCAATTTTGACATGCCGCCCGCTATGAAATAGCTCATGACGAAGACCTGATCATTTTGAACTGCACTCATCTCGCTCCAGCCGGGCCGCGCTGCCATGGCAGAGATTGCGGCTGCCATGTCTTCTTGGCTTGGAGGAACAAAGTCTGTGCCGATTTGTTTGATAACAATATCCGGATTACGCAACAAAATGGCTTCAGGATCAATGTCCAATTGATGCTTGTTGCCTTTGCTTTGTGATTGGGTGGCAATATCGATATCATCGAAAATATTCCGACCACCGGCTTGAGTCAGCATATCATGCCATCCTGAGCCAGGCACCGATGTTGTGAAGTCCACTTTTTTTTCAAAATAGATAGTACGCGGCTCTACACCTTCCAACCGTTCAGAAATCAAATTTGTGTATCTGGCGTGGTATTCGTTGAGCGTTTTAGCTCGCTCCTCTTTGCCAACCAAAGCACCAATCATGTTGACGTTGTCGGTAAATTTGTTCACGTCCCAACCGGTAATCACAACAACAGGGATACCAAATGCCTCCAGCTTTTCAACGGCATTTTCCCATGCGCCGTTACGGGGAAAAATCACCAAGTCAGGATTACGCCCGACGATAGCTTCATAATTTGGTTCACGCTGGTTCTGTCCGGCAATGACTTCGTCGCCAAGCCCAGGCCAATAATTGGTCAACCCATTAGTATCGGCTGCCATGCCTACCAAAACGTCCTGCCCGCCAATAGCACGGAAAAACTCTGTGTTGTATGTGTTGAAAGTAACGACCCGACTGACCGGATGCATTACCTGCACTTCACGTCCCACGTCGTCCATCACGGTTATTTCGTCGGCCAACGCGACATTGGTGATACCTACAGAAAGTATAATGGCCAAAGCCAATCTTAAAATAATTTTCATTCGTACTCTCCCTATTAGAATTTTGGCGGCCCCAGTTTTTTAACGCCGTAACTTCGACTGAATTCGCCCTTTCGGAAACAAACCAAAGAAAAATTATACTGCAAAGTCAGTCTCTTTGAGCTTTCCCTAAGAACATGTGTCGATTTATCGCGATTCAGCATCATCTAAACATGATCAATTCTTACGGAATCTATCGGCGACGCAGGATGTTTTTTGACATTGTTAAAACGCAAACCTTTCCCTCGGGTCAAGGTATACTGACTTTTTCGCACAAAATGTGAATCCGAATATGAATCTTTGGTTCAGAGGTCGGCTTCGGTTAGATTGGTTATGGGAAATCAGTAAAATTAGTACAAATAGATCTATTCGCCGCGAATTCACAATATTTATGATCTGGAACAATGTGTTTTACCCAAGACTTCACGAATCAGTTGTGTGAACTAGCCTCGCCATTGCGAAGTCACCCTTGGTATGCCAGATCAATAATTTTTGGGTCAAATTGCTTGGCAATATTCCAGATCTGTTCGAATGATCGCTTCAGGAAGATCAATACCAATAAATACAATCGAGCCCGATTTATTCGTATGAAGTTTCAGTTCTGGAATAAGGACAGAAGAAAAAACATCGTGGACACCATTAATAAGTCTTGGCATTTTTTCGCCTTTAAACTTTAGGACACCTTTAATTCGAAGCAAATTTTCAGCGTGGCGCATGATTAAAAAGGACATAACGTCTTTGAAGCGTCCCAAATCGAGATCTTCAGTCAAATGAACGGAAAACGATTGAATGGCTGCCGAATGATGGTGGTGATGCTCCGCATGGGCCATCTCAATAATGGCGGCACCGTCTGCTTCCGGCGGGCGCATGAAAATTCCTGAGTCAAGCGCGCCATTCACCGCAATTTGGACTTTGGCCAACGGGCTTAATCGCGCAATAATTTCACTAATTTTAACATTCTCTTCGTCAGAAATCCGGTCGGTTTTGGTAACAATTACCCTATCTGCAATCCCTAATTGGCGCCCGACTTCTTCAAACCTAACCAGCTGATCCTGCAATCGATCTGCAGCGCAAACGGTAATGGTCTGGTCGATAAGTATTGTCGCTATTAAGCGTGGATCATGCCCTGCACCACTGATAATCGCACCCGGATTCGCCAATCCCGTGGTTTCGATTATACATCTTCCAATTTTTTCGACTGGGTCAGTTGATCGATTTGCCAGGACCAACAACGCATCTACAAGGTCTTCCTGAACGGCACAACACACGCATCCATTTGGCAATGTCACCATTTTTGACCCGTCCGCCAAACTGGCTGACAAAACAGCGCCGTCAATATCAATTTCCCCAAATTCATTGATTAAAACAGCGGTATTGGCGGCAAGTGGCGAGCGCAGGAAACTGTTTAGACACGTCGTTTTTCCCGAACCAAGAAAACCGGTAAGAATGGTCACAGGCATACGCGATTGTTCGGTGTCAGCATGTCCCTTTGCCAACTTCTCGACGCTGTCCGCTGGTGCTGCACTATTTGACACATGCACTCCTAATTGCAATTATTATGTCTTAGTAGCCAAGAATTTGCCTGTGCAGTCAACATATTTGAAAAATATAGACACCGTCTCGCGATATAAAAGGGGAAAATGACATGAGAATTGCTACTGTAGGAAAAGGCGGGTCAGGGAAAACAACGGTTGTTGGCACGCTGACACGAATATTGGCCGAAAGCGGTATTAAGGTTTTGGCAATTGACGGTGATCCAAACCCCAATTTGGCCTTAACATTGGGCATTGACCGAGATGCTACATCAAGAATTAGAAGCATTCCCACAAACATAATGACGCTAAAAAAAGATGCCGAAGGCAATGTTTTGAAATTAGCCGACGGCACGTCACGTCTTGAGATGACGATATCGCAGGACACCCTCATTGACCAGTTTGCCGCACAAGCACCAGAAAACATCAAACTTGTAATTATTGGTGCGCCGCCTGAAGGCAGTGCCGGAAGTGGCTGCATGTGTGCCTCGCACCGCGCTGTGCGCGGCCTGATTACCGAAATGACCGACTATGGCGAGCATACGATCACCGATATGGAGGCTGGACTGGAGCATCTAAAACGCGGAACTGCGCGTAATGTTGACATGATGCTAATCGTTGCAGAACCTTATTATCGATCCTTGGAAGCTGCATCACGCGTTTGGTCACTTGCCGCAGAGTTGAAAATACCGCTTGTCTATGTCGTTGCAAACAAAGTCCGAAACGCTGCCGACCAGCAGGCGATCGAAGAATATTGTGAAAAACATGGTATGCCTATTCTGGGAACCGTCCCCAATGAAGAGCAATTTATGGAAGCAGAACGAAAAGCGCTGTCCCCGATAGATTATGCACCGAACTGTGCGGGAACTAACGCGATTCGTGATATGGCCAAAAAAATTACCGAAATGAAAGCCCCTATACCTGCGTAAGTCACAATTGGGGAAAAGATATGAAAAAATCTAGCGGCAACTGGACAACGTTGCGAATTGGAGAGTTGGCGTCAATACTTGGCATAACGACCAAAACGTTACGACATTACGAAAAAAAAGGACTAATTGTTCCCTCGGGGCGATTGGCCAACGATTATCGGGTCTATGATTGCGATGATCAAAGGCGCGCCCGTGACATTATGGGATTAAGGGCTATCGGATTATCAATTCCAGAGATTCAGAACTTGTTTCAGAATAACGCTGACGATCAGTCTATTCGTAGTCGGTTGCTGGGAATTTTAGACGAAAAGCTGCGCGAAAAAGAAGAGACCCTTAGCATATTGCAAGGGCAACGCGACGATCTTCAGGCACGCTCGCTGGAACTTTTTAATACACCTACGGATAAAAATGGCACCTGCATATGTAAGGCGTTGTTGCAAAAATGCGATTGCCTTGCTGCTGGTTAATGCAAGTTTTTCACTGGGTTTTAAAAGTAATTGTTGACCTTATCCTAAGGTCAATCTGTACATTAACCTGAATCACCAGTTTGAATCTGGTGAAAAACGATAATTTTGTTGCGGGAATTCCCGTTGCGACAACGGGAATTGCAATAACAGGAAACGGGATTTTTCGCTATGGCGTTAAACGGATTAACACCATTAACCAATGATCACATCGGTACATTTTCGAATGAAATGGGCCCGATCAAAGAAGTGCATGCCTTCTGGATGGCGGGGATGAGTTGCGATGGTTGTTCGATTGCGGCCGTCGGCGCAAAGAATCCAAGCGTTGAACAACTCATGCTTCAACGCATACCTGGCTTGCCAAAAATTATCATTCATCACCCTGTACTGGACGTTGAATCTGGTGACAAGTTTATGGAACCTTATCACCAGGCGGGGCGCGGTGAATTGGATGCGCCTTATGTTGTGCTCTATGAAGGATCAATCGCGGATGAGGGCATCGCTGCGGAATTCGGCGGATATTGGTCTGCGATGGGCCGTATGGAACAAGAAGACGGTAGCCATCAGCCTTATCCAACAGCACATCTATTGTCAGACCTTGCAGCCGGAGCGGCGGCGGTTATAGCGGTTGGAACCTGTGCTTCATGGGGTGGCGTCCCTGCGGCACAAGGTAATGTGACCCACGCGATGGGCGTAATGGATTTTCTTGGAAAAGATTTCCGCAGCGCGCTTGGATTGCCGGTCATAAATGTGCCAGGTTGCTCGCCGGTAGGCGACAATATTACTGAAACAATAGCAACAGTTCTGATGTTTCTTGCCGGAGTCGGCCCGTTACCTGAATTTGACGAGTTGGGGCGGCCGGCGTGGATGTTTAAATCCACCGTGCATCGCGGCTGTGTTCGTGCCGGATTCTATGAGGAAGGCACATTTGCTAAAGAATATGGCGATGAAGAATGTTTAGTAGAGCTGGGCTGCTGGGGGCCGGTTGTGCAGTGTAATATGACTTCGCGCGGTGCGGTTGGCCATGCTGGGGGCTGCATGAATACTGGCGGTATCTGTATTGGCTGCACTATGCCGGGTTTCCCAGATTCATTTGCACCGTTTTATAAAGCGCCGCCCGGAAAAATGCTATCGGGTACTGCCAGCCGTGTGGTTGGCAGTTTTATCCGGCCGTTGCGCAGAATTTCGCAAAATAAAGGCAACCTGACAAACCGTTGGAATAAAACCAACCACATACCAAGCGGCTGGGGCCACGTGGACGCCCCAGGAAAACTGACAAAAGGTATCCATTATTTTTACAGGAAAATACAAAGTGCAGGGTCAAAATTCTCCCCCGGAGGTAACGAGCAACAAGATAAATTGCAGGCTTCCGGCCATGCGGTGGTAAAATCCGCGGAAGAACGTGCCGATCAGCGTATGTATAAGGAGACATCGTCATGACAACCAGTGACATCTATTTTTGGTGGTTGGTTTGGCTGATTATTAGCGTAGTTATCGTCGTTGCGGCTGCCGCACTGCTGATTGCTGTTATTGTTGCCGCACGACGAATTCGTAGTCTTGCCATAGTCGCATTGGGCGTTGTTGAAGATATTGAGCAAAACACCAAGCCAATTTGGAAATTGAATACTTCTCTTGATGTGTCAGGTCATCTCTTGGGTGGCGCGGAGGCGATTAAGGGCAATGCAGCTGCCGTTCTGGGTGCTTTGGTTGCAACTGAAAATAGGGAAGACGCAGGCTGAGTAATTTTGGCCAAAATTATCGGAGGAAGCAATTTGTTTGACTTGAATGCATCACCTGAAATAGCAGGCGTTTTCGTCTGGTGGCTGTCTTTGGCTTTGGGACTAGTTGTAGCTGGTGTGGTGACGCTACTGTTGTGGTTAATACATAAAACGGCGGCTGATATTGACAATGTTGCTTCAAAAATTTGGGATACTGGACAGCGTGTCGCCAGCAATACAATCCATATTCCAATATTGTATCGTATCAATAATGGCGCGGAACGAATTCTGGCAACTGCGCTGCAAATTAATGCCTGCGCTATAGAAATTGAGGCTCACGCCAACGGCTGCCCAGGTTGCCCGGGTTGTATAATAGACCATGCAAAAGAGGGGGTGAAATAATGGCACTGCTTACATTACTAACCGCTGCGTTGGTGTTGGTCGTCTTATTGGTCGTTGCAATTGCTTTGATAAAAATAAGCGGCTTATTACGTTCTATAGGCGGCACTCCAACTAGCTATCTCGCCAAACTGCGTTTAGGCTTGCGTGCAATTGAAACCGAAACGGGTCATTTAACACCACAGGTATTGCGATTGAACGAAGGGTTGAGCGCAGTTGCCGGTGGCCTTGATGCCGTAGACGGGCATCTGGTTGGCACCATCAATGCCGCCGTCGCGCAGCCGCGTTATGACGCCAGTGCGAAAAAGGAATAACGGCTATGGAATTTCTTAATGATTATATCTCCGGCATCGACCCCTCGGCTCTGACTCTGCCCACAGTTATTTATGTGATATGGTGGGTCACACTATTGATTGTGATCATCGTCATTGTGCCACTGGCAATTGGCCTTCTGCATCGCACCATGCGCGCCGCACAATCGATTAAACGCTATTTTGCAGAGATGCTCGCTGCAGGGGTTGGCATTGCTAAAAACACAAGCTCGGTGCCTGAATTGCAAAATACGATTGCAGTCGGTACCGCCATGGCCGAAACCGCTGGTCGATTGGATGAACACAGTGCCGCAATCGCCATTTTGTTGGCGGAACGCGCGAAACAAGGTTAGGAGAATATGGTATGACCCAGCTTCTTTTGGTACTTTCTCTAGTTGTGGCACTGGCGATCGTGTTGGCGCTCGTGGTCTATCTATTGGCCATTATTTACGCGCTTTGGGGTGCAGGAACCAATCTTAAAAATCTGGCCGGTGGATTGATCGAAGTACGTGACAACACCATGCCTTTAGCGAAAGACATACCCACAATAAATGGCGCGCTTAGTGCATTATTGACAGGACTGCTGAAGGTAAACGGTAATCTTGCGGCCATTGTCGAAGTCGCACAGGGTTCAAATGAGCAAAATTAACAACGAGAATAATCAATAAAAACAACGGAGATATCGCTATGTGTTTCGAAAATCTACCGATTGAATTTGATGAAGATGGTAACGCCCACCTAAAGCCAGGTGTTCCAAATCCATATTCTTACAACACACAGACTCTGGCAGAACGAGAGGAATATCTGAAAGATATTGCGGTCAAAAATGGTCAATTGAGCGATGTTGATTTTGACCCTGTTACCCGCGTTGCTGGTGCACTGGCATTTCACAGCACGGTCAACCTGAAAGAACGCAAAGTCGTTGATACAGCGTCGATGGCTACTTTGTTCCGTGGTTATGAAATTATTCTTCGTGGACGCGATCCGCGAGATGCAGCGTTTATCAGTTCGCGAGCATGTGGCGTGTGTGGAGGCGTGCATTCTACGGCATCCGCATTGGCAATTGAAATGGCCTTAGATATAAAACCGCCGCCTTTGGGTATCGTTATTCGTAACCTTCTGTTGAGCTGCGAATATTTATATGACAATCCACTGCACATTTTCATTCTTGCGGGGCCGGACTTCTCCGAAGTATTAATTCGTGAAACTAATCCGGAAATATGGGTGGCAGCGGAACGTGCACCGACAAAGTATAGCAAAACCCATGGTTACAGCAAAATCAGCGATATTATGACTGATCTTAATCCGCTGACCGGCAAACTTTATCTTGAAGCGCTAGAAATGACCCGGGTCGCCCGCGAAGCATACGTGTTGCTTGGCGGCAAATATCCGCATCCTGAAACCATTATTCCGGGTGGTGTCACGACGACAATCACCACGAATACAATGACCGAATTTTATTTGAAACTGGTGCCATTTTTCGATTATGCAAAACGTTGTATTGCGATCTGGGATGATATTTACGATTTTATGTATGACATAAATCCGGAATACGAGAACCTCGGCCGCTTGCCTGCAACGATGGTAGATTTTGGCCAGTGGGATCACGAAGACTATTACGATGCATCCTACAAAAACTGTAATGAATGGGGCGAAAAACGCTGGTCTACGCCGGGCGCAACTGTGGATGGAAAGCTTGTCACAACGCGTCTAACTGACCTTAATGTCGGCATCGAAGAGTTTGTTGAGCACTCGTTTTATGAATCTTGGGAAGATTACCCGTTCAAAACCGACCCGAACGGAAACCCGATCAGCCCAAATCATCCGTGGAACAAAACCACTATTCCGCGGCCCGGTAAGCAAGACTGGAAAGCCCGTTATAGCTGGTCATGCACCCCGACCTGGGACCGGAAAGTTTTTGAGGCGGGCGCTTATGCACGCGTGTATATCTCAGCATTGGCAGAAAAGTTGCCCCCGAGCAAATACGTCGCGTCAACAGGCAAAAGCCTGCAAATGAATATAGCGAAAGACGGCCTGCCAGAAATGAAAGCAGAATGGCACGTCCCGGATATTTGGAACGCATTTGAACGCAATCGCGCCCGTTGTTATGCGGTTTCATTCAATTTGATGGTTACGATCGAAAACTGGGTCAAAGCGCAAGATCTGATAAAACGCGGCGAAACCAAGGTGGCCACACCGTTTGAAATTCCAAAAGACGGCCAGCACATCGGCGTTGGCTTCTGGGGTGCCGGACGCGGATTCCTCGCCCATTGGGCAGTTATCGAAAAAGGTGTCTTGGCCAATTACCAGATTTCGACTCCTTCTACCGTCAATGCATGCCCCCGCACCCCGTGGGGCGCGCCGGGTGCTTACGAACAGGCGGTCATGAACACGCCAATTTTGGAAACCAATTTCAAGGACGAAACAGACTTTAAGGGAATAGATATATTGCGTGCCTTACGCAGTTTTGACCCCTGCATGCCTTGCACCACCCACGTTATGGTCGAGGGCACCGATAAAGTCATAACCCGTGAAGTTACGACCTGCGCCTGCGGTCTATAAACCGCGAGGATTAACATTATGGCGACAATTGCACTAGGTATTGTTGGATACTATCAGTTTATTAAGGGATATCCGCTTGGGCCAGAGCTTATGGAAAGGCTGGAGGAGTATGTCTGGCCAGAACATAATGTGGAAATCAGGGAAATGAATTGGGGACCAGTCGCTATTGTTCAGGATTTTCAAGCAAACAGCACAGTGTATGATCGCATTGTGCTAATTTCGGCTGTGCAACGTGGCAAGCCCAAAGGCTCGGTTACATGTCGCCATTGGATTGGAGGGAAACTTGACGTTCTTGCGATTCAAGACCGTATTTTCGAAGCCGTTACGGGGATTATAAGTATTGAAAACTTACTGGTCATTGGTGAGCATTTCGAAATATGGCCGAAGGAACTAATAGTGATCGAGGTGGAATTGCCTGAAGAAAGCGTTGGCGATCTGGTTTTAAGGGAGCTGCATCACGATCAAGAAACTGGAAAAACGACAGTTGTTGGCAGCAATCCAATGGCCGACAGCGACAAAAAGATTGTTCTGGATATTGCGGCAAATGCCAACATTGCGGTGCGCGATGGCTTAACAGGTTTGTTAGAAGTCGTGCCATTATCAGTAAAAAGCCTTAACCCATTGGCAAAAGTGTGCCACAATCAATTGATTGGCGATATCAAAATGTCGACACCTATTAACTGATCCTAGCGGAGATTAAGTAAATGAGCAGCGATGGAAGTTTGCAACACATGCCCGAAACCAGCGCTCGTTCGGCGCTTGATCGTCTTGTCAACCGCGAAGAAGTTTTGTCGATTTGTTATTGGTTTCAGGGTGAAGGTTTTGGCGATATTTACCGACCCGCGGAAATGGAATCTTTTCTTAACTGTGATGCAGCGTCAATATCGGCTGCGCTGCAAGAACTGGTGGCCGAAGGTCATCTGGAAGAAATTTCGGGGACTTACCTGGCCTATAAATTTACCGATGCCGGCAAGAAACAAGGGGGACGACTGTTTGGTGACGCGTTTTCCGACCTAACCCGCCAAGGCCACGGTGAATGCGCCGATGGATGTTGCGACGGGGATGACCATTCCCAATGCGGCGATGCTTGCATATTGCACTAAGCCGTGCCCACCAACCCATATTAGCGATATCCCATGACCGAAACCGACCTACCCAAATCTGAACCAATGCAAGATAACCCACAAGAACTTGTTGGCTTCATGAGCAACGATGAGTGGCAAAACCTGCTTTCGGACGTCAATGGATTGATTCAAGAAATGGAAGAACTGGCATTTCCGCAGGTAAAGGAACGGGTATTTCTTCTTTTGGCAGGGATAGATACCATCCATCGGGAAGCGTTGCGGCGATTGGTGCGCCTTTTCAAAGAAGATGTAATGGAACAGGTGGTAACTGATCCGGCCATCCACACGTTAATGGAACTTTATGACATGCTGCCGCCAAACGTTGAACGCGCGGAGCCAAGCGAATTTAATTTCGAATTCGGTGGTGGTGGCGCCAAGCCAGCGGATTCTCCACAACGTGGGCCGGTTTCCTTCCCCCATTGGGTGCCGGCGTTGAGCGTGGCAGATAATCTGGCTGAGGGCAAAACACTAGAATGCCATGTCGACGGCCGCATACTCTTGTTGGTTCGGATGGAAGGCAAATTTTATGCTTTTGATTCCGCCTGTGTCACCAACGGTGCGTCACTTAAAACTGCAAGCCTAAGCAAATATACGTTAACTTGTCCGCACCACTCTGGATGTCATTATGATATCCGACATGGCGGCCAGATAGGCGGCACCAAACGGATTGAGTGTTACAACGTCAATCAAGATGAAAAAGATCGAGTTATGGTTGGCATTGACATGGATTTCAAACCGAACCTGCCAGCGTTTTGACATTGCCCGAATTTCCTAAAGCTCGCGAACAGACCGACAAAATCGCACCAGCAGTGTTGATCGCGGGCGTTGGGAATGTATTGCTTGGCGATGACGGTTTTGGCGTCGAGGTCGCTAACAGGTTGGCGGCGCGCCCGGAACTACCAGAGTGGGTCAAGGTCATAGAAACCGGCATTGGCGGCATGAGCTTGATTCAGGAGTTGATGCAGGGGTTTGAGGCGTTAATCATTGTCGACGCCTATGCCCGTGGCGGAGAACCCGGCCAGATTTACTTCCTTGAACCAATATTACCCGACCTGTCGGGTCTGGCACCGTCGCAATTGCGCGACTATTTTGCTGACACACATTACGCGACACCTATCCGCGCACTAAGCCTCTTGGCTCAGGTCGCTAAACAGCCAAAAATATTGCGAATATTGGGTTGTGAGCCAGCTGACCTTGATGAAATGAAAATAGGACTGAGCAACGAAGTAGAAAACGCCGTTGAAATTGCTGTCGGGCTTTTGGTGAAAATGCTGGCGGAATACAAAGAAAAAGGTTTAGGCTCAGTGAGCGGCCAAGATATTGTCCAGCAAATACAACAATGGAGCCCTAATGTGAAGCGGAAGAAATCGCTGAAATAATATGCGGGACAATGATTTTAGAAATGTTGTGTGGGTTTGCAATTTGGCCCGATAAAATTGCGCACGCATGCATATTTTGACTGCCGGGCATTTTTAGAATAACCTATTCTTTGAATAATTGCCGGGCAACTTGGCAGCCCACAAATAAATAAATTTTGGACGTTGCAGGTTTGGACGGATGGTGCTCTGAATAGAGGTGAGGTCTCTTTTTCGGTGGTGCGGCTCAATTATGGCAACATAAAAATAGGAAAAAAAATGTGTTTGGGTGTTCCTGCTAAAATTATTGAAATTACCGACAGAACGCAAAAATTGGCGATTGTAGACGTATCTGGTGCCCGGCGTGTAATCAATATTACTTGTATCGTTGCAAATGACACGGATCTGGAAACCTGCATCGGCAAATGGGTCCTTATCCATGTTGGGCTTGCTGCGAGTATTATAAGTGAAACCGAGGCAATGGAAACGCTGAAAGTCTTGGCGGAACTTGGCAAAATTCAAGAACAAATAGCTGCCATGCAACCGTCAAGAATTTAGAGTGCAGTCCGTGATAGCAGAATGGTCCGGCAACTATTGGAAGACAATATTGATTAAACTCTTGTAAAAGCGCTGCCTCGCAATATCCTGACGCCTCTATTTTGATGTATCAATCTTTTGATGCAGCTATTGCTGCCTGTCCCAAAGATAAGCCACCATCGTTTAGAGGCAAGACAAACGGCTGCAACACAGTATAGCCCTTTCTTGTCAATGCAGAATTGACCCCGTTCAAAAGCAACCTGTTTTGAAACACTCCGCCGCTAAGCACAATTTTTTCAGTTCCGCTTGATTCTGAAAGGTCAGTTGCTATTTGCGTGATCACCCTCGCCAGACTGTTATGGAACCGTTTTGCAATGACATTTCTGGATACGCCTTTGCGGAGATCCGAAATCATTCCGGTCCAAAGATTCCGCCACGAATTGGTGTCGTTGAGAGCATAATAACCCGCCTCATCCCATGCGGCTTCGGCCAAAGCTTGAACTTGCATAGCCGCTTGACCTTCAAACTCGATCTGTTCAAAATTTACGCCGAGAAATGCGGCAACCGCATCGAACAATCGACCAGCGGAACTTGCCGTGGGGCTGTTAAGGCCTTTTTCGATCATCTGATCGAGCATTGGCAGCGGTTTAGCGGCCAGCTTTTTAAGTACAGGTAACGTGCCAAGACGGCTTTGCCAGTCATCCGGTCCAAAAGCAGAGCGCAAATGGGTAAATAGATTGCGCCAGGGTTGGTGGCTGGCTTTGTCGCCACCGAGAAGTGCAACCTCCGGAAAATGTTCTAGCCGGGTGCTGGTTTTAAAGTCTGTCAGCAGAAATTCTCCACCCCAAATCGTGCCATCCGTGCCAAAACCCAACCCGTCAAGAACAACCGCCAGAACAGGCGGCGCATCAGGCGGCATCCCGTGTTCGGCCATCACTGCGGCCACATGAGCATGATGATGCTGAACCCGCAGCAGAATTGATCCATGTTTTACCGCCAGTTTTTCACCTAAACGCGTGGAAAAATAGCCAGAATGTGCATCCACCGCCACCTGCGCTGGAGTAAAACTGTATATTTGCCGATAAAGCGCCAGGTTGTCACGAACATCGCGCTGTGTGGCCGCATTGTCCATATCACCCATATGCTGGCTGACGATGGCGCGCCCCTGCCCAAGCAGGCAAAATGTATTTTTCAAGTCGCCTCCCATGGCCAGTGTGGGCGTCAATTCTGAAAATCCTTTGTGCAGGACCAACGGCGCAGGCGCGTAACCTCTGGCGCGGCGCAGTATTTGCGGCGCACTCCCGATCAGTTGCAGCACGCTGTCATCCATGCGGTTGATGATTTCACGGTTGTGACAGAGGAAATAATCCGCGATGTTCGCCAGTTTTTTCATGGCTTCAGCATTTTCAGTAATTTGTGGATCACCGGCAATATTGCCGGAGGTCATCACAATGGGTCCATCAAGTATATTCAGCAGGATGTGGTGCAACGGCGTGTTTGGGAGCATCACGCCAAGTCGCGTCTGGCCAGGGGCGACACTGTCAGCGATTGTGCCAATACGGTCCAACAACACAATTGGAGCCTGCCAGTTTGACATTAAATCACGCGCGGCTTGAGGAACTGCTACAAGCCGCGCTGCCATTTCGATATTCCGAACCATCAATGCCAGCGGCTTTGCCGGACGGTGTTTTTGGTTACGCAGGCGGGTCACTGCAGCTTCATTTCGTGCGTCCACGGCAAGTTGGAACCCGCCCAATCCTTTAATTGCCACTATTTTGCCGTCGCGGATCAATGACGCCACCTTTTCCAAAGGGTCGCCAACCATTGGTATTCCGGACGCATCCAGCAATTTCAGGTTTGGCCCACAATCGGGGCACGCATTTGGCTGGGCATGATAACGGCGGTCGCCTGGGTTTTCGTATTCGGCCTGACACGCCGAACACATCGGAAAAACCGCCATAGCGGTATTGGCGCGGTCATAGGGGATTTTTTTGGTGATGGTCAAGCGCGGGCCACAATGAGTACAATTGGTAAACGGGTATAGGTAACGGCGATTTTCAAGATCGAAAATGTCCTGCAAACACGCTGAGCAGGTAGCTGCATCGGGTGTGATCCCAGTATTGGCTTTGCCGGAGCGACTAGCAACAATGGTAAATGCCGATGGGGATTGTTTGTCAATAATATTGGTTTCAACCGCATCAATCCGGGCCAACGGCGGTGCATCTTCGCGCAAGGCGCATTCAAAGCGCGCGCGCATTATCTCGTCACAAAACAATTCTATCACTACGCCGCTCGTGTCGTTCAAAACCATACCGTGCAGGCCAAATTGATGCGCAATACGCCACACATGGGGGCGAAATCCGACACCTTGCACCAACCCACGCACCCTTATTTGCCAGCCCTGCATCAATGCCCACCTGAAGAATCAGGACGTTCATGCAAGAATGGCGAAATTGACACTGGATACCCCTTCAAATCGATTGTGCCCGCTTCGCAATTGCAAATGCAATCTCGATTCCGCGGTTTTTCCTTTATTTTTATTGTATAAGGCTTTCGGGCGATTTCAACTCTTCCAGTATTGGCGGACACTTATCGGTCAAATGCTCTTTGCCAGTTTCAGTGGCTTTCTCACGTTGCTATCCTTTCCAGTTTGCGTTTATCACGGTGGCGGGCCAACGTAACCGGCGTGCGGGATTTACAGACCTTGTGTACAAAGTTGTAGCGCGCCACGTGGTAACTTGGATCAAAACCAAAAAAGTTGCGGTGCATTTTTTTCAACTCCTCTTCGCGATAATTCGCCAGCGGTTTTTGTGCTTCGTCAGCATCGCGCCGGTCGTTTTTGATGACTTTCAGAGCGGAAAAATTCTCCAGCAATGCTTTGGCCCGCTCGGCGGTTTCAATATCAAAAACCGAGCGATCATTCCCAAAACTGGCATCGGCCAGCCCAAGCTGCACTGCTTCAGACGCGCCGACTGGCAGGCGCTGTGCGGTAATGCGCGCTGCATTTTCTTTGCCGCAATAACGCGGTAATAAATAGGTCCAGAATTCGGAACCATACAGATTTCCCATATCTTTGTAATGTGGGTTCAAAACGGCTGACTTTATTAACCAGACATAGTCACAGGCACGCGCCAGAAACACGCCCCCGGCCCCCGCGTTGGCCCCCATTGCCGCGACAGTCAGGTGAGTGTTAGTGCAAATAATCGCTTGTGACAAATCATTCATCGCGTTGATATTACGCCATGATTCATCCGCCGCCGAGGGCGCAGCCTCGATGATATTCAGATGAATTCCGTTGGACCAGAAATCTTCCCCGCCCGCCATCACAATGACTTTTGTGGGCCGCTTGCTGGCGCTATTATATGCCGTAAGTAGCCTCTCGATCTGGGATGTGGACATCGCACCATTATAGAAATTAAACCGCAAATACCCGATTTCACCTTCCTCGTGATAGCTGATTTCACGATAACCTTGGTCGCTATCAAGTGCTATTTCAGACACCTCAGGCGATATATGCATAGTTGCTGGTAGCTTGAAACCCTGCGTAGCTTTGCGCATATGGCCGATCCAGACCGCACCATCGGAAGTTGCACGGCAAATGGCCGGACCAGATGTTGCGATAATTTCTCCGGCAGCGCCCTTCAAATTCGCCCGGCGGACATCATACAAAAAATATTCCCCGTCCAGCACTCCTGGAACGCCGTCCGATGCACTGATTTTACGAATAACGGTCTCGGTATTGTCAACGTCCCAATTTATCATCCGGTCTTTTTGAAGCACATTTGGTTGCAATTTCCCTGTCACGTCCGGATTACTATAGTCCAAAGGAGTAGGCTTTTTACCATGTCCCAAATTCTCCAGCGTGTCAAAAATTAAGGCTAGTGCTGCATCCGCCACCTCGCGCCGATACAGGCTGGATTTACCCGCTTCGCGCATGGGAAATCCACGGCTACCCCAAATCGGGCCAGCGTCCATTTCGGCTTCGGCTTGCAGCAGCGTTGCGCCCCAGCGGGCATCACCGCGCAATATTGCCCAGTCAAGCGCCGATGGACCGCGATCACCCACAACGCCTGGATGTAAAATAAGGCAAAGATGGTTGCGCCAAATATCGGCTGGCACGGCGCGTTTCAGATAGGGCGCTAAAATTATATCAGGCTGGAACAGCGCCACCGCTTCTCGGCTCAGATCGTCGTTAATATCAAACTCAATGCTAACATCGTGCCCTGCCGATTTGAGTGCCACAAAAATCCGCTGCGAAAGCGAATTAAACCCATGGATCAACAAAAGGATACGCATTATACGATCCGTGAAATCACAGGATGGGGCAAGCCTGCTGTTCCTGCCCCAACTTGCGCCAGCCCAATCAGCAATATTCCAATAGCAATTTCCAGCCGGGCGGCCAAACGTTCTGTCAAGATGACATGAATCGAGATGATAAACAGCGTTGTTGAATGCCCCATCACCCTGATTGCCCCAAAAAAAGCAATTTGTTTTGGTGTTTCTCTGCAGTTAGTCGCCGATTTCACTACTGCCGCTTGATGATCCGAGTAAAAGGCGTCGTCCATCGCCACCAACGGTGCATGAAACAAAAAACTTTCCACCTCAGCAGATCCTCGGCAATTGTTCACCGGCCAACCAGTCAACAATACGTATACCGCCAAATCCAGTTTCCATTGTGACAAACCCCAAATCGTCATCAAGCACCTCACCGATGATTGCGGCATCGCCGGCAAAAGGGTGGGCGCGCATCACTTTCAGCAATGCTTTGGCCTTTTCCGCTGGGCAAAAGGCCACCAGCTTGCCTTCATTTGCTACATAAAGCGGATCGAGGCCCAGAAATTCACATGCGGCATCCACTTCGCCGCGAAGCGGAATGTTTTCCTCAAACAACTTAATACCTACCTTACTTTGATACGCGATCTCATTCAGTGTCGCCGCTAAACCCCCACGGGTCGGGTCTCGAAGTGTGTGGATTTCTGGCACTGCCGCCACCATATCCGCCACCAGCCCGTGCAGGGCGGCACTATCAGATTCGATCTGGGTTTCAAAAGCTAGATTTTCACGGCTCGACATAATCGCCACGCCGTGATCGCCAATATGGCCGGATATTAGTATCGCATCGCCCGCGCGCGCATTGGCGCCAGAAATATCGAGTCCATCCGGGACAACACCAATCCCAGTTGTCGTTATAAACACACCGTCACCTTTACCGCGCTCAACCACCTTTGTATCCCCTGTTACCACCGGCACACCGGCGTCTTTCGCGGCCTTAGCCATAGACATCACGATTTTCTCAAGGTCAGCCAACGGGTAACCTTCCTCAAGAATAAATCCCGCCGACAAGTAAAGCGGAACCGCGCCGGACATCGCCACATCATTGATTGTGCCATGCACAGATAGCGAGCCAATGTTGCCGCCTGGAAAAAAGAGCGGGCTGACAACGTGGCCATCAACGCTGATCACCATCCGGCCTTTGGGGGCATCAAACATGGCTTGGTCATTGCCCTGCGCCAGCAGATCGTTGTCAAAATGCTTGACAAACAACTCTTCGATCAGCTGCGCCATGGCCCGCCCGCCTGAACCGTGTGTCATATCGACTTTACCTCGACGCATGTTGATACGTGCTGGAAAGCGTTTCTCCATCTGACTCATTCGGCAGCTGCTTTCGCATTGTCCTTGGCCATATCCAGCCGGAAGCGCCCATAAGACCAGTAAGCAGCGCAGGAACCTTCAGACGAAACCATACAAGACCCTATCGGATTATCTGGTGTGCAAACAGTGCCAAACAGCTTGCAGTCGGTAGGTTTTTTTACGCCGCGTAATATAGCAGGACATTCGCAGCCTTTCACATCCGTGCCGGTGCCTTCGGTCAAGGAAAAGCGGCGTTCGGCATCAAATTCGGCGAATTCTTCTTTAATCTTCAATGCGCTATAGGGGACTTCTCCCAAGCCACGCCATTCAAATGAGCGGCGGATCTCAAAAACTTCACTGACTATATCTTGCGCTTTTTCGTTGCCCTCGGGCGTTACTACGCGGGTATATTCATTTTCGACCTCAAAACGCTCCTCGTTGATCTGACGGATCAGCATAAGGGTGGATTGCATCACATCCAGCGGCTCAAATCCGGCAATCACCACAGGTTTTTGGAACTCCTCGGCGAAATAGTCATAAGGCGCGGAACCGATGATGGAAGACACATGGCTCGGGCCATAAAACCCGTCAATGTGAACCTGCCCTAGCTCCCGGACTTCGGGGGATTGCAGGATGTGCTGGATCGCGGCGGGTGTAAGCACATGATTGCAAAATACCGTAAAGTTTTGCAGTCCCTCAGCTGCGGCAACCTTAATCGCTACGGCCGTTGGCGGGGTTGTGGTCTCAAAACCAATCGCAAAAAACACCACTTCGCTGTCAGGATTGTCGCGCGCAATTTTCAGGGCGTCCATGGTGGAATAAACCATGCGAATGTCTGCCCCTGCCGCTTTGGTTTTGATGAGGCTATTTTTTTTGCTGGCAGGAACGCGCATCATATCGCCGTAAGTACAAACAATCGCGCCCTGTTCAGCCAGTTCAATTGCATTATCAATGCGCGGGATAGGCAACACGCAAACGGGGCAGCCCGGGCCATGCACAAAATGCACATTGTCAGGCATCAGGTCTTGCACGCCAAAACGGAATATCGCGTGGGTGTGGCCACCGCAAAATTCCATTAATTTATATTGACGGCTTGGGTCTGCCTCTTTGGCGATCTCTTTTGAAAGCTTTTTGGCAATATCCTTGTCGCGAAATTCGTCGACATATTTCATTCCGCCGCCACCCTGAGTTCGGATTTGCGAACTTCCATTTCCGCCATCAAGGCCAGTGTTTTCTCGGCTTCCTCGGGGCTGATGGTGTTGAGCGCATAGCCCACATGTATCAGCACAAAATCACCGATTTTGACACCGGAGACCAATGCTAGCGAGATTTCCTTCTTCACACCCTCAAGCGAAACAACCGCGTTGTCGCCGCTCGTCATTCCAACAATTCTGGCCGGCAGTGCAAGACACATGTCTTAACTCCCTATATAGTTCATCATCCGGTTGGCATCTATTCAAGCGTAGCACTTGTGGCCGGCCGCCCGATTTGGTCGAATCTTTAATATCTAAATGCGCGGCTAAATAAATGCGCGGCCAAATCCGCCACGAACATACTATACACTTTTCGACTTAAAATCAAAGGTTAGCCAAAATTCGGTTTATATATCGACATTATGTCCACAGGATGAAGCATGTCGGGGATCATTGATCGTTACGTACTAGCAGTTCCAAAAAATTACTATGTAGAGTGCCCACGCATTAAATATTTTGAGCGAATGGCATTACAGTCTTCACTGTTCATGAATAATAACATCAGTTTCGAGACGCGCCATAAAAATTTTGAAAGACTCCAACTAATAATGACGGATGGAACCGTAGCCTCGCTCTCCTTTTAATCAGTATTCCAGCGTCAGACGACCCTTACTTCAAAATCAACACAAGGATCAATGGCCCGTATAACCGCACAAGCTTGTTCGGAGAGCACGGTTTTGTCCAACTCTCGAAGGGCCGCCAGTGATTGAACGGCAATACCATTTGGGTGAAAATTCCATTCTGTCGGCGCGACAATGGCATAATCGGTGATCATGCCATTTTCAACTTGTGCCACATGCACCAGCCTGCCCCGTGCGGTTTCGACCACAGCTTTCGGACTGGAATTACCAGCCAACATTTGTGATGGCAACAAAGCAAGATCAACTAGCCGTGCCAGATGGCGTGCAATAAGCCCAGCACCAAATTCCCGAATCGCTGCGGCAACCATAGGGTGCTTAGATTGCCGCGCTAACGGACCGGTTTCACAAGGCTGCCCATTCCAGTCAGGGAGCTGAGAAAAATGTGGATTTTTTAGCCTTGAAGCCAATATTTCCATAGGCATTTCAGGTAAAAACCGTGTTGGTGCGGCACCTAGTCCTTGCCAGTTCTTGTTAATAATTTCTGCTAAATAGCGTGCCGGAACCGTCTTGGCTTGAGTTATCCATTGAACGACGTCTTGAGAATTAAATGCCAAAAACTCAGCTAACGGCAAGCCGAAAATATGGGTTTCGAGGTAGCTGGTCAGGCTATTTTCCACATAGCCCAACTTAGCATCGGCCACCAGCCTCATCACCGATGCAGAAGGCAGCGCTGACGTATCTTTGGCCTTCCAGCTCATCAAAATACGCAGCAAATGTTCGCGTGCGTTTTCCGCTAGAACAACCAGCCTGTCAGCGTCCGATACCGCCAGCCCTAGTGCGCCTTTTGCCGCTACAACGTGTGCACGCGCGCAGAGCGAAAATACCAATGGCAATAAATCCACCACTTCTCGCGGGCTGCGACCAACCAAAAGAGCCGGAACAGATGCCATACGGTTTGTATGCAGCCGAACTTCCCCGTCAAGCCCCAGATCGATAATAATGCGCCCCTCGGCAATCATACGGTTTCCTTTGCTGCAATAATTATTCCGCTTTTTTGTACCATTACTTTTTCTGGCAAAGTGCTACACAATAATGTTCAGCGGTCTATGACTTTGGTTGGATCAGCCGGTAGTTTTTCTTCTTGTGCTTCAACACCGCAAAGTCGGCGGTTAATATAACCCAACTGATGAGGCAGACACTCTCTTATTCTAGAGCCTATTCTGTTCCAAATACTCTGACGACGGACAGTTGGCTCATCGCAACCACCAAGGAGTGGGATACTCGCTTTTTAAGTATACACTATACACAGCCTAGTTTCTACTGAAACGCCCCATTAAAAACGGGGGGATTACCATCCGGCGACGCTAAGTGAACCACCTGCCCTCTTCAACTAGGTTTTATCTGACAGTGCCCTGTCAGAAGGTATAACTCAACAGGTCTCACTTGCCGAACCTGTGGTGAATTGTCAGAATTATATTCTGAGGGTGTGAGGTTTAAGTTGTTGAAATCATTGGTGCACCCGGCGCGATTCGAACGCGCGACCTCTGCCTTCGGAGGGCAGCGCTCTATCCAGCTGAGCTACGGGTGCTGATGGGTGCGGTATATGTCAGGGTTACACCAAGCGCAATCGGCTTATTGAGTTGATGTTAAGGGGAAACTCTGGTCTTTTAACTGGCGATTGAGGAGCAACGGAGAACCACATGGTTAACGTGCTGTGCATAGTTCAGGAGGGGCGGCTTCAGTATGAAGCCTTGCTGTTCATGGCCTCGTTTAACAAGTTCTATCATGGCGCGAATTTCAATGTATATATGGCCTAACCGCAGGCGAAGACGCTGTGGGACGTCGACCCAGAAGAAACCGATAAAGACATGCACGAGATGCTCGAGGCGCGGGCCGCGCAAATTATCCCGCTGCATTCAGAGGTTTTGGTTCGACTTATCCCAATGGCAACAAAACCGAAGCGCTGCGTTTGTTGCCCGAAGGAGAGCCGTTTATATTCTTCGATACGGACACGCTGTTTACTGGTTCGCTTGACGGGATTGCGTTAGATTTTGAGAGGCCCGCAGCCTCGGCGAAGTGTGAGGGGACATGACCCCAACCAGACTTATATGGTCCGGGTTATGCGGAAATATGAAGGTCGCTTTATGACAAGTTCGGGCTGTATTTTGGCAACTCGCTGGATATGGCGCAGCCGGATGAATATTGGCGGCGGTATCGGTATTTCAACGCTGGATTTTTTTACTACAAGTGCCCAAAAATCTTTGGTGATCGGTATCAGGAATATGCAACGGCGATCCGTGATGACCCTCCGGCAGAGCTGGACGGACAGGAGATTTACCCTTGGCTGGACCAGATCGCGTTACCATTGGTGATTTCATTCGCTCGGAGGAGGGCGAGGGGGCGCGGCAGCGCATGCGCTCGATCATTCGGTGATGTGGCGCGCCGTGTGCTTTCGCTGCTCTATGCGCGCTAGGATCAGGAGGTTTATGACATACTGGAAGATGTCACAGCGCCCAACAAAATTAAGAAACTGTTAAAGAGTTCCGAGGCGTTTAAGCGGTTGGTGTTTCAGGGACACGGTAAGAAGCTACGCGATATAATTACGCCAACGATTTATTGAAACCCGAGGAAAAACTGCGCAAGAAAATCAAGGCCCGCGGGTTTTGGTATAGCTAGAAACGACAAACCCCCACACTTGCATGCGGGGGTCGTCAATCTCGGGCCTTGGCCCAATTCAGTTCAGCCTTACAGCATGCCTTCGCGTTGCAATTTCTTGCGCGCCAACTTGCGTTGACGACGAATTGCTTCAGCTTTCTCGCGCGCTTTACGGACGGAGGGTTTCTCGAAATGTTGTTTGAGCTTCATTTCACGGAAAACACCTTCGCGCTGAAGTTTTTTCTTCAGGGCACGGAGGGCCTGTTCGACGTTGTTATCACGAACCGATACCTGCATGTGGTTACACCACCTTTCTAGGTTAGATTTAGCAGAATTGCAGGAACGCGCTCTATAGCAACTACCGGACAATCTGTCTATGGTGTGTGTGAATGCGAGGCTCGAATGACCAAATCAGAAAAAACCGAAGCAGATCATATCGCTGAAACGCGGGAAAAGGTGCTGCGAGCGGCGCTTCCTCATGTTGTTTTTGACGGTTGGAGCGCTGGCACGCTTGCTGCGGGGATTGCCGATTCGGGCACAGATGCGGGGCTGTCGGCGCTGGCCTTTCCACGGGGCGCAGTCGATTTGGCGCTGGCGTTCCATTACGATGGTGACTGCAAGCTGGCCGATGCAATGGCGGCGGCGGACACTTCGGATATGCGTTACAGCGAAAAGATTGCAAAAGGCATCCGGTTGCGGCTTGAACTGGTCGATAGACATCGCGAAGAGGTTCGCAAAGGCTCGGCGTTGTTTGCTTTGCCGATGTTTGCGGGCGACGGGGCCAAAGCAATTTGGCATACGGCAGACACGATCTGGAACGCGCTGGGTGATACAAGCACAGATGTAAACTGGTACACGAAACGAGTAACGTTGTCGGCGGTGTATTCGTCGGCGGTTTTGTTCTGGTTGGGTGATGAAAGTGGTGGCGAGGATACGGATGCGTTCATTGACCGCCGTATTGATAACGTCATGCAGTTCGAGAAGTTCAAGGCGACGATACGCGGGAATTCTCTGGTCAAGGCGTTCATGACGGGACCGGGTAAAATTTTGGATAAAGTAACATCTCCGGGCGAGGCTCCTGAAGGGTTTCCCGGTTCGATAAGGAAATAAATGGTGGCGATTGGCGGCAAGATTCTGACGTGGTTCAATGGGGAATGGCGTGAGGGTAATACGATGATTATGGGTGCGGCGGATCACGCAACGTGGCTGGGTTCGATGGTGTTTGATGGTGCGCGGTATTTTGATGGTGTGATGCCAGATCTGAACCTGCATTCGCAGCGGATTATCCGGTCGGCCAAATCTATGGGATACGATGCGCCGGTTGATGGTGATACGATTGAAGGGATCATCCGTGAGGGTGTCGTCAAGTTAGCACCAGATGCGGATCTGTATTTGCGCCCGATGATGTGGTCGCTTGAGGGTGATGAAACAATGCTGGGCGCTGATCAAACGTCTGGTGCTTATGCGATCTGCATCGAAGAATTCCCGATGCCACAGGCCCGAGATTTTGCGCTGACGGTATCGCCTTATCGCCGCCCGCGTCAGGATATGGCTTTGACCGAGGCCAAGGCCGCTTGCCTTTACCCAAACAACGGGCGCATCGTGCAAGAGGCTCGCAGCCGCGGATTCAATAACGCTCTGTCGATGGATATTGACGATAACGTAGCCGAGACCTCTAGCACCAATGTATTTATGGTTCGGGATGGCGAGGTGTTCACGCCGGCCCCTAACGGGACTTTCCTGAACGGGATCACACGTCAGCGGACAATTTTGCTGCTTGAGGCGGATGGCGTTAAGGTGACCGAGACCAGCCTGCAAGTTCAGGACTTTGCCGAGGCGAGCGAGATTTTCCTGACCGGAAACGCATCGAAGATTACGGTGGTGAAACGGTTTTAGGATCGACAAATGCCC
>JAPYON010000115.1 GCA_029938175.1 Paracoccaceae bacterium | reverse complement strand
ACAGTTAAGACAATGGGTTAGAATGTATTTGAACTAGTTATCTGGGTCAGCCCCATAAAATATTTATGGCAAGAAAGTAATTTCAGAAAAATATTCCGTCTCGATAGTGCTTCCATGCCTGAAGGCGAAGTCGTGGTAGCTGACAACGGCAGCAGTGATAGCAGTTAGGATATGGCCCGCGCGCGTGTTGTCGATGTGGTGCCGCGGGGCTATGGCGCGGCCCTCTCGGCTGATTTTGCCAGATCTACCGGGCAATTTGTCGTCATGGGCGACAGCGATATGTCCTACAACTTTGTTGAATCTGTCCCCATGGTCGAGGCCTTGATGCAAGGGGCCGACATCTGCATGGGATCTCGCTTCAAGGGCGAGATTAAACCGCGCGCAATGCCGTGAAAAAATCGCTATATTGGCAATCCGGTGTTGTCGACAGTTCCTTAGCCTGTCACGTCTGCATTACTGGGTGCTGGCTGGATTGGGGCTGATGGGTAGCGGCATTATTTGGGGTGGTATCATTACCGGTGGCTGGATTGCGTCGGACTATGGACCGTTGAATGAAATACGCAATCTGTCCGCGGCAGTGACATTGATAATTATTGGTGGCCAAGTCTTTTTCGGGGGTTTCTGCTGTCAATCGTATCGGGAAATACGGCCAGCCATTCACTGAACCGTTAAGTAGAAAAAGCATCAATTAATTGCTTAGCGCCTGCTCGCGAGTCGAATTTTCATCAAACAGGTGTTTTCGTGTTGACGCGGAATGACAGGACGATTATTCACCGCTTCAGAAGTGATTGGGCGTCAGGCCGCAAGGTGTGGCAGGGGACTGTAACTCCCTCGGGGTGACCCACGCCTGGTTCGATTCCAGGGTCGCCCACCATTTCTGAAAATCCGAACACATATTAAAAATATCTGTTCAGATTTCCGTTTGCGGAAGTCGGGCAGTTATCCGATGGTCGCTAATGGTGAAGTAAGCTTGGCAAGGCCAAAACTGCCTTCTGGGCGGCACACAACTCTGATAGCGCTTATCCCTCGATCCAGATCGGATTTGACCAAGCTCGTTTCCCTGCGCGATCGATAACCGTGACGCGAATCCATGGTGAATTGACCAAGCGTTCTAGCGAAAGGCTTGCAGAAGTTATTGACTCGCCATGTAGCGTAGCCATCGACGTTCCTTCTCCTTGAACGATAATCGTTACGGCAGCCGAGCAATCGACCCAAATGCCATCATCGTCAAAGCGGATGTTCTTTATTTCGGGACCGGTGCTGGAATAATACTCGCCGACTTTTAATGCATTTACCAACGCTTCAGGTGTATTTTCTGTCGCTTTTACCATGACCCAGCCACCGAAAAAGTCGGGTGTATTGAAATGTGCGTCGTCTGTCGCGATCAGATTCAGTTTGCGCCTCTCACGCAGCAGTTGTTCCAATGTTAGAAAACCCTCGCCGCGATCATTATCAACGATGCAGCCATGATTGTAGATTTCCACCGAATGGGCCGCGTCGATGGTGCGTGCGTCTGCCTCGGTCATTCCAGACCAATGTGGATGCGCGATCGCAACGAACGCGCCAGCGTTACGCGCACGCCGAGCGAGCGCTGCGCCGGTTTCCGATCCGTTCACGGTTCGAAAATTCGGGGCATCAGGCGCTGCAAAATCTAATGGAAGTCCGGCTGCCACGATATGCCAGATATTGCCGTTTTCCATTGCTCCTGTATGCAACTCGGCTCCGAGAATCGTCGTAAAGGTGCCATTGTGAAAAGCGGTGGTATCCGAGATTGGATAATCGTAAAGCCCGACGAAATGATCGGTCAACGATATGAAGTCATATCCTTCGGCTTGGTAACGTCGGCAAACCTCTTCTGGGGATAATACCCCGTCAGAATTGGTCGAATGCGTGTGCAAGTTTCCTCGGTGAAATTTTCCTGGCGCGGAAAAAAAGCTGGTTGGCATGTTTCTGGCTTTCAATCGATTCATTTTGGCTTTTGCGGAAAGGGGGGAGGTAGTCTTCGAGTTTCCATCCAATCGGATATACGTTCGTTGCTAACTGGTTTTAGTCTTCTGCGAATCTCTTCAATTTAACCTAAGCAGAAAAAATCGGTTCTGTAACCGTGTTTTTGTGTTGTCAGGTGTAATTAACGGATCAAACGTTATGCCGAAGGCCGTTTTGGGTATTTGCGCACAACACCAACCGTCAGATCACATTCCTAGTTCTGCTAAAATCTCTATTGTATGCTCGCCGCGCTCCGGAATAGAGGGGGCTGCTTTTACCGGAGTTCCCGAGAATCTCGGTGCAGAGGCGGCTTGTAGGGTATCACCTTCCGTTAGCCAGACCTGACGTGCATCGTTCATCGGATGTTTGCTGGCTTGTTCCGGCGAGAGAACAGGTGCAGTGCAGGCGTTTGTACCTTCAAACACTTGTTCCCATTCGGACCTAGTGCGAGATTTAAAAATATCGCTAATGATACGCGTTTGTTCTGGCCATTGAGCTTGGTCGTATTGGTCGGCCAATGCAGGATTGTCTGACTGGCCCAGACAACTTAGAAATTCTGCATAAAACTTGGGTTCGAGACATTGTACGCTCATATACCCGCCGTCGGAGGTTAGGTACGCTCGGCTCCAGTGTGAACCGTCAAGAACACTGGCATTGCGCTTGTCGACGAAGCCGCCAGATTGGCGCAGTGTCATCAACAGGTTCATCATATGGGCGGATCCATCATAAATGGCGGCGTCGACAACGCAGCCTTTTCCGGTAGTGTGGGCGTTCAATACGCCGCTTATAATGCCGATCACCAAATACAGTGCTCCACCGCCGATATCACCAACCAATGTCGGCGGAGTGAATGGAGGCGAACCCGCGTCCGAAGCATACCACGCGGCCCCAGACACGCTGATGTAATTCAAGTCATGTCCTGCCTGTTTGGACATTGGTCCTGTTTGCCCCCAGCCGGTCATACGCCCGTAAACCAATGCTGGATTAACGGTATTCAGTATTTCCGGTCCAAGGCCAAGGCGCTCCATCACGCCCGGTCGAAACCCTTCGATTAGCGCGTCGCTTTCGGCGGCCAGCGCTTTGACTACCTTGATGTCATTCGGGTTCTTGAGGTCCAGTTCGATCGATCTTTTCCCCCGATCAAGTATTTGTTGCTGAGGTAAGCCTGGCGTTTTCTGACCGCCAGGCCGATTTACCACGATAACTTCCGCACCTAGATCGGCCAAATGCATGCCTGCGAAGGGGGCAGGGCCAAGCCCTTCGATTTCAAGAATTTTGATACCGCTAAGCATCGCTTGTTTCTCCTAAAGCCGGATAGCACTACCAACACGCAACGCCTGTCCTGACATATGGTTACATTTAGGACAATACATCAACTAGACGGTTATACCGTCAAGTTAACCCGTTATTCTATCCTATCTATTTGGCTTTCAAGCGAGTGGCGCCGTCGATACGGATCACCTCGCCGTTCAGCATAGTGTTTGTAATCATATGCCCGACAAGCGATGCAAATTCGCTTGATTTACCAAGGCGGCGGGGGAACGGAATATCGGCTGCTAGTGCGTCCTGAATTTCCTGCGGGAACGCCGTCAGCATCGGCGTTTCAAATATACCGGGCGCAATCGCCAGAACGCGGACGCCGGATTTGGACAAATCGCGCGCCATGGGCAGCGTCAATCCAATGACACCAGCTTTGGACGAGGCATAGGCAGCCTGACCAATTTGCCCCTCGTAAGCTGCGATCGAGGCGGTGTTAATAATCACGCCTCGCTCGCCATCTTCACCAATGGTGTTGGACTGGGTCATGCCCAGTGCCGACTGCGACGCGACGTTGAACGTACCGATCAGGTTAACTGTAACGACTGTTTTATACAGGTCGGCATCGTGGACCGCCCCGCGCGAAACAGTTTTGGCCGAAGGAGCAATGCCTGCGCAGTTTACGCAGATACGTTCCTGCCCATGGGCCGTGCGCGCTTTCGTCAATGCCGCGGTAACGCTTTCAGGTTCGGTCACATCGACTTGGCAGAAAACGCCACCAATGCTTGCCGCCACTGCCTCACCCTGCTCAACGTTCATGTCAAGAATGGCCACTTTCGCGCCTTGACCAGCCAGATACTCGGCTACGGCGGCCCCGAGGCCGGATGATGCGCCAGTTACAACCGCTGCGGTTCCAGAAGTGATTTCCATTGTGATTCCTTTTTCGGCATAGCGCTCATGGTGTCGTATTCTGATTTATATGTATTTTGCAGAACAATAATAATGTTGATATTACCAACACTGTAGAACTCGGCAAGCAAGATGAACCTTACGTCGCGAGATGGAATGTGGGCCCTAACGGACGAATACTCATGCAAACCGTCTTCGATCATCCTCTAGTGACGCGGTATTATGCAGCAGGAACATGTTGATAAGGATCTCGCCCAACGACTGTCGGGCGCCTGGTCAAGGAAACAGGCGACCACATCCTGAGGGTGATTAAAGTAAAGGTAAAACACGGCAGAGATACTTCTCTGGAATTTGGTAATAAAACTATCAACATGCCCCGGGGATTTGGCCCCAGCATAATCGTCTAACATTATAAAAACAGTCGAAGTGATGGTTCGGAGCGTTAACGGCGGAAAATATTTTCATTCGATGCATCAGTATTGTTTGATTCTTCGAGGTACATACAAGGCGTCAGGATCCCAACAAGTCGTAGCCACAAGATCACTTTTGTCAAAGGTTTTGGTGTCGGGAGGGGGGCGAACACCGGACACGCGGATCATGTTGGTAGCGCTGATC
>JAPYON010000114.1 GCA_029938175.1 Paracoccaceae bacterium | reverse complement strand
ACTTAGCTGCCTGCACGTCATATGCGTCGTGATCTTCCCACGTGCGGCGCGGGTCCAGCAGTACCTTTGCCACGCCTTTTACGGCCACCGGAACCTCGAACCCGAAGTTTGGATCAACGCGGAACTCACGATCGGCAAGCCCGCCAGAAAGCGCCGCCGCCACCAAAGACCGCGTCGCACGGATTGGCATACGAGAGCCGCCATGCCCTTTGGGGCCACCCGTCCAGCCAGTGTTAACCAGCCAGCAATTCGCACCCGTCTCGGCAATTTTCTGACGTAGCAGGTTGCCGTAAACTTCGGGTCGACGCGGCATGAACGGGGCGCCGAAACATGTCGAGAACGTCGGGATAGGTTCAACGACTCCTTTTTCCGTGCCCGGAACCTTGGCCGTAAATCCGGACAAAAAGTGATACATTGCCTGCGCGGGCGAAAGCCGCGCGATCGGAGGGAGAATCCCGAACGCGTCGCATGTAAGCATGACAATGTTCTTGGGAACCCCACCCCGCGACGTTTCAGAAGCATTGTTGATGTATTCCAAAGGATAAGCACACCGCATGTTTGGCGTCAGGCTGTCGTCGGAAAAATCCAGCTCACGTGTGTATGGGTCGTAAACCATATTCTCGATCACGGTCGCAAATTTCGATGTGGTCTCGTAAATCTCTGGCTCGGCTTCGGCGCTGAGATTGATAGTTTTGGCGTAGCATCCGCCTTCAAAGTTAAAGATGCCCTTGTCCGACCAACCGTGCTCATCATCCCCGATCAACACGCGGCCAGGATCGGCGGAAAGCGTGGTTTTACCAGTTCCCGACAGGCCAAAGAATACCGCTGAATCCGAAGGATCATCTGGCGCATGGTTGGCAGAGCAATGCATCGCCATTACGCCTTTACCCGGAAGCAAGTAGTTCAAGATTGAGAACACACTCTTTTTATTTTCTCCGGCATAAGACGTGCCACCGATCAGGATCAACTTCTGTTCAAACGAAATTGCGATGACGGTTTCAGAACGGCAGCCGTGGCGCTCGGGGTTTGCGTCAAAGCTTGGGCAGTTGATTATGGTGAATTCGGGCACGAATGCTTCCATCTCGTCAGCTTCGGGCCTGCGCAACATGTGGCGGATGAACAGGCCATGCCAGGCCATCTCGGTGATCACCCGAACGTTCAGGCGGTGTTCTGGGTCTGCGCCACCGAACAAATCATTAACGTAGTATTCGCCACCTTTCATGTGCTCCAGCATATCCGCATGCAGCAAGTCAAAGGCTGCAGGTTCCATTGGCTTGTTGTTTTCCCACCAGATGGTGTCTTCAACCGAGGCCTCGCGAACGACGAATTTGTCGCTTGGGGAACGGCCCGTATGCTTGCCGGTCGACACAAGGAATGTGCCGCCGTTACCGATCTCGCCTTCGCCATTGATAACCGCCGCTTGCATCAGGGCTGCTTCTTTTAAATTGTAGTAAATCTTTCCGACATCTGAAATGCCAGTCTTCCCTAACGTCTGGGTCGGGTTGACCTTACCTATTTCCATTAATGTACGCTCCTTAAACATGTCGAGGGGCTTACGTGTGCCATGACAAACCCCCCAATAAGAGAGATTACCGCATCACCGGGAGGGCCAATCCCGACAATAAAAACAGCATTCTGCCGATTCCACCGTGCAGTAAAGAAGGCCTTCCCTATAACATGACAACTTTGTGAATCCAGCGAGATTTTATCGCAACGCACAATTTTTCTTCCCTAAGTAAAATAAGTAATTGAAACACAATACTTGCAACATTCGCCCACTTTCGCAATTATAAGTGTATCCAGTCACAACGGGAGCGTGTAATGGCGAGAATAGTACTTGTAGATGATGATCGTAACATCCTCACTTCGGTTTCTATCGCGCTAGTGTCCGAAGAAAATGACGCTCAACGTTCCCCAGAAGACAGTTCTTTTACACGCGGTTACCTAAAGATGGACCCACTCCGCCATAAGGTAATCCGGAAGGACGTTGACGTATCACTGACGGTTACCGAATTTCTGTTGTTGCAGTCATTGGCCATACACCCCAAAGTCGTCAAAAGCCGCGATCAGATGATGGATGTGGCTTACGCCGATCAAGTCTACGCGAACGGTCCCGATACCCCCTCGGGCGCTCGTTTTACTGTCCTTCTGCCTGCGTGATGACCGATCAAACAACGCTCCACGCCACCTGCGTAACGTATGGCCCTTCCGGCTTGTTAATCACTGGCGCCTCGGGGCATGGAAAATCCAGCCTCGCATTGACGTTAATGGGAATGGGCGCAACCCTTGTGGCCGATGACCGTGTTATCATCAAAAACCGCGAGGGAGTATTATCCGCTCATTGCCCGACTGCTATTAAAGGTATGATCGAAGCCCGTGGAATCGGCTTGCTGGCCGCCCATACGCAAGCTCGCACACTGGTCACATCCGTGGTGAATATGGACAAAATCGAACCCGACCGCCTGCCACCCCGACGCCTGATCACGATCTTGGGTGTTGAGGTTGATCTCGTTTTTGGCAAAGATAACCCGAATCTCGCGGCCGCACTTAACCAGATGATAAAAATCGGACGCGTTGAGTGACCAACCACCGAGGCTAAAATGTATGTCGAACCCGATAAGCCCATCCTGTTGATTACCGGCCCTGCAGGGGCTGGACGCTCGACCGCGATCAATATTCTCGAAGATATGGGATACGAGGCGATCGACAATCTTCCGATGCACCTGCTGCCCCGCCTGTTATCCGGCGGACCGGTAGAGCGCCCACTGGCCATTGGCATCGATACACGGACCCGAGGGTTTGATCCAACCGCCATTCTGGAAATTCTCGACAGCGACAACCAAACACCGCCGACACTGCTGTTTCTGAATTGTGACGAGAAAACCCTGCTACGCCGCTTTACCGAAACGCGCCGCCGCCACCCCGTAGCCCCGACGGAGGCCCCGATCGTCGGCATTAAATACGAACTTGAGTTGTTAGAAGGGCTGCGCAACCGCGCCGATATTCTAATCGAAACTTCCGATTTCTCACCACACGATCTTAAGGCCGAAATGGGCCGGATATTTGAATATGAGCAAGCCCATAGTCTGACAATATCAGTTCAGTCTTTTTCTTACAAACGAGGCACCCCCCGTGGTGTTGATATGGTTATTGACTGCCGATTCCTGCAAAACCCTCATTGGCAAGAGCATTTGCGGGCACTGAATGGCACCGACGCCACGGTCACGGCCTTCGTACAAGCGGACCCGCTTTACGACCATTTCTTCCCGCAACTAGTCGAAATGTGCCGCCTGCTTCTGCCTGCCTACCGCAAAGAAGGCAAAGCCTACTTTTCCATCGGGCTTGGGTGTTCGGGGGGTAAGCACCGCTCGGTCAGTGTGACAGAAAGCCTTGCAAAACTGCTTGCGGAAGACGGCTGGCAGGTGTCTATTCGCCACCGAGAAATAGATCGCCAGGCTGAATCTTTGGCGACACAGAAAGGAACGGTCACTAAGTGATTGGAATTGTAATAGTTGCTCATGGCGGATTGGCGCGCGAATACCTGTTGGCGCTGGAACATGTCGTGGGCAAACAATCCGGCATTCAATCTGTCGCGATCGGTGCCGATTGTGATCGGAACGCTAAACAAGCAGAAATAGATGCTGCGGTGAAGTCTGTGGATGCAGGTGACGGTGTCGTCGTCGTAACCGACATGTTCGGCGGTACACCATCAAATTTGGCTATCGAAGCCTGCAAAGCCGAAAACCGCGCAGTCATATACGGAACTAACTTACCGCTGCTGGTTAAGCTGGCAAAAGCACGTCGGATGGGCCTGAAAGAGGCCGTCGCCCGCTCCATAACGGCCGGACACAAATATCTGGACTGCACAACACAAATCACCGCGCAATAAAAAGGGTTCGAGATGCTACTCGACATCAAAAATGAAAAAGGGCTGCACGCCCGCGCCTCGGCTAAATTTGTCGAAGTCGTCGAAGGCTTTGACGCAGACGCCGAAGTTTTGCAAGACGGCAACAGTGCGTCGGGCGACAGCATCATGGGTTTGCTTATGTTGGCTGCCGCTAATGGCTGCCAGATCGAGGTTAAAACAACCGGCCCGCAAGCCAGCGATCTCGCAACTGCTTTGAAAGAATTGGTTGATGATTTTTTCGGAGAAGGTAAATAATCAGGTGTCGAACTCAAAGCCTGCTTCAATCATCAGACGGTTTGAATTGCTCTCGATAACTTCTTCAAGTCTTGCCGCAAATTCTTTTGTATCCAGCCCCGGCTGGATAGGCGTTAGAAATTCTAGGACCGCTGTACCCGGCTTGCGTACTGGACTGCGCCGCGCCCAAAAAACGCCAACATTGGTTGCGACCGGAACACATATCTTATTCATTCGTGAATAAATCACCCCAGCACCATCCTTATAACGGACGTTCGCTCCCGGTAAAACCCGCGTCCCTTGCGGAAAGATCGTCGTTTGCCCTATGTCTTTATCGGCCTCAAGGTGCTGGACCATCTTATTGATCGCCCCTCCCTTCTTGCCTCGCGCAACTGGCGGGCAACCCAAACGCCATCCATACAGACCGATAACCGGGGCCCACACCAGCTCTCGCTTCATGATGAATTTGACGCGCGGCAACACATAAGCGAGCATCAGGATATCCATGAAGGACATATGTTTGGAACAGACCAAGACCTCGCCCTGTGGAACCTCACCACGAATTTCCACATGCAACCCACAGGTGACCCGATACAGCCAAAATATCGATGCGCAGTATACTTTGATTACCACAATCGCCCCGCTGCGTGACCACAATGC
>JAPYON010000113.1 GCA_029938175.1 Paracoccaceae bacterium | reverse complement strand
GAAGGCCAATCATGCACTAACATTCAAACTGGACCAATCAACGGGGGCCGATCACGAAGGCCAAAAAAGGTTGGAAGACAGGCACGAGTGCGTTGCTTCGCATTCCACTTATTGCCCAACCTTTGCAAGGCACTATAATTGAAAGAAATTATGGTAATATTTTGGACTATAAATGCATTTCCATGCATATATTTGCATATTAGGGTGTCTTGATGTAGGATCATTGTTTAGATTACCCATATCCACAACAAGGAGACTACTATGAATACACTTACTGCGACTGCAATTGCATTGACATTCGGCGTGACAACACTCGTCTCAACAGCCAGCGCTGAAGTTCTTGGAACTTACATTCGAAAAGGTGACCAGATCATCTCAATGCATGTTGAAGATGGCCTATTATACTGCACGCGCGTCAGTGACGGATTTGAACTATGCCACGGAATGGCCGAACAACCTGATGGCACCTGGAAGGGGAAAAAAATGAAGCACCCTGATATGCCACGGTTCATGACGTTCAACGGCACGGTCACATTTGGCAATGGCGACGTTACGCTCAAAGGATGCGCCGCTGGTAATTCACTGTGCCAGTCTGAAGTATGGCCAGCGAATTAACATCACTAAAGAAGACGAGGGCGCCATACCGTATCCCCGATCCATCGGCTGGCGCTCTCTTTAAAAAATTTCACATTCCTATTTGTGTATCAGGTTAATCGGTTATCTCGAACGGTCATTTTCGAAACGCCACTTTTCCCAACGCTGCTTTTGTGCCACCGCAATCCTTTCACGCCCTTCGAGGTTCCTTGGACCTGTAGACATTCCACCATGAAACTTGCAGCGCCGCCTACCAGCCTCGCTTAGCAATCGGCAAGGTGCTCCTTTGCGGGTTTTGGCTCCACATCGAACTCGCTCCCGCACACTTCTAATCGCAGTATTGTCAGTTAGGCGGTTCAGTTCTCCCGCCAACTTTACATCGAGGTATTCCTGCTGTTGGTCTCTAATACCCCATGGCCGCGTGCGCGTGTATTGGTCGCAAAGTTATTCAATAAAGCTGCTCAAAACTGTTCGATTTATTGGTGCAAGTGTAGGACATGCACCCCCATTTTAGAAGTAGCGCGCGGTAAACCCCGCCTATCACCGAAGAACTGGAATACATCCCGGGCCGCTTCATCGTGAACAAGATTATCCGGCCCCGCATGGCTTGCCTTCGTTGCGAGGCTATATCGCAGGCAGCATTGCCATCACGCCCGATCGAGCGAGTCAGACCTGGCCCCGGCCTGCTCGCGCATGTTTTGGTTAGAACATTCCATGGCCATCGCCTTCCCCCTAATTGAAACTGCCAAGCCGAACAAGGTCGATCCGCAGGTTTATCTCACATGGGTTCTGGAACGTATCGCGGACCACAAAATCAACAGGCTAGACGAGCCGATGCCGTGGAATTATAGCCCCGAGGCGTAGGCGGCGGCCCCTTACACGAATTTTCATATAATCTAAACAGTTAGAACAAATATTTATGCAACTTATATCGATACTATTGTCGGTTGATGGGGGCTGATCAATTAGCTGAGAAGGAGAAGTAACTGAAAATAACTTTAGATCTAGCTTTATTGTTATCAGAAGGAAAGATTAGCGAGGAAGAACATAAAAAACTCAACACACTCTCAGCACAAACAACAGGCTCACTTGGCTTTAGCATCCTAATCGCATTTGGTATTATTTCTGTCTCATAAGTGCTGGCTTCAGACAGTTATCTGGGTCAGACCCTTAATTATATTCAGTGTATTGGGGCTAGGCACCAAACGACAAAAACTTCTTCAATCCGCCCATTTTTGGGGTTTTTGGGACATACTTGTCCAACTCGGCCTCTAGATCGGCGCCATCAATGATATCCCAACCATCCAAAACCCGTTGGTGCAAGAATTCGGCGATGGGAATAATCGCATCACGGTAGCCCTTATCCTGAAAAATGCTTTCTGCAACATCTTCCAATTCAAACCAAACTGATTCTGGGTCACCCTTCCCACTAAGGCCAACAATCAGGCGGGTTAATTCGTCGATGCGCGATACATCCCCGCTACAACAGGAGCTTGCAGAGCAGGCCTCCGTTTCGGCGATTTGTCCACCGAACAGTTCAATCACGCGATTTTCCAACGTTTGCACCAACGGGCCGATTTTATTGCCGGAAACCCTTTTCTCGCTCACCAACATCGGGGGGCGCGGCAACATCTGTACGGAGATGATTTTCAATTCCAGCGCACGGGCTGTCAGGGCATGGCCTGCTTCGTAAATGGCCAGACGGAATTCGGTGTCGGCGCAGCGGCCAGTCGGTAGCGGGCATGTAGCAGTATTCATAATAGGCCTTATTTCACTTATTCAGTAGGTTTCTCAGCAGTTTTATCGACGGTATCTTCTTCAACTACAGTTTCAATAATTTTCGAATTAGATTTGCCAGACGGGTCCGCGAAGCGGTCGTTCAAACTTTGGATATGGTTGGCAGCGATCTCGCGCACCGTCCGCATCTTTTTACTGGCTCGCGTTCCCCAGCCAACAGGCTCGACCCAGTATAGAATTTTGTCCAGCTTGTAATACGTCGGAAGGACTTCCAATAGCGCAGGATTTTCTGCCTTCAGATGGCTCTCCAGATTTTCGAGACGCTTTTTGAAAAACTGGCTCATGGGTACTCCCACCTATTAACTCTGTTGATCGACCCGCGACTTCAAATCAGCTGCCAAGTCCGGCGCGATCGATTGCAATACCCCGATCACAGCCATTGCTTGACCTGTGTTATCAGCCTTTAGCGACAATAAACCAACAGCATGAAATTGCGTTGCGGCTTCGGTCATACGGCCGGTATTGTAGTAAAGGTTGCCAAGTTCCCCTATAGCAATCACCTCGTTCGGAAAGTCACTGGATAGCCCTTTGTAAAGAAACTCCGCCGTCACAGCATCCCCGCTCCAAAACGCCTGACGTGCTTCGCCTAGGCGAGTTTCCATATCTTTCGGATCAGTTGGTTGTAGAACAGTCAAATCTGCCGGGGGAAACTTGGGTTTTGCCGCCGGTACGGGAGTTAAGGTCGGCAGTGGTTCAAGGGTTGGCTGCGCAATCACCGGCTCCGCAGCTGGTTCCGGTGTTGGTGCAGCAGGTTCCGATACCATAACAACCTCGGCCTCTGGTCCACTAATCAATGCCATCAACGCATCGCGTTTGAAAAACGCAAAGACGGCTAGGCCGACCATTATGTAGATAGATATCAATTTTACAAATGGCATCATTATCGAAATTTCCTCATCCTGTTTTCATTCGGGTGGCTTAGCCTTACCCGTAAATTGCTTCAGCTAACGCATCGAGTTCCGCCGCAGCTTTACCCTTTGGTTCCATCTCGAACACAGATAAGCCTTCGGAAAACGAGCGTCGGAACGCCATGCGTTGCATCATCATCGTCGGTAGCGCATCGATCTGCTTCAATGCATCCAAAGCATCCAGTGTTTCGTTATTTTCGCGTGCCAGCGGGTGCGTATCGGCGCGATTAATGAATGCCTTGATCTTGGGCATCTTGGCCTTACCGCGTTCCTGTTTGACAATTTCAAGGAACCGTTGAGTCGCCCACAAATCTGCCTGCGAAGGCGTGACGGGAATAATAATCTGACCGCAAATCGCAATCGCAGCGCGCACAGCTTCCATGTCGGACGTACCCACATCAATCAACCAATCGCCACGGGCCTTACCCTTGGCGGGTAGCTCGTGCACGACTTTCAACGAAGGTTCAATACCGTCTTCGTCGCGGATCATTGCCACATCGGTAACAGTGCGCTGCGGGTCAAGATCACATACCGTGACCGCCTTGCCCTGCGCTACGCGCCACATGGCCATGTTAAACACCACCGTACTTTTGCCAGTGCCGCCTTTTAAGTTTGCATATAACGTCAACATATCTCGTGCTCTTTCAAAAATTATTCGCTAATCGGAGCGGGCGTTGCAGGCACATCCTGCTTCTGCCAACCAGCCGGTGCTTCAAATAATGCCGGATCAACCGGACCTTCCTGAATGTTCTCAAGCCGACGGCTACCGCCACCGAGTAAATCTTCCCGCACCACTACGCGCAGGGTCGGATCAAACCACCAGTCTGCGCTAAGGGGTGCCTGGCCGGGTGTCGTATAATCAATCGTCCAGTATTCCGTTTGGCGACCAGACAGATCAACCATTGCATTAAAAGACATCCTCATCAGGCTGCCCTCCGGAAATTTCTGCCACAACGTTTTGCGTCGTAGGGGGTCCCAAAGGATGACTTGGGGCTGCTGCTCGTTGCCCAACAACCAGCGTTGGGCTTGTACACCGTAAACGGACACATCTCCGCCAGAGCGTTCGCACATAAGACCTTCGGTCTCGGGCGTGGCTTCGGGGCAAGGGGATGTAGGGCCATCCGCCACGTCAGGCGACACAGCAGGGCCAATAAATTCGATATAGGTTTGCGTTTGCGGATCAAGCATCAGAACAACACCTTCGGTGGGGCGCAAAATTTTGACCAGCGTTGTACCGTTTTGTCGATACTCAAACCGCATATTTGAATCGGATTTGGAAATCTGGCCAATCTGGTCGGGTTGTTTAGGAATGGTTTGCACTGCAGTCGCCGTGAAATCACGCGCGCTTTGAGCAAACGCTGGGGCGGACAGGCTGAAAACTGTCAGAATTATCGCTAATATGGCAGGTTTTCTAAAGGACATGTCGCTCGCTTTGCTATTATCTGCTTGGATTCCCGCCCGCCCCTTTAATCAAGGGCGAGCGGGTTTTCATTAGACCGTTAAGGCTTATTC
>JAPYON010000112.1 GCA_029938175.1 Paracoccaceae bacterium | reverse complement strand
TAACACTACAAAATGACGAGAACCATCGTCTTTGTGCAAGGAGCAGGCAGAATGCTACGATTAATTAAAGTTTTATTCTATTTAGCCGTTCTGGTTGGAATTGGCATAGTTGGCTACGCTTTGTTTTTTGATCTGCCTGCGCCACAATCCGAGATCACGCAATCGATTACGCCTAATCTGGATTAACGGATGCGATTGTTTTTTCCAGCGTTAACACTGCTCGTTTACATCGGGGCAAGTGCGCAGGCGCAGGCCCCGTTAAGTGCAATCGAATGGCTTACGGAAAGCATCAAAGATCCACCCAACTTCGAAATCCAGTCAGAATCGGAACCGTTAATCGAGCTCTTGGCTCAAGCAATATCGGTTAAAAAAGGGATGGCACCGGTTAGTCCCGATGCGATCGGCTTGCTATCTCCGGCGGTAACGGGGTTTTCTGCGGACCTGTGGGGAGACATGCCTGCGCCAGATATTTCCGATTTGTTATCCGATTTCCCTAATGAGGGTACACCCGAAGCCAAAAACCTGTTTAGGCGACTTTTACTCGCACAAGCCAACCCTGCGCCAGATGATATCCAGAACGGCTTGGTTCTGATGGCTCGCGTTAACCGACTTCTGGAAATAGGCGCTCTGGATGCTGCCGAGGCACTGATTGCTTTTGCGCCGACGTCCAACGCGCAGATATTCCAGATCAAGTTTAATATTGCTATCCTAAGCGGCCGGACGCGGGACATTTGCAATACTCTGGCAACGACGCCGGCGATTTCGGACGACCTCAGCGCTCGGGTGTTTTGTCTGGCAAGGAACGGCGACTGGAACGCGGCGGCTATCACCCTATCTCTAGGCGCTGGAATCGGTGGCATTTCGGCGGAACGTGAAGAAATGTTGATCCGTTTTCTTGATCCAAAATTGTTCGAAGGCGCCGCCGACCCACCCTCACCTGACCCGTTCGGGATAATGGATTTCGTGTTACGCGAGGCCGTTTTTCTGCCCCGCCCCAGCGGTTTAATGCCTTTACCATACCTTTATCGCGACATCGGAGAGCATGCACCATTGCGGTCCAAAATGGAGGCGTCAGAGCGATTGGTGATGGCCGGATCGCTGCCCTCTAACCTACTATTTGCAGCTTATCGTGAAGGTAAAGCAGCCAGTTCGGGTGGTGTCTGGGGGCGTGCAAACAGCATCCAAATGCTAGACGAAGCGTTGGAAGCTGGCAGCGCCGACGATCTTGTCACCGCCGTGATCGCGGCTTACGCGAACTTTGCAGATGCCGGATTATTACTGCCACTGGCCGAAGAATACGCGGACGTGCTGAGTGCACTTGAATATTCTCCGTTGTTTGCTAAGGCGCGGTTGGCAGTGCTGGATTTACTACATCTCGCCAATGTTTCGAATATCTCGTGGTCGGAAACTGCCATTCTGAATGGCAGCCGCCAGTTGGCACTGGCAATTGTAACCCATGCGCCGTTGATCATTGATCCAGAAGGCAAGGCGATGCAGCAATCGCTGATTAAAGGTCTGAATGGACCTATACCGGATAGTCCTGCCGCCTCGCGATTGCTAAACATGCTAGAAGATCGCGAGCCTGGTCAGGCAATTTTGGCAGCGCTACGCATACTTGCCGACGGCGCGTTGGCGGATCCAGAGGGGGTTCGAAACGGGCTGTATCTTCTTGTTTCTGCTGGTCAATCTTCGGCTGCGCGGCGGATTGCAGTGCAGATTTTATTGCTGCCAGAGGAGGCGTAGCCATGCACCACTGGTTACCCGTATTCCTAGAAGCCATGCAGGCTGAACAGGATGCAGCCCTGAACACTTTAAGCGCTTATGCTCGCGACCTTAAGGGGTTCACTGCGTTTCTGGAGCGCAAGAAAAAGACGCCAGAGTCTGCTGTTCGAAACGATATCGAAGCGTACCTTATTGAGCTGGAATCTATTGGTTTAGCCAAATCCACGCGCGCAAGGCGCCTGTCATCTATCCGGCAGTTGTTCAGGTTCGCGTTCACAGAAGGATGGCGAAACGACGACCCTGCGGCGCAAATACGTGGCCCGAAACGTGGGCGGTATCTGCCTACATCATTAAGCGAGGCGGATGTAGGGCGGATGCTCGAAAAGGTGCAGGACTATGGTAAAAATCCGCTGGAAAAGCTGCGAAATGTCTGCCTGATGGAAGTTCTGTATGCAACAGGCCTGCGCGTCACCGAGCTGGTCTCGCTGCCTGTGTCAGCCGCCCGTGGTGATCCGCGAATGATCCTTGTACGCGGTAAGGGCGGACAGGAACGGATGGTGCCACTATCGCCCCCTGCCCGTGCGGCATTGGTACAGTGGCTTGTGGTACGGGATGCCACCTTAAAGCAAAAGAATAAGACCTCGGCGTTTCTGTTCCCTTCGCGCGGCAAAAAAGGGCATATAACTCGCGAAGCATTCTTTCTGTTCATCAAGGCATTGGCGGCTGATAGCGGACTCGATCCAACGCACGTATCTCCCCACACGCTGCGCCACGCGTTTGCCACGCATCTTTTGGCAAACGGGGCGGATCTACTGTCGATCCAGACCTTGCTGGGGCATGCCGACGTTTCGACAACGGAAATCTATACGCACGTGCTTGAAGAGCGCCTCAAAGACCTCGTTCTGAACAAACATCCGCTCGCTTAGCATTGTCCGGCTTGCAGAAGCGTAGTGCAGCCCCCATAACAGAAGATTAGAAACCTGCATTATTAGGAGCTTATGCAAATGGAATCCGCCGCTGGCGAAATCTTTAACTGGGATTTGGCACTTTGGGGAACAATAGCCGCAATCATTGCGCTGCTGTTACTGTCCGCGTTCTTCTCGGGATCCGAGACAGCGCTGACAGCAGCCAGTCGCGCAAAATTGAACGGGATGGCCAAGAAGGGCTCGACTGGTGCTCAAAAAGCGTTGGATCTGACCGAAGACAACGAAAAGCTGATTGGTGCTGTATTGCTGGGGAACAACCTCGTGAACATCCTTGCCGCCTCGTTGGCTACCAGTATGTTCATCGCCCTTTACGGGTCCAATGGCGTTGCCGTAGCCACGCTTGTCATGACATTGCTGGTGTTGATCTTTGCTGAAGTTATGCCCAAAACCTATGCAATTACAGCTCCGGAAAACGCGGCTCAAACGGTTTCGCCAGTCATTGTTGTTGTCGTGCGGATTCTATCACCTCTGGTCAGTATCATCCGCCTGCTGGTGCGGTTTTTTCTACGTCTTCTGGGACATAAGATCGACCCTGACACACGCATTATGGCCCATCAGGAAATCGCCGAAGCGATTGCGCTGCATCACTCCGAAGGGGGGGTGCAAAAAGACGACCGTGACCGCTTGCTGGGCGCGCTCGACTTAAAAAATCGCGAAGTAGCCGAGATTATGCTGCACCGCTCAAACATCGAAATGATCGACTCAGCTGCCCCGCCTGACGAAATTCTGACGCAGGCGTTGCAGTCACCCTATACGCGTATTCCCGTATTTCAGGATGAGCATGAAAACATCATCGGGGTGCTGCATGCCAAAGATTTGCTGCACACCGTTGATGCATTGGTTCGGAACTCGCAACAGGGGCTGGACAGTCTGAAAGAATTTGACATCCTCGCCATCGCGATGGAGCCGTATTTTGTACCTGAAACTACGTCTCTGGACGACCAAATGCGTGAGTTCTTGCGTCGAAAGTCGCATTTCGCACTTGTGGTAGATGAATACGGCTCACTTCAAGGGCTGATTACGCTTGAAGACATTTTAGAGGAAATCGTTGGTGAAATTGCCGACGAACATGACATCGCCGAAGAAGAAGTCGAGCGCACAACAGATGGAGAAATCATCGTTGACGGAGCTATGACTATTCGAGACGTAAACCGTTCGTGCGACTGGGCCCTTCCTGACGGCCAAGCAAATACGGTCGCAGGCCTGGTGATTTACGAGGCGCAAACGATCCCGACCGAGGGTCAGCTATTCTCGTTTCACGGATATCGCTTCGAGGTCTTAAGCCGCGAGCATAACCGGATCGCCAAGATACGGATTCGTCGTTTGAACTAGCATTTTCCCGCGATCTGCCGAGAGGATAAATATTCCTCGCAGCAGCGCTGCTATTCGATTTATATGAAGTATTCGAAATGTCCGCCACCCTTGCGACGAATGGCAAGCGTTCAAATACTGTAAGGTGCGGTTACTCGTGAGACATCCTATTTTTTGATTACAGCCGTTATATCATTGCATGGAAGCTCTGCACTAACATGAAAGCGGAGGATGTAACGGACACGCTGGAACTGGCTTTGCAGGCTTCTGGTTGTGATCAGGTTCACGTCGTCCACAAACCACGTCTGCTCAGCGACAACGGCTCAAGCTATGTCTCCGGTGAATTGGCTGAATGGCTGAGCGACAAAGGTATGGATCACGTTCGAGGCGCACCCTATCACCCGCAAACCCAGGGCAAGATCGAGCGGTGGCATCAAACTTTGAAGAACCGCATTCTGTTGGAGAACTATTTCTATCCGGCGGACCTTCAAAACCAGATCGAAGCCTTCGTCGAACACTATAATCACCAACGGTATCACGAGAGCCTCAACAATGTCACACCAGCCGACGTCTACTTCGGGCGTGCTCAAGCCATTCTGAACCAACGCGACAGGATCAAACGAAGGACAATGCAAACGTGACACTTGCAACACCGCAAAGCCGCCGTTTGGATAATCAAACCGATGAAGCAGATACGCTGACGGCGGGCACGCCAGAGAAAGCTGTTTCCGTCGTTTTTGCCTGCTATGCGATTGACCATGACGAACACAACCAGCCCAAAACCGAACGGACCGAAGGCTGTTCGTCAATGGGCGATTATAT
>JAPYON010000111.1 GCA_029938175.1 Paracoccaceae bacterium | reverse complement strand
ACGCACAGGAAGGCCACGACGATGACGGATGCCGCGGTAGCAACCAAGATCCATCAGGCGCTTGACGTTCATCTGAACTTCGCGGCGACGGTCGCCTTCAACTTCGTAGTTGGCGTCGATGTGCTCGCGAATAGCCAGAACTTCAGCGTCTGACAATTCGTTCACGCGGCGTGGACCGTCGATTTTTACAGCCTCGCAAATCGCCTCTGCAGACGTGTTTCCGATACCGTGGATATAAGTAAGGGCGATAACCACCCGTTTATGTGTGGGGATATTTACCCCTGCAATACGTGCCAAAAAATGGCCTCCATTCTCTCGTTTGCGGCTCCGTCACTCCGGAGCCTTTTTTCACAACTAAAGCCCACCGTCCGTGTTCAGGCTGGTGGGTCCTTTGCCCAATACTCGGGCCGAGTTTTATGCATTCCGAATCAGAAATACAAAACACTCCCCTTTCGGAAAGTTCGCGAAGTATAGGAGTATCCACAACACCGTCAACCCTAATTCACGGGGCTAATCTCTAACCTTCTAGTACGGCACCTACACGCGCCGCGACCTCGTCGATTTCGCCAAGTCCGTCGGTACGCACCAACTGGTCTTTGGCATAGTAATATCCGATCAGCGGCGATGTGTCACGATAGTAAGCCATCAAGCGTGTCCGCAACGACTCCTCATTGTCATCGGCGCGGCGTGTAAAATCACTGCCACCGCACGTGTCACATTTACCGTCTTTGGTAGGTTTCTTGGTTACGTCGTGATAAACTGCACCACAATTACTGCATGTATAGCGGCCAGTGATGCGCGCAACCAATGCCTCGTCGTCCACCTTCATCTCGATAACCGCGTCCAGTGCCTGCTCCTTGCTTTTCAGCAAGTCACTCAGTGCATCTGCCTGCGCCAACGTGCGCGGGAACCCGTCAAAGATAAAACCGTTACCGCTTATATTTCCATCTAACTTCTCGGAAATCAGACTGATGACGATTTCGTCGGTAACCAGATCACCCCGGTCCATAACAGCCGCAACCTGCGCGCCCACTTCGGTGCCAGACGTGCGGGCATCCCGCAACATGTCACCAGTGGAAAGCTGAACCAGCCCCCGCTCGACTACCAACCGATGTGCTTGAGTTCCCTTTCCAGCGCCCGGTGGGCCGAGAAGTATTATGTTCATTTGCGGTGCCTTTTGGATTTGGAGCGGCTCTTACCGCGCAGTTTCGACTTCACGATCAGGCTTTCGTATTGATGTGCCATCATGTGCGACTGTACTTGTGTGATCGTATCCATAGTCACAGATACAATAATCAGCAGCGATGTACCGCCAAAATAGAAAGGGATAGCTGTTTTGGAGATCAGCACTTCGGGCAGCAGGACAACCGCGGTTAGATAAGCTGAACCAACAACCAGCAAGCGTATCATCACATAGTCAAGATACTCCGCCGTTTTCGCACCGGGGCGAATACCGGGCACAAAGCCGCCCTGTTTTTTAAGGTTGTCAGCAACATCTTCCGTTTTGAAGGCAACATTCGCAGTGTAGAAATATGCGAAGAACACAACCAGCGAGGCGTAAAACAGCATGTAAAGTGGCTGCCCACGACCCATGTAGGCCGCAATTGTCGCTGCGATACCTGTCGTGTCAGACCCTGCAAACGTTGCGACCGTCGTCGGCATCAACAGAAGCGAGCTGGCAAAAATGGCAGGAATAACGCCTGCAGGGTTGAGTTTAACGGGAAGGTGGCTGCTCTCGCCGCCGTAAACCTTCATACCCACCTGTCGCTTCGGATACTGGATGTGGATTTTGCGCAAGGCGCGCTCCACGAACACAACGAATGCAATCACGACAACCACCATCACCATAACACCGATGATCATCGCAGGGCTAAGTGCGCCGGAACGACCGGACGCGAAGAACTGTGCCAAAGCGCGCGGAAGTTCTGCAACGATACCTGTGAAGATGATCAGCGAGATACCGTTGCCAATACCGCGTGCAGTAATCTGCTCACCAAGCCACATAAGGAACATGGTGCCGCCAACCAGAGTAATCATAACCGTCGCACGGAAAAACAGGCCCGGATCTGAGGCTAGGCCCTGTGATTCAAGGCCCGCAGCCAGTGCGTAGGATTGGAACATGGCAAGGAAAACCGTACCGTAACGTGTGTATTGGTTGATTTTTTTGCGCCCCTGCTCACCCTCTTTTTTCAGTGCTTCCAGTTGTGGAACCATCGACGTCAAAAGCTGGATGATGATCGAGGCCGAAATATACGGCATAATACCAAGAGAAAAGATCGCCATACGGCTGACCGCACCACCAGTAAACATGTTGAGCATGTCGCCAATGCCACCACGCGTGGATTCAAAGAATGCCGCCAGCTGTGTCGCGTCGATTCCCGGAACAGGAATATACGTACCCATGCGGTAAACCAGCAACAAACCAAGCGCGAAAAGGATGCGCTGTTGAAGTTCTTTGGCCTTACCAAAAGAACCCCAGCTTAGATTCGATGCCATTTGTTCTGCTGCCGATGCCATTTAAGGCCCTCCAAAAACTGCGCCGCCGAATCTCCTGTTAGGGATGCCAGCGGCGCGAAATATTTTCACTGTCTAAGATGTAAGGCGCATTGGTCGCGCCCACAAGTCTTTCGCGCCACTCTTGTCGGTTTATGCCGGAAGAGTTACGGAACCCCCGGCTTTCTCGACAGCTTCTACAGCAGATTTCGAGGCGCCAGTAACAGTCAGGTTTATTTTCGATGTCAGTTCGCCTTTGGCCAACAGACGAACACCATCCAACTTGCGACGAACGAGGCCGGATTCAATCAGGACATCTTCAGTGATGTCTTTCTTGGCGTCTATCTTCTTCTCGTCGATGAATTTCTGAAGGATGCCGAGGTTGATAACCGCATGTTTCTTAGGGTTACGCATGTTGAAGCCACGCTTAGGTAAACGCATGTATAGTGGCATCTGGCCACCCTCGAAGCCACCAATGGTGACGCCCGAACGAGATTTCTGACCCTTGATACCACGGCCACCCATTTTACCGGTACCGGAACCTGGACCACGGCCAACACGTTTCGCACGTTTGGTTGCACCGGGGTTATCGCTAAGTTGATTCAATTTCATGACGCTATCTCCTTTGGCCGGAACTACCCCCCGATTGCGTCTAAAAGGGTAAACACGGCATTACATTTGATTCTGCGGGCGATTGCCCACTGCGCGCGTATAAACGGGTTGGGGGTCGGGTGCAAGAGGGCTGCAGGCAGAACCGCGCCCCGCGTTAACCTTTGGCATTATTGTCGGAATTTCGTGTGCACAACCCATACACAACGCGTATGCACAATTTTATGAGCGGTGTCGTTAACCTTTTGCCTCAGGATTGTCCAAACGTGAGAGTTGCGCCCGACCTAAGTGGGTGTAAACCGCCCTCCTGGGGGGAGGTCGGGCGTGGCCCGGGACTTTGTCCAGATTGTCCCAATTCCAGTTAACACCCATCGGCTCGTCGACTTATCAAGTGTTTTAGCTGCACCTTTAAATCCCTTGATATTATCAAAAGGTTTAAATTCTGCGCCGCCAGAAACATCTTTTCCATGCAATATTTGATCTCTAACCTTTTCAGCAAGTTTAGAGAAATTGATGGCCTCTACTTCAACCGCTTTTCCGGTTATGGATTTATACAGTTCGCGAAATCTTGGCCTAGTCATGTGATGTCCATTAACGCCTGAACGGGCTATGACGGTATCAACACGGTGAAGCTTAACAACGCTTCCGTATATTGTCATATTCTGCGCTAATTAAATTTGAGCAAACAAATATGCTAGGGAAACGTTCTAGGGATAATCCTCCGCCAGCTTTGGGAAGTGTTCCAGATAATCCTTTAACGGATATGGAAGGTTATCGAATTTTTTGAGAAAGCCGGCTGTGCAGGGAATAGCCATATTAATTATTAATCCAGTTAGTGCAATTATGGGTTGAGTTTACGCCGCACTTCTCTCCAGTCAAATAAGAAACCGCCCCGAGGCTTCCCTCGGGGCGGTTTCTTATTTCATCGGGTCCGCACTCTCGCACGCACCTGAACTGATACCTTAACCTTTTTCCTCAATAATCTCGACCATGTGCGAGACCTTGCGGACCATGCCACGAACCGAAGGAGTATCTTCTAGTTCACGGGTTTTGTGCATCTTGTTCAGACCCAGACCGATCAGCGTAGCGCGCTGATCTTGTGGGCGACGGATTGGCGAGCCAGTCTGCTTTACAACGATAGTTTTAGCCATTGATCAGCTCCTTCAAGCTTCTGCAACTTCAGCAGTTTCTTCAACTACTGGAGCGGCTTCAGTTTTAGGTAGGATGTCCGAAACCTTTTTGCCACGACGCCGTGCAACATTACGTGGGGAGGTTTCCTTGCGGAGGCCATCCATCGTTGCGCGGATCATGTTGTAAGGGTTCTGCGAGCCGATCGACTTGGACACAACGTCCTGAATGCCAACCATCTCGAACACCGCACGCATAGGACCACCGGCGATGATGCCAGTACCCGCAGGTGCTGAACGCATCACAACATTACCAGCACCGTGACGACCATTCATGTCGTGGTGCAAAGTGCGGCCTTCACGCAGAGGAACGCGGATCATCTGGCGCTTGGCTTGCTCAGTGGCTTTCCGAATTGCTTCAGGAACCTCTTTAGCTTTACCTTTACCAAAGCCAACGCGGCCTTTCTGGTCGCCAACAACTACCAAAGCAGCAAAGCCGAAGCGCTTACCACCTTTAACAGTTTTGGACACGCGGTTGATCGCGACTAGGCGATCAGCGAATTCCGGTGTTTCATCGCGATCGCGACGTTTACCCCTGCGATTATCTTATCTTGCCATAGTAG
>JAPYON010000019.1 GCA_029938175.1 Paracoccaceae bacterium | reverse complement strand
TCCAGAAAAGTCTGACACTGCCTGACGACACACGCATTTTTGTTGGCCATGATTACAAAGCGCCGGGTCGTGATGAATTCGCATGGGAAACTTCGGTGGCGGAGCAAAAAGCGCTGAGCGTGCATGTTGGCGTTGGAACAGATGTCGAGCAGTTCGTCGATATGCGGACAAAACGTGACGAAAAATTATCAATGCCAAAACTGATTGTGCCGTCGATCCAGATCAATATGCGCGCTGGGCGTATGCCCGAACCCGAAGGAAATGGCCGAGTTTACCTTAAGGTTCCCGTAAACGCCCTTTGATTTACAGTATTTTGCGGCCATTATAACCGCTCTAGTGTAAAACGAGTGCGAGCTTTCCTGTTACGGTGTTCGATATGCAAATATATAAAGTAACCGACAACTACAGCGTTTCCGGTCAAATTTCTGCCAGTGATGTGGCGCAAATCAAGGCGTCTGGCTTTAACTGCATCATGTGCAATCGCCCCGACGGCGAGGAGTTCGGTCAACCAACAGCGGAAAATATAAGGACGGCAGCCGAGAATCACGGCATCAAGTTTTTCTATGTGCCTTTTGGCCATACGCGCATCAGTCAGGAATTACTGACTGAATTTTGCGATGTAATTAACGGAGACCACGGCCCCGTGTTCGCCTACTGCCGCACAGGAAACCGTTGTGGAATGTTATGGAATGCAGCGCATAGCTGATACAGTTTGAGGAAACCCCACCATGTTAAAGCGCTATTTCCCTATTCTGGAGTGGTCCGCAAAGTATAATCGCGACACGCTGACAAAGGATCTCGTGGCGGCCGTGATTGTGACGATCATGCTGATCCCGCAATCACTCGCTTATGCGTTGCTGGCGGGCTTGCCTGCTGAGGTCGGACTGTACGCCTCGATCGCGCCGCTCGTGATTTACGCCATTTTCGGCACATCGCGAGCATTGGCCGTTGGACCCGTGGCGGTTGCCTCGTTGATGACGGCGGCTGCGGTGGGAGAACTGGTCTCGCAAGGGACGCCTGAATATTACGCAGCCGCGATTGCGCTAGCATTGATTTCGGGCCTCATGTTGCTGGTGGTGGGGTTCTTACGGCTCGGGTTTCTGGCGAATTTCCTATCGCATCCGGTGATTTCCGGATTCATCACGGCCTCGGCGATAATCATCGCGACCAGCCAGTTGAAGCATATTTTAGGGGTAAATGCCTCTGGTCACAACCTGCTTGAATTGTTGCTATCTCTGGCAGCGCACGTGAACGAAGTTAACTTTTACACGCTAACGATCGGAGTGTTTGCGACTGCATTCCTGTTCTGGGTGCGGAAGAACCTCAAGCCGATGCTACGCAAGCTGGGCCTTGGCCCACGGCTTGCCGAAGTGGTCGCCAAAACCGGACCTGTGGCGGCGGTTGCTGTCACAACGGCTATTGTCTGGGCTTTGGCGCTCGATGCCCAAGGCGTGCGGATAATTGGCAAGATTCCGGCACGACTGCCAATCCCGACTGTGCCTGCATTCGATTTGGATTTGTGGCGCGCTATTGCGGTTCCGGCCTTGCTGATTTCCATCGTTGGCTACGTGGAAACCATTTCCGTTGCCCAGACGCTCGCGGCAAAGCGCCGGCAACGAATTAACCCGGATCAGGAACTAATCGCACTTGGTGCGGCCAACGTGGGCTCAGCGATTTCTGGCGGATTTCCGGTGACGGGTGGTTTCTCGCGCTCGGTGGTGAACTTTGACGCGGGCGCGCAAACACCAGCTGCAGGGGCTTTTACGGCGGTGGGGATTGCAATGGCAGCCCTGTTTCTGGCGCCTTTACTGCACTACCTTCCAAAGGCGACGCTTGCAGCGACGATCATTGTGGCAGTGCTGTCGTTGATTGATTTGGACGCCATAAAGCGAACGTGGGTCTATTCAAAATCTGATTTTGCCGCGATGGTGGCGACCATTATTGTCACTCTGTCGATGGGCGTGGAACTGGGCATAATGGCAGGCGTTTCACTGTCGTTGTTTTTACACTTATACCGATCCTCGCGGCCTCATTCTGCGGTTGTGGGACAAGTTCCGGGCACCGAGCATTTCCGTAACGTTAATCGTCACAAGGTGGTGGTCACCCCTGAAATCTTGTCCATTCGTATCGACGAGAGCCTGTATTTCGCCAACGCGCGTTTTCTGGAAGACCGGATAAGCGATGCAGTTGCTACGGACCCTGCGATTGAACATGTGGTGCTGATGTGTCCGGCGGTGAACTTCATCGACGCGTCCGCGCTAGAGAGCCTTGAGGCGATTAACGAACGGTTAAAGCATGCCGACGTGATATTGCACCTGTCCGAGGTAAAGGGACCCGTGATGGACCGCCTGAAGCGCTCCCATTTTCTGGAGGGGCTGTCGGGGCGGGTCTATCTGACCCAATACGACGCCGTGCGAACAATAAGCCCGCACGCCGCCGATAAAGCGATGGAGATGCCGCGCGGTAGCCTTTAGACCGTAAGCCCGTCGGGTTCCAGCAATCCAGCTGCGCGACAGCACGCCGTCACGGTGTTGGCCAGCAGACATGCAATAGTCATCGGGCCAACGCCACCCGGCACGGGGGTAATTGCGCCTGCGACCTTACTCGCGGATGCGAAATCGACGTCACCCACCAGCCGCATTTTGCCCTCGCCACGTTCGGGCGCGGGGATACGGTTGATGCCGACATCAATCACGACAGCGCCCGGTTTGATCCAGTCCGCATTGATCATTTCTGGGCGACCGACCGCAGCTACCAGAATGTCGGCGTTCCTGCAGATCGCCTCGATATCCTTGGTACGAGAATGGGTAATAGTCACGGTGCAACTGTCCTTAAGCAGCAATTGCACCATCGGCTTGCCAACGATATTGGATCGCCCGACAACAACTGCATTCAGACCAGAAAGTGAGCCAAGTCTGTCACGCAGCATCATTAAACTGCCCAGCGGGGTGCAAGGTACCATGCTTTTCTGACCCGTAGCCAAGCGCCCGACGTTAAGGATGTTGAACCCGTCCACGTCTTTTTCGGCAACGATGGCGTTAATCACAGTAGTTTCGTCAATATGGTCCGGCACCGGCAATTGGCACAAGATTCCATGCACGGTCGGGTCGTTGTTCAGTTGGTGTATAACGGCCAGCAACTCGGCTTGGGTAGCGTCGGCGGGCAACTTGTGTTCGAACGTGTTCATACCCACCTCGAGCGTCATTTCACCCTTACTACGAACGTAAACTTCCGAGGCCGGATCCTCGCCCACCAAAACCACAGCCAAACCCGGCGTAATCCCTTGTGCTTTCAGGTTGGTGACGTGCTTCGCCACCTTTAGCCGAATGTTGGCAGCGAACGCTTTGCCATCAATGATATCTGCGGTCATAGTGTGATCCTCCTGAGGGTCCTATTAGAACAAACCTTCGATTTGTCCAGCGTCATTTAACATGATCGCTTCGGCAGACGGTTTACGCGGCAGACCCGGCATGGTCATAATCTCGCCACAGACCACGACGATGAAACCGGCACCCGCAGAAAGGCGTACTTCGCGGACCGGAATCGAGTGCCCAGTCGGCGCGCCACGCAAGTCAGGATCGGTCGAGAAGCTGTATTGTGTTTTGGCCATGCATACTGGCAGATGGCCAAATCCGGCCTCTTCCCACGTCCGCAACTGTGCGCGAATTTTCTTGTCGGCCAGCACTTCGTCGGCGCGATATATACGCTTTGCGACAGTTTCGATTTTCTTGAATAATGGCATATCATCGGGGTAAAGAGGTGCGAACTGCGACACATTCGCGTCGGCAATCTCGGCCACACGAGTTGCCAGTTCGGTAATTCCAGCCGAGCCATCAGCCCAATGCTTACACAGGATTGCGTCCGAGCCGTGAGTTTTCACGTAATCCAGTACCGCCTGCACTTCGGCATCCGTATCCGTTACGAAATGGTTGATGGCCACGATAACGGGTACACCAAACGACTTCAGGTTTTCGATGTGGCGGCCAAGGTTGGGCGCGCCGCCGTTCACAGCATCTACGTTTTCCGCTCCGAGGTCAGCGCGGGCAACGCCGCCGTTCATCTTCATGGCGCGGATAGTGGCAACCAAAACTACGACGTCCGGCGCAATCCCTGCTTTACGGCACTTGATGTTCATAAACTTTTCGGCACCCAGATCGGCACCGAAACCCGCCTCGGTCACTACGAAGTCGGCTAGTTTAAGGGCCGTTTTTGTCGCCACGACCGAGTTGCAACCATGGGCGATATTCGCGAACGGGCCGCCGTGAACGAATGCCGGATTGTTTTCCAGCGTTTGAACCAGATTTGGCTGCATTGCCTGTTGCAACAACACGGTCATTGCGCCGTCGGCTTTGAGGTCGCGGCAGTAAATCGGTTTGCGATCACGTGTGTAGGCAACGATGATATCGCCCAAACGTTGCTGCAAGTCGTCAAGATCGTCGGAAAGGCACAGAATCGCCATGACTTCAGAAGCAACGGTAATGTCGAAACCGGTTTGACGGGGGAAACCGTTTGCGATTCCGCCAAGGCTGACGACTGTGTCACGCAGGGCGCGGTCATTCATGTCCAGAACGCGCTTCCATGTGATGCGGCGCCCGTCGATTTCCAGTTCGTTACCCCAGTAGATGTGGTTGTCGATCATCGCGCTCAGCAGGTTGTGGGCGCTGGTGATAGCGTGGAAATCGCCTGTGAAATGTAGGTTCATTTCTTCCATCGGAACCACTTGTGCGTAACCACCGCCAGCCGCGCCGCCTTTCATCCCGAAGCATGGACCAAGCGAGGCCTCGCGGATGCATATCACTGTCTTACGGCCAATCGCGTTCAGCCCGTCGCCAAGACCAACGGTCGTTGTGGTTTTACCCTCTCCCGCAGGGGTCGGGTTGATCGCCGTCATAAGGATCAGCTTGCCATCCTCCTTGCCGGCTTGCGCGGCGATAAATTCAGCCGAAACCTTGGCTTTGTCATGCCCGAACGGCAGCAGGTCTCCGGACGGGATGCCTAACTTGGCACCGATTTCTTGAATGGGCTTCTTGTTCGCTTCACGGGCGATTTCGATGTCGGATTTATAGCTCATGACTGATTCCTTCACGGAGGGTTTCTGGTTCCCGCAATTGTTAGGAGCGATACGACCGATTGGCGAGACATTTTTCGACATCCCATCGTGATAGTGCGACAAAACTGCGAAACTTGCGCGCAAATGCATACAAAATGTCGGAAATAAAAAAGGGCAACCGAAGTCGCCCTTAATCAGTATTAAAATTTGGTTAACGATCAGCTTGGCTGAGGCTCCATGCCACCGTCATCCTTTAGCTTACCAGCCTTGGGAATCGCCGTCACACTGGCCGAGCCACCATCGTCTGCCGATCCAGCGTCGTCCTCTGCGTCTGTATGCGGAGGTTCGCCTTTCACCACGCGCGCGATCTCTGCGCCGGTCAAAGTTTCGTATTCAAGCAACCCTTGCGCCAAACGTTCGAACTTTTCAGATTCGTTCTCAAGGATTCCATAAGCGGTCGCATAGCCTTGGTCGATCAAGCGCTTCACTTCAGTCTCAATCAGCTCTTTCGATTTGGCCGAAAGCGAGAAACCACCTGCGCTACCCGAGGAATACCCCTCGTGCGCTTCGGAATAATCGATGTTGCCAACCAGATCGGACATACCCCAGCGCATCACCATAGCACGCGCCAGCGCCGAGGCTTGCTGGATGTCGCCCGCAGGGCCGTTGCTTACGCGGTCCGCGCCAAACTTGATGATCTCGGCAGCTTTACCTGCCATCGTCATCGCCAGTTTTTGCTCGCATTCTACCTTGTGCCAGTTCAGGCGATCCACCTCGGGCAGGGATATCACCATACCCAGCGCACCACCGCGTGGAATGATCGTCGCCTTATAGACCGGATCACATTCGGGAAGTTCCATTCCGACAATCGCGTGACCAGCCTCGTGATACGAAGTTTTTTCCTTTTGATCCGCCGTGATAACCATCGATCGGCGCTCGGTGCCCATCATTATCTTGTCTTTGGCGGCCTCAAAGTCTTCCATCATCACAACGCGTTTGCCTGTGCGGGCGGCCATCAATGCGGCCTCGTTAACCAGATTGGCAAGGTCAGCACCAGACATACCCGGTGCACCGCGCGCGATGATCCGCAAATCTACATCAGGGCCCAGTGGCACTTCACGTGAGTGTACTGCCAGAATTTTTTGACGGCCTTTGATGTCAGGGTTGGAAACATGGATTTGACGGTCAAAACGGCCCGGACGAGTCAGGGCAGGGTCCAAAACGTCGGCACGGTTCGTAGCGGCCAACAGGATCACACCCTCATTTGACTCAAAACCGTCCATCTCTACCAGTAACTGGTTCAACGTTTGCTCGCGCTCGTCGTTACCACCGCCATAGCCAGAGCCACGATGGCGACCGACAGCGTCGATCTCGTCGATAAACACAATGCACGGCGCATTCTTTTTGGCCTGCTCGAACATATCACGCACACGGCTTGCGCCGACGCCGACGAACATTTCTACGAAATCGGAGCCAGAAATCGCAAAGAACGGTACGTCAGCCTCGCCAGCAATCGCACGCGCAAGCAGCGTTTTACCTGTGCCTGGAGGGCCGACAAGCAGCGCCCCTTTAGGGATTTTACCGCCAAGGCGGGTGAATTTTTGCGGGTCCTTCAAGAACTCAACAATTTCCTCAAGCTCTTCTTTGGCCTCGTCGATACCGGCAACATCGTCAAACGTCACTTTGCCTTGCCGCTCGGTCAGCATCTTGGCTTTGGACTTACCAAAGCTCATCGCGCCGCCTTTGCCGCCTTGCATACGGTTCATGAAGAAGACCCATACTCCAATCAACAGGATGAACGGCAGCCATGCGCCAACCATCGACATCAGGCCGGATTGCTCTTGTGCGGCGACTTCGATTGCCACGTCTGCGTCCCGCAATATTGGCAGGATTTCAGCATCGCGCGGCTGAATAGTTGTGAAACTGTTTGAACCGCTGCGGATGTAAATATTTTCGCCGTCCAGCGTTACTGCGTCGACCTGTCCTGCGTCGACACTGTCGAGGAACTCCGAGAAGGAAACCGCTGTAGCATTAGGGGTAGTTCCGCCGCCTTTGAAGATGTTGAACAAGGCAATCATTAGCAGAAACAGGATAACCCAAAACGCGATGTTTTTATTGTTGCCCACAGTATTCTCTCCAGATCGATATTCTAAATTCGTACGCCAACGAGTCAGTCAGCGCGGTTGTTTGTAACATAGGCTCTGAATCTCGACATTCAACGTGTCATTACGGACTTGTGCAGACCTTTTTTACCATTTTTTAACCCGATTGCCCACCCATTGCCCATTCCGGCCAAAGGAGCCGCAATTAATCTATCCTCAGACCATATCGCCGGACTGGCCAGCAGCACCTCGCGCGCATGTCCAGTTTCACGCCAGTTGTCGCAAAAACGCAGGCCATCCTCTCCCAAAGCAGCAATGACAAACGACCCCTGCGACCCGGTTTGCGTGACGACCCAGCGATGATCCCACACATCGCCAAGCGGGCAGGAGGGCGCGACCCGTGATACCTCTCTTCGCAGAACAACATTACCAAGGTGTGAACGAATTATACATCCAAGCAATGTTTGTCCGGCTTCCAAGTCAATTCTGTCCAGAACTCCGCGTAGGCTGTTGAAACGGGGGCGGTAAGCTTCGCCGCTGATCCATTGCAGGGATGCCGAAAGTAACCGATAGCGGATTTCGTCTGGTGCTGCGTTGAAAACTTCCGCGTCAATGCGCACTTCGCCTGCACCAGATACCACGGCGCATTCGTTCGCCAATGCGAGTGTCGCGGTTTCCAAAGCAACCCGTGCGTCTTGCATCCGCTCTGCGGTTGCGGCCAGCCCATCAACGGTGATGCCCATGCCTGCCAACAAAGACAACGCCTGTCGGGCTTTCACACGATCATATTTAGGATCGTCGTTTGAGGGGTCGTCGATCGAGCCGATCCCTTGCGCCACCAAATAACGCCGCAAATCTTCGCGTCGCGCATGAAGAAGCGGTCGAATCCACGTCAGTTGACCGTCAACCCGCTGCACAGCCATGCCTGATAACCCGTCGACGCCGGACCCTCGGGCGAGCCGTAACAAAACCGTTTCCGCTTGATCGTCCAGCGTATGCCCCGTTGCGATGTGCGTAACGGATTCACGCGTCGCCCACGCGGAAATCAAGCGTAATCGTGCCTGTCGTGCCTGATTTTGCAGGTTTCCGGTCCCGTCCCAGCCTTCCCACTTCAGCGTCGTGTGCGAAATCCCCAGCTGTTTGCACTGGGCAGCAACCTGTTCGGCCTCTTGGGCACTTTCCGGCCGCAAACCGTGGTCAACCGTAACCGCGCGAAGGCCTTTATCCCGTGCCGCCAGCATATGCAGCAAAGATACGGAATCCCCACCGCCGGAAACAGCGACGCCCATAGTTGTATTGGAAATGCTGTCTAGGGCGGAATCGAGTCCTGCAATCAGGTCGCTCAAGGGCAGGCCAGTAATTGTTTTTGACCAAGTATCTGGGCCCCAAGGTCTACGCTGACATTCTGATACCTGATACCGATCTCGTCCAACGTCAGACATGCTTGGTCGATCTGTCCAAGCTCTGCAAGGCTTCTAGCCAACTCAGACAGCGAGACCGCTGCGAACGGGCCATCCGGCGCGCCGCTGAAGGCATCCAGATAGTTGCGTGCAGCCGTGCCCCAATCTTGCAACCCTGCCAAGGCCAAACCACGGCGATACTGTGCCTCGGTCGTTAACGGGCCACCGGGATAGTCCGCCGTGAAACGCTCGAACTGCTCGGCCGCTGCTTGGAAATCACCGGCATCCAACAAGGCCAAACCTGCATCAAAGCTGCGCTTCTCGTCCGAGGCTAGTTGTTGCGCGCCATTGTTTATTCCAATCTTCGGTTGACCCCCAAGCGGTACAGGAGTGCCAAGTGCGCCGGTGTCACCACCCTCCAGTTCTGTCAGGCGGAATTCCAGATCGCTGATGCGTCGCAAGGCGTCGTCGGCAATCTGGACAACGCGGAATTCCAGCGCTTCAACCAGACCAAGCGCCGCGCTTAGATCAGCCTCGAGGGCATTCAGGCGTTGTAATATGGTTCCTACGGACTCCTGCAAAACACCCGAATTTCCGGTGGCTAACAGTTCGCTGCGCAATACCTGCATGATCTCGCTTAGGGTGGCGATATCAAGACGCACATCCTCGAGTGTTACGGCCTGTGTTTGGGCATACGCAGGCAGAACACCTGTGCAGCAGATAACAGCGGCAGCAAAGATACCGCGCAAAAAAGAAACCATTGCTTGACCTTTCAACAGAAATTAGACGCCCATGCCGCCGTTAACGATTGTTACCGCGCGACGGTTCTGTGACCAACACGAGGCATTCGAGCATACAGCTATCGGCCGCTCTTTTCCATAGCTTACAACACTGATCCGGCTGTCGGCGATGCCTTGACTGACCAGATAATCCCGAACCGAACTGGCACGTTTCGATCCCAATGCGATATTATATTCGCGGGTTCCCCGTTCGTCGGCATGCCCCTCAATCACAAGCGTAACTGCGGAGTTCGCATTCAGCCATCCTGCTTGTGCATTAAGGATCGCGATGGTTGCGCCAGACAAGGACGATTGATCAACGGCAAATAGTACCGTGCTGCCGATCGAGACTTGGAAATACTCTAACGAGCTTTCGTCGATGTTGCCGATGCCCGCGCCACTGATGTCAGAACCGCTGTTTCCACCAAAAAACCCGCCGGCGGTATCAGTGCAGGCCGCGGTTGCTAATAGGGTAAGAATTACCGCTGTTTTTGTTAAATATGTCATGCTCATAACCTCGTTATTTTTTAGGTATTATCCTAATTTACCACAGTTGATGCCCGGTTGAAACGGAGTTCTATTTTAATAGGCCGGACCATGCCGGATCGGATGCAAAGTTTGGTGTCGAAATCCTGTGCAGATTGCGACCTGTGATGTCGATTGAGTAAATCTGCGGTGCTCCATTCGCACCGGAAGACACTCGGAAGAACATCAGTACGCGGCCATTTGGTGACCAAGTCGGCGCCTCGTCGATAAAGCTGGCCGTTAGCAGGCGCTCCTGTGTGCCATCAACGCGCATCACACCAATATGGAAACGGTTCCCAGCGATTTTCGTAAAGGCTATCAAATCACCACGGGGAGACCACACAGGTGTTGCATAACGCCCGTTACCAAAGCTGATCCGTTTGGCGTCGCCACCTTTGGCTGACAAAATATACAATTGCTGCGAGCCCCCACGGTCCGATTCAAACACAATCTGTTTCCCATCGGGCGAGAAGCTAGGCGATGTGTCGATTGCTGGTCCCGAAGTCAACCGTGTGCGCCGGCCGGATTGCGAATCAACGGCATAGATATCTGTGTTTCCACGTTCGGATATCGACATAACAATTTTGCGTCCATCGGGTGAGAACCTTGGCGCGAACCCCATACCTGGCAAGTTTGTGAATACGCGGCGTTGCAATGTATCAACGTTCATCTGATAAACTCGCGGTACGCCGGTTTCGTAACTGGTATACAGGATTTCACGGTTGTTAGGCGAGAATCTCGGCGACAAAACAAGCGCGTCATCATTCGTCAGATAGGCTAGTCCTGCCCCGTCGTGATCCATAATAGCAAGCCTCTTGCGGCGGTCGTTCTTTGGGCCTGCCTCGGAAACAAACACAATTTTACTATCGAAATATCCGGTTTCTCCAGTTAGGCGTGAATAGACTGCGTCTGCAACTTTATGCGCAATTCGCCGCCAGTTATCCAGACTACCCGACAGTTGCACTCCGTCACCCATGGGGGCTTGCGCGAATACATCAAACAGGCGGAACTTTACTGTCAGTCGGTTACCCGAGGCGTTAACCGCCCCGACAATCAAAGCCTGCGAATTTATCGCCCGCCAATCAGCAAACTGAACAGGGGCATTGAAATTAGAGACACCGGAAATATGCGCCGCCTTGGCGATTTCACGGAACAATCCGGTGCTAAGCAAATCCTCGGCAATAACCCGTGTAATCTTATTTGCAATCGCAGACGACGCCGCATTTTCTGCGATAAACGATGGAATAGCGAAGGGAACAGGCTCGATAACGCCGCCCGTTACGTCGATCGTTAAAGTCGGCTGTTGGGCGCTTCCAGGCACCACGCTAACGCTAATTGCCAGCAGCAGTCCAAAAACAGCGCTGGTTATCCGATGTAAAACTGCCATTTTTTCCTCTTTATTTATGTTTATATATCATTTTTAATTACGCACCAATTAGTTGAATCCGGCCTCGTTCAGGGCTGGATTGAATGTCAGGACCAGCCGCACACCTTCGGGAAATTGTCCAGCGGGCAAGGGGATCACCTCGGCACGCAATACAGACCGTCGGGCAGCGTCATATGCGATAATGAAATCACCGCTTGGGGTCGCAGGTGTAACCGGTTTGATGCTCTCCCGAATAATCATCCCGTTTGGCGCAACACTTACCTCCAGCACGATCACCAAATCTTCATAATTCTCTTTGCCTATAACGATGCTTTTGTTCCAGTTTCGCGAAACCGCCTCGATAATGCCCTGACGTTGGCCGCCGCTTAGAGCTACTGGAGGCTGTTCGACAGGTTTTGCGGCTTCCTCGGCCACAGCGGCGTCCTGCAATTCACGAATCGCTGCTTCAACAGTCTCACGGATCTCTGCTTCAACAGCCTCACGCATAGCATCTTCGATGGCTTTGGCGGTGCGAGCAACATTTTCGGACCGTCGTACTGGGCTCGTCGCACGTGGTGGCGCAGCGCTTGGTGGAATGTCTGGTAGTGCATCCGGAACGATTTCGGTCACAGATTCTGGTGGCGCCTCGGCTACATTTTCCTCGGCTGGCGCCGTTCCGCCCTCATCTGGCGCGGTTGCCTCGACGCTCCGATCGCTTACACGGGCGTCGGTGGGCAGGGCGGGTGTAGAGAAATTGGCAACACGCGGCGCCGATCGCGGTTGTTCTGGTGTAAGAAACAAAGGCGAAGGCGACGTGCGCCTTTCACCAAAGCTTATCACGGGCGAAATCTGTGGCAGCACATTGGTCGTATCTGGTTGCGCTATCGCAACCACTACTTCGGTCTGCGAGATACGCTGGGCCGCCGACAGATCGGGACCAACGTCCTTTTCACTGGGCGCTTCGGTGATATCAATCGCGGTTGCCTCGGGGGCTTTGGTCGCATCCGGCATCGCTGCTTCGTCCACTTCGATAAGCGGCTGCTCCATTGCGGTGATGCTTTGGTCCGGTAGAACCGGAGAGTCAGACCGAGAGGCATCAAACTCTGCCTCCGAAATAATCGTAACTTGGTTGATAATAATCGCGTCATTGCGCGGCGGAGATTTCCATCGGGGCTCCAGAAATACCAGCACTAGCAAGATGCCATGTACAAATGCCGATATGATAACGCCGGTTTTCATGCCAGCTTACCCGTCCGTTTCAGATAACAATGGCCCGCTGGAGTCAGTTACCAAGCCGATATTGTGGAACCCGCCCTGATTAAGCGCGCCCATGACTTGCATCACATCCTCGTAAGAAATAGAGCCGTCCGCACGAAGGAAAACCTTGTCGTTATTCCGCTCGGCAGCGATCGCGCGTAATTTGGGAATAAACGTGGTCATATCTTCGACTTCGGTCTCTTGTATCATAACCCGTCCATCTGCCGTCAAAGAAATGGTTAACGGCTGTTCATCCTCAGCTGGCAGAGCGCTTGCTGTGGCCTTGGGCAACTCAATAGGGACACCTGTGGTCAACAATGGTGCAGCAACCATAAATATAATCAGAAGCACCAGCATAACATCGACGAATGGTGTTACGTTGATCTCGGACATCGGGCGATGCCCGCCGCCGCGCCTGTGCCGTCTGCGAGATCCGCTGCCCCGACCTATGGTTCCGTCGCCCATCCTATGCGTCCGGTCCGTCGATCTGGCGGGAAAGGATCAAGGTGAACTCATCCATGAACGCTTCCCACTCGCCGGAAATCTTGTCAGCATCTGCCGACAGCTTGTTATAGAAAATCACTGCAGGAATAGCTGCCAGCAATCCCATTGCGGTTGCAAGCAACGCTTCGGCAATACCAGGGGCAACAACTGCCAGATTGGTGCTTTGCTGTGCAGCAATCTCTTCAAACGCGCCTTTGATACCCCACACCGTTCCGAACAGCCCTACGAATGGTGAAATGGACCCAACGGTCGCCAAAAACGTTAGGCCTGAATTCAACTGATCCGCTGCCTTATCCAGCGCCACATTCATTGCCCGCTCGATCCGCGCTCCGGTGCCTGCAAGCATTCCTCCGCCCGAGCGATGCGATTTCCGCCACTCTGACATCCCTGCTGCAAAAACTTTTTCCGAAGCACTGCGCGGGTTGGCGCTGATGCGTTCATATAGCTGGTCCAAAGGTTGCCCTGACCAGAATGCATCCTCAAACATCTTGGTTTCACTACTGGCCCGACGATAAGCAATAAGTTTGGACAGAATAATCGCCCAAGACCAAAGCGAGGCCGCAACTAGCAAAATCATTACGATCTTGACGGTAAGTGTCGCCCTTAAAAATTGCGCCAACAAAGAAAAATCCATCTGCTGCGCGGCGGCGAGGGCCTCTGCTTCCATTATACTGCTCTCTCTCTCTCTGAACGAATTGATTTCGTTTCATGTATGCTTGTGGTTCTTGCTAAGATAGCCACAATTTATCGAAGGTGCAAAATATTGCGCAAAAGCGCAAGGTCAGCCCAGCAATTTCAACAATTGCTGGCGGATTGTTGCCGGAATGCGCGCGGGCGCGCCTTCGGTGGTAACAAAGGCCACACGCACATCGGCGGTGAAGATAACCTGATCGCCCCGTTTAACCGTCTGGAACATCTGCATTGACGCGCCTTTCAGGGCGGTCATTTCGGTCTCGACTATCAATTCGTCATCAAACTTGGCAGGCAGTAAATAGTCGGCGATGACTTGGCGAACGACAAACACAACGCCGTCTTGCTTCATGGCTAACTGGTTAAGGCCCACATCGCGAACAGCCTCGGATCGAGCCCGTTCCATATAACGCAGGTAATTGGCATAATAGACGTTTCCGGCCAAATCGGTATCTTCGTAATAGATGCGAAGGTGGAATTTGTGGGTCAAACTGGAACCTTTTTTTGCGTTGCGATTTGAGTATTTATGCAAAAAATAGAAGCCGGCCTACGTGCCATGCCCTAACAATTGTGTTACCCGCGCCTCCAGCCGCAAAGCGTGGCTGGTTTCGCCTGCTGTGTCTGGCAGTGTGGGATCATAGGCCGAGCGGATCAGTGCGGCGATCTCGGGGCGCACAATGGCCATGTTATTGGCGTCTATGATGCCAATAGGACTCTTTTCCAGAAAGGCGGACGGGGACCATAGCAACATCGCTTGCGCCATTTGACCCGTAGCCAAAGCTTGCGCCGACAGTTGCGCCATATCGTCGTCGTATTTCAACAGTAATACACACAGCTTGATTGCGCCTTCGGGATCAAACGCGAAACTGCGGTACTGGTTTGCACCACTTCGATCTAATTCGGTCACGAGATCGTCGATGTTGGCCAGCAGCCGTTCCAGATTCGGAACTTGTTTTATTTCGGACCAGTCAGAACAGATGAACACCAGAAAATTTGCACCAAGCTCCGGATCGGTTTCCGCCAGACGCATGTCGCCGAGGCTGGCGACGGTCGCAAACGCATCCTTGAAAACGGCGAGAGATTCATCGTCAGTCCCGAACACCACTGGCGCAATCGGGCGGTTCCAACGGGCAAAAATATAGCGGCCTTCATTTGTGAACATGCCCTCGATTTTAGCGGCACTTAGGGATTGCGACATGGTTTAGTCCTCGAATAAGTCAACCCGATCGGGCGTCTTTGGCGCGTTCAGTCCCAGATGTTTCCAGGCCTTGGCTGCCAGCATCCGCCCGCGTGGCGTTCGCATTATCAGGCCTTGCTGCAAGAGGAAAGGCTCGATGACTTCTTCAATGGCGTCGCGCGCCTCGGACAACGCCGCCGCGATGGTTTCAACGCCGACCGGCCCGCCGCCGTAATTCTCGGCCAAAAGGCGCAGATAACGTCGATCCGCTGAATCTAACCCTAGATGATCTACACCCAGCCGCGTTAGCGCCATGTCAGCCAGCGCTGCGGTCACCTTACCGTCGCCCTCTACAATCGCGAAGTCGACCACACGGCGCAGCAACCGTCCCGCAATTCTCGGTGTCCCGCGAGAGCGTTTGGCGATCTCCATCGCGCCCCCTGCATCAGCGTCTGCCTTCATCAGGCGCGCGCCGCGATCAACGATTTGCACCAATTCATCCACTTCGTAAAATTCCAACCTCGTTGGAATCCCAAAACGGTCCCGCAGCGGCGTCGTCAACAAACCCAGTCGCGTCGTCGCTCCGATCAACGTAAACGGCTGCAAATCAATCCGTACAGTACGCGCAGCAGGCCCCTCGCCGATGACAAGATCAAGTTCAAAATCTTCCAGCGCCGGATAAAGGATTTCCTCGACTGCGGGGTTCATGCGGTGGATTTCGTCGATAAACAGCACATCGCGCTCATCAAGGTTCGTCAGAATGGCCGCCAAATCACCAGCCTTCGCCAGCACCGGCCCAGAAGTCATGCGAAAGTTGACCCCCAACTCCCGCGCCATAATCTGCGCCAGCGTCGTCTTTCCCAACCCCGGAGGGCCATAGAACAGTGCGTGGTCCATCGCTTGGCTTCGCATCTTGGCGCTCTCAATAAACACCCGCAAATTCGCCCGCGCCTCGCGCTGGCCGATGAATTCATCGAGCGTCTGTGGTCGTAATGCGCGGTCCGCATCGCCGGGGCGTTCTTGTGGGCGCAAATCCTGATCCGGTTCCATAATTTACCCCTTCGGAGCCAAAAGTCTGAGCGCAGCACGGATCAAGCCGGATGAATCAGCCTCGGGATCTGCACCCGATGCCTCTGCCACTACACCCGCTGCATCACCTGTGCCGTACCCCAAATTAACCAAAGCCGAAAGCGCATCCGCCTGTGCTGCCGCGCTGCCTTCGTGCGGGGCAGGAGCAACCGCTTTGGCCTTCACCGCTTCAATCACCATGTCATCGTCCACCACCGCCGCCTGCGTGCCAGATGCTCCAAGCGCCATTATTGCAGGCGCTTTGCCTTTCAGTTCATTAACCACCCGTTGCGCAATTTTCGGCCCGATCCCCTGTGCGGCCTTAATTGCATCCATATCGCCCAGTGTAATTGCCCGTCCGGCACCCTCGGTTCCAAGCGTTCCCAATATCGCCAGCGCCGCCTTGGCTCCGACACCCTGCACCGAGGTTAGCAACCGGTGCCACTCCCGCTCTGCAATTGTGGGAAACCCGTAAAGCTGCATGAAATCCTGTCGAACGACCATTTCAGTGTAAAGCGAGACCACCCCCCCCGCAGCAGGCATCGTCGCCAATGTGCGTTCCGAGCAATAGACGATATATCCAACACTGCCGGTATCAATCAGCACATGGTCCGCGTTGCGATAATCCAGACGCCCTGTCACCTTGCCAATCATGCGCCCGCCCTTTTCAATGCTTCTTCCAGTCTTCCGGCAAACCTTGCATGATGCGCGTGGCACATGGCAATCGCCAATGCGTCGGCCGCGTCCTGCCCGTTTATCTTGATCCCGGGCATTTGCATCCGTACCATGTGTTCCACCTGCTTCTTATCCGCGTGGCCCATACCAACAACTACCTTCTTGACCGAGTTGGGTGCGTATTCCGCCACCACCAACCGCGCCTGTGCCGGCACCAGCATCGCAATTCCACGTGCCTGACCCAACTTGAGCGTACCTGCGCCATCCTTGTTTACGAAGGTTTTCTCGACCGCAGCGGTATCAGGGGAAAATTCAACAAAAACTGCACGCAATTGGTCGAACAAACTGCTTAAGCGATAGGCCAGATTGTCGCCCACCGATTCGCAAGTGCCATTCGCCACATGCGAAATTTTTGAGCCCTCGACGTCCACAATCCCCCAACCCATGCGCCGTAGCCCCGGGTCAATACCGATAACACGCATTTTGCCTGTATTCCTTTTATTTTTTCGCTAACAAACAGTTAGCACGAAACGAGAACATCTGCCAAGCAAAGATTGAAAACGACGGGAATCGACGCGAAATTTTTCAAAAATGACTCCGCCCGTATTGCTATGCACAAAATGCATGTTGGCCATGCAAAATTGTCAATTGTAGACTCGGGTGACCGAGCATAGATGCGATTTGTAGCTGACAACAATGTCGGTTTAACAAGATTATGGAGAGCCCCAATGACTATGTATATCGAATCATCCCGCCCCGCCCCTTTCGGGGCTGTACTTATTGTTAAAATCGTGAACTTCGTCGACGCAACAGTTGCAAACCTGAAAGCCTGGAATGCAGCTCGTAAAACCGAGAATACGTTGCGCAACCTAAGCAACCGACAGCTTGAAGATATCGGCATGTGCCGTGCAGATATCAAGTTCACTTCCCTTGACATTGCAACACGCCAATCGTTCTAAGCTAGTAACTTAGAACGATTTAAGCCGTCCGTAGTGGGCGGCTTTTTTGTGTCTTTACCTTTTTGATTTCGAAGGGATCGAGGGCGCTGAAAGCTGATACAGCCTCCAAAGGTTAATAAACTACAGCGGAAAAATGGACATACGGGTTGTGCACGCATTGTGTACATGCGTTTTTCGCGAAAGCCGGCAAAGGTTAACGCTTTCGCCTATCCGCGCTGCAACGTTAGCGTCGTCCATTCGCCTATCTCGCGACGCTCAGACCTATGGAAGCCCCACCCCTTGTAAGTAGCCTCGACACCAGTGGCTTGCGTGTTCAGAATTCCGGATAAAATCAGCACAGAACCTCTACCCGTATGCTCTGCCATATCTGGCGCCAGACGTTTCAGAGGTCCAGCCAGAATATTGGCAAAAATCAGGTCAAACGGGGCCGCGCACCGTATCGCAGAATTACGGAAGCCGACTGCTGTATGGCACGAAATCCGGCCCTTGAAACCGTTTGCAGCAATGTTCGCCGTTGCGGTCGCAGTTGCAACCGGGTCAATGTCTGAGGCCAGCGTTGAGCAGGGCCAAACCGCAGATGCTGCCATGGCCAAAACGCCTGTTCCGCTGCCGATATCAGCTACATTCTTGGCCACCATCCCTTGCGTTACCAGCTTGTCCAAAGACAGCAAACACCCTTGTGTCGTCTCATGGTGACCCGTGCCAAAAGCCATGGCTGCCTCGATTTCAAGGAGAATCAGGTTCGAGGGGATGGTATCGCGGTCATGCGCCCCGAACACCACAAAACGGCCTGCGTAAACCGGAGTCAATTCGCGGCGAACCTGCGCAACCCAGTCTCGGTCCGCCAGTTCGGAAACAGCGAAGGGTTTTGCACCGTTCATAGCCGCCAACAGGTCTAGGCCGACCTCGTCCGGCTGCTCGGTGAAATACCCGCCTACTTCCCACGTGTCCGAACCATCCTCCACCTCGAAAACGCCAACCCCTGTAGGTTCTGGGGTAAGGTTTTCCAACGCCTCAGCCAAGGCCTCGGCTTTGGATTTGTCGTTAATCGTGGTCAGGGCAGTGAATGTGGACATGGGTTTCTCCTTTGGCGATGCGGATAGGGCCGCGCCGCCGAAAGGTCAAGCCAGTCCGATGGGGCAGGTGACTCCGGTGCCACCAACCCCGCAGTATCCGTCAGGATTTTTGGCAAGGTATTGCTGGTGATACCCTTCGGCAAAGTAATAAGAGTTGGTCGTCGTGATCTCGGTCGTGATCTTGCCAAAGCCTTTATCGTTCAGTCGTTTCTGGAACACATCCCGTGAAGCCTCGGCTGCCTTCAACTGCCCCGCATCAGCCGCATAAATACCGGAACGATACTGTGTGCCGCGATCATTCCCCTGCCGCATACCTTGCGTTGGATCGTGCCCCTCCCAGAACACCTGCAACAGGCGCTCGAAGGTGATGATGGCAGGGTCAAACACCACCTGAACCACTTCGTTGTGGCCGGTCTGTCCGCTACACACCTCTTCATACGTAGCGTTTGGAGTAGAGCCGCCCGCGTAGCCGACCGAAGTGACCCAAACACCGTCGAGCCCCCAGAACATTCGTTCTACACCCCAGAAACAACCCATACCGAATACGGCCACCTGAGAACCGTTCGGGAACGGTCCTTTCAGCGGATTGCCGTTAATAAAGTGTAAATCATCCGTCGCAAGGGCTTCCGCCCGCCCTGCAAGCGCGTCACGCCCCGAGGGGGCTACTGATTTTTTCGGTAGTCCTAACATTGCGGCCTCCTGTAGTATTTCCCCAATTCTAACCCAGCGGATCAGTCGCCCAAAGCGTAAAATGCCAAGCTCGCGAAGTTTTTATTTCGCACGCGTGAAAACTGGTCTAGCGTGCTTCGAAACAGAGGCACCATGATGACAAACCTACGCCCTAAAAAAGGTACGATCGAAACCCACCTGAAAGTGCTGACATGGAATGTCTGGTGGCGCTTCGGTCCATGGGAAGAACGTGGCGAGGCGATTGCGACCACATTAGCAGGAATCGATGCCGATATGATTGCGTTGCAGGAAGTTTGGGATCACGAAGGGGCGGACTTTGCGGCGGAACTGGCAGCAAAACTGGGTTTTCATCACGTTTATGAAAATTGCATGGACGTGGGCGATGTGGGTTTCGGCAACGCTATACTGTCACGCTGGCCGATCAATATTACGGATCACACTACGCTATTTGGCAAGGCGGAAACTGGCGAAACTCGAATAGTCATCTATGCTGAAATTGACGGCCCACGCGGGAAAATCCCACTATTCAACACACATATAAACTGGATGTATGAACAAAGCCACATTCGTCAGAAACAAGTGAAGGATATCGCCCGTTTCATCGACAGCAAACCCAAACTTAAATTTCCGCCAATCCTTTGCGGGGACTTTAACGCCAGCCCTGGTGCCGAAGAAATTCGCATGCTGAACGGCCTGACCACCGCCCCGGTCGAGGGGCTGGCATTTCACGACGCATGGGATTTCGCTGGCGGCCCGACAGCGGGAATGACTTGGGATAACACCAACCCCTATGTGGCGCGGTATTTCGAGTCAGATCGCCGGATAGATTGTATTTTTGTAGGCCTGCCAAAGACCAAAGGGGCGGGGTATATTGTTGGCTGCCAACTAGCTGGCAACCAACCTGTGAATGACGTTTACCCTAGCGATCATTTCGCCGTTCTGGCAGAGCTGCGGTATTGATACGCCTATAGGTTAATCGTAATTAACCACTTCTTATTCGACGTTGTCATTCGTGCAAATAGCCCAGCAATTCGGGTTTAGCGTCAGCCAGATACGCCAGCAGTTCGACGCGTTGCCGGACGGGCGCACACCGACTAAACGGGACTGGGCCAAAATCAGCCGCGCTTTCCATTTCGAGCTGGACGAAAGGATCGAGACTTTGACCAACCTGCGAAACAAGCTGGACGGCTGCATCGGGTGCCTGCCGCTGCAAACCTGTGCATTATATAACCCGCAGGATCGAGCCGCAAAGCTGGGGCAGGGGCCGCGTTATTTGATGGGGGACAAACCCTGAACGCGCGAGAATATCGTCTCATTACCTGGTTCTGGGTGGCGCGGGATCATTAGGGCCAGCACTAGCGAAGTAACTGCCATCCCCGCCGCAAGCACAAACACCATTGTGGGCGAGGTGATCCACAAATACCCTAGACTCGCTGGCAAGAACACCGCAGCGATATGGTTGATGGTAAACGAGACCGCAGCCGTTGGCGCTATATCTTTTGGGTCCGCGATTTTCTGGAAATAGGTTTTTAGCGCGAATGCCAGCGCGAAGAACAAGTGGTCGATTACGTAAAGCGCCGCTGCCAGAATTACGCCCCAGCCAAAGAAGAATATGCCGCCGTAAGCAAGGAACACCAGCGTCAGCCCGACGTATTCGAATGCTAGCGCGTTACGCTCTCCGATGCGGGCGATCAGGTGGCCCATCATCGGGGCAAAGATCATGTTGGCGGCGAAATTCACAAGGAACAGGGCCGTAACTTCGTGTACCTCGAAGCCGAACTTTTCGACCATCATAAATGCAGCGAACACAACGAAAATCTGCCGCCGAGCACCTGCCATGAACTGCAAAAGGTAATACAGCCAATATTGTTTCCGCAGGATCATCTTCGTGTGCTGCGCATGTGGGGATTCAAATTTCGGATAGGCAAACCAGCAAATAACTACGATCACTAATGTTGCACCACCGCCCATCATATAGACGAAATTATACGAGAGATCGAAGGTCTTCCAGCTTACAACTAGCAGTCCATAAGCCACCAGCGCTGCTGCCGAGCCAGCCGACACGATCCAACCCAAAGTTTGCGGGGCTTTCTCCTTGTCGATCCATTGCAACTGCAACGATTGGCTGACGGTTGCGTAGTAATGGAACCCGATTGAACTGATCATCGTGGTGACTAGCAACCCGCCGACCGTAGGAAAAAAACCCGTAATCATGACCGCAATCGCCAATGTGAGCAGGCTGATTAGCGCTAGCGTTTGTTCGCGCATAAACATGATGACCACGATCACGCCGACCGCCAAAAATCCTGGAACCTCGCGCACGGATTGCAGCCAGCCGATGTCGACTCCGTCAAAGCCAGCGGCTTCGATTACGAAGTTATTCAGCAAAGCCACCCACGTCGAAAAAGCCAAGGGCAAAGCCGCTGCCATAACCACCAACAACATGATGGGTCGTTGCCAACGAGGCAGCGAAGAGGCGTCAGCCAGCGACACAGTTCGGCGGTGATGAAACATAGGCATGCGAAAGACTTACGGCGCATTTCGCGGATTGGCCAGCGAAATGTGGTTCACCTGACATAGGGCAATTTGCTGTGCGGGTTTTGCTATATTCAGATATTATAATATAGAAATGGAGAGCGCATGGATCTGGTCTGGCTTTTGGAATAGCCGCACAGCGTTCGCGGTTTTGCCTTCTCGCCGCTGCGGTGGAGTTCGCCCGCGGCAAAATCGGCTCGAAAGCGGCGAGGATTTTAAACCAAGCCCTGTCCCAACTAACGAACGTTCAGTGGCAACACAGCTATGTGGCGGGGGAAAAGACGTTTTGTGTGTATCTGGCCGAGGACGAAGACGGAATCCGCGCGCATGCCTGACTTAGCGGTTTTCCCGAAAATATTATCACAGAGGTGGCAAAGGTCATTGACCCTATAACGGCGAATGACGGGGCCTAAGCAAACGAAAAAGGGCCGCACCATTGGTGCAGCCCTTTCCAAAGCTTTTGACGAAAAACCTTAGTTTTTCGCGTAGAATTCCACCACTAGGTTTGGTTCCATCATTACCGGATATGGCACGTCTGAAAGACCGGGTGTGCGAACGAACTCGCAAGTGAGTTTGTTTGTGTCGATGTTTAGGTACTCAGGCGTATCGCGCTCGGCTGATGCCTGCGCTTCCATGACCAGTCCCATTTGGCGGGATTTTTCACGAACAGCGATCACGTCGCCTTCTTTAACGCGGTAGGAAGCGATGTTCACTTTCTTGCCGTTTACAGTAACGTGACCGTGGTTCACGAACTGACGCGCTGCGAAAATTGTCGGCACAAATTTGGCGCGGTAAACAACTGCGTCCAGACGACGTTCCAGAAGACCAATAAGGTTCGCACCTGTATCGCCTTTTACGCGGTCGGCTTCACCGAAGATGCGACGGAACTGTTTCTCGGTGATGTCGCCGTAGTAACCTTTAAGCTTCTGCTTGGCGCGCAACTGTGTACCGAAGTCGGACAGTTTTTGCTTGCGAGCCTGACCGTGTTGGCCCGGACCATATTCACGACGATTTACTGGAGATTTGGGGCGACCCCAAATGTTTTCGCCCATACGACGATCGAGTTTATACTTGGCAGCTGTACGTTTAGTCACGGCTGGATCCTTTCAATTTTTGAAAGGTGCTTTCCTTCCCCTTGCCATTATCGGCCCGGGTGACAGGCGTCCCCTTGCGAGGGCCACAAACACCAATTACCGGAACCTCACGGAACCGGATGGCGGGGTTATATGGATTTGGAAGGGGGAGTCAATGCCGTTAAAGGCAAAACGGGGCACTAAATAGCGTCCCGTTTACAAGTTTATCTATCAGCTTAGGCTGCAGCTTCGCGGTTGGCTTCGCGCAGCCAGTTAAGAACTGTCTCGGGCGAGGATTCACCATATGGATCAACATCTTTGTCGTCTTCGCGGCCTGGCTCCTCGAACCATGCCTCTACGACACCGTTGTCAATAACGGCTGCATAGCGCCACGAGCGCCAGCCGAAGCCCTGAGGGTCTTTACGAACCAGCATTCCGGCCAGTCGAGTAAAAGTGCCGGAGCCGTCAGGAATCACCTTAACGTTTTTAAGATCTTGTGATTCAGCCCATTTGTTCATTACGAAGCTGTCGTTCACGGACATGCAATAGATTTCGTCGATTCCTTCTGCCGAGAAATCCGCCGCGCCGTTTTCATAGCCAGGCAACTGGTATGTGGAACAAGTCGGGGTGAAAGCGCCCGGCAGCGAGAATAGAACAACGCGTTTACCTTTGAAGTAATCGTCAGTCGTCATGTCCTGCCAGCGGAACGGGTTGTCACCGCCGATAGATTCGTCGCGCACGCGGGTTTTGAAAGTCACGTTTGGTATAGATAGTCCGGATTTCATTAGGTAGTCCTTGAGCTTCGGTGGAAATTTAGAAGCGTTCTAAATGTGCTTTTCGCGGGATACAATAGGCGAAAAGTCACGGGCAGTGGTTTCCCGGACCCAAGATGGAAACAAGGCCGCGCTGAATAACGCGCGGCCCTGAGAATCCGTTACCTACAGTCCTAGGCGCTGTGCGACTCCGTCACCGTACGCTTGATCCGCTTTACGGAAATGGCCGATTTGACGTTGGGCGATATCGTCGGGAATGCCTGTCATTTCGGCAGCTATGGTATCCATCAGACGATCCTGCTCATCTTTGGGCATCAGGCGGAACAAATCGCCAGCCTGCCCATAATCGTCGTTGCCGTCGCGGTGGTTATGACGATCCACATCACCGTCCAGCGCCAAGGGGGGCTCTTTAACTGATGGATCCTCGACCGGCCCACCAAAACTGTTCGGTTCGTAGTTCACCGCCCCGCCGTTGTTCCCGTCAGCCCGCATCTCACCGTCACGTTGGTAACTGTGAACAGGGCAACGCGCAGCGTTTACCGGCAACAACTGGTGGTTAGTACCAACGCGATACCGCTGTGCATCCCCATACGAATGTATCCGCATTTGCAGCATCTTGTCGGGGCTATGGCCGATGCCTGGTACGATGTTAGCAGGGGTAAATGCGGCTTGCTCAACCTCGGCAAAGTAGTTCTCGGGATTGCGGTTCAATTCCATCACGCCAATGTCGATCAACGGGAAATCGCCGTGCGGCCAGATTTTCGTCAGATCAAACGGATTGTGATTATGGCTGGCCGCCTGGCTTTCGGTCATCACCTGAATTTTGACGTTCCACTTGGGGAAATCACCATTTTCTATGGATTCATACAAATCACGTTGATGGCTTTCGCGGTCACTGCCGATTATCTCTGCAACCTTGGCGTTGGAGTTGGTCTTCTGTCCTTGCGCAGTCTTAAAGTGGAACTTCACCCAAGTGCGTTCGCCCTCGTCATTGATAAGACTGTAGGTGTGCGATCCGTAACCGTTCATATGCCGCAATGTTGCTGGTTGCCCGCGGTCTGACATAAGGATCGTGACCTGATGCAGGGATTCCGGCGAATGCGACCAGAAATCCCACTGCATTGTGCCGGACCGTAAGTTCGATCTCGGATCACGTTTTTGACTGTGAATAAAGTCCATAAATTTATAAGGGTCACGAACAAAGAATACGGGCGTGTTGTTGCCAACCAGATCCCAGTTGCCTTCTTCAGTATAGAACTTCATCGAGAATCCACGCACGTCGCGTTCCGCATCAGCGGACCCTCTTTCGCCAGCTACGGTAGAAAACCGGACCAGACATTCCGTTTGCGCACTTTTTTGTAAAACTTTGGCCTTGGTGTACTTCGCAATATCACCGGTGATCGTCAGCGTGCCATATGCGGCAGACCCTTTGGCATGCACGATACGCTCAGGGATGCGCTCACGATTAAAATGGGCGTGTTTCTCGAATAGTTGCCAGTCTTGCACCAACAGCGGTCCACGGGGGCCAGCAGTGATGCTGTTTTGATTGTCTGCTATTGGGCTGCCGTTGGCAGCGGTCATTGTAGGCTTGTCGCTCATTATGATAACTCCTTGAATTTATCGTTTCGTAGTCCCCTCGCTTAGAATGACTCTAATCTAGGCGTGGCTTTTGTCAAAGGCATATATTTCGGAATAGACGCGTGCGCTGTGATCAGATAGCCAAGGCCTATGTTATCTTACCAACACGCCTATCATGCTGGCGGTCCTGCCGACCTGCACAAGCACATTGCGCTGGCCGAAATGCTGACATTGCTCACCCGAAAGCCGCGCGGCATTACGTATATAGAGACACACGCAGGGCGTGGATTGTATGATCTGGCCTCGGCCGAAACTGCGAAGACGGGCGAGGCGGACGAAGGGATTGCCAAGATTGATCTGCCGGATTGCCCGTTCGCGAATGCCGTCAAATCTGTCCGCTCGATGCATGGTGAAACGGCTTATCCCGGTTCCCCGGCAATCGCGGCGGCGTTGATGCGGGAAGTCGATAAAATGCACCTGATGGAGCTGCACCCCGCCGAATACAAAGCCCTGAGTGTTAATCTGGAAGGCGAGGCCGCGGTCCATCACCGCGACGGATACGAGGGCGTTATGGCAATTTCTCCGCCAAAGCCGCGCAAGGGGCTTGTGCTGATTGATCCGTCATACGAGGTGAAAGCCGAATACCTGCAAGTGGCCGAGTTCACGCGTAAACTGATGGCAAAATGGCCAGAGGCGACCGTGATGATCTGGTATCCGATTCTCAAGGCCGCACGGCACAAAGAAATGCTTGCCGCGCTACGCCTGCCGCATCTAGTTGACGAGGCGTCCTTCGATTTAAAGGATAACGAAGGCATGACTGGCAGCGGCCTTGCGCTTGTGAATGCTCCGTATGGGTCCGAAGCGGTGTTCAGCCGAACCCGCGAGATTGCAGCGCGGGTTCTGCGTTAAGTGCGATGGTTAGTTGGGTCGATCAAGGAACGACAACCCAGTCTTGGTTGCGGCAGATGAACGCAATGCAGCCTTTTACCGACAAGATGTCACCGTTAAGAGCCATTTTGGAAGAATAGGTTTTATCGCTAGCCGGATCCCAAATTTTACCCTTCGCCCATTTTCCGTTACCAACGTCTACCATCGCCCAGACCATATATTTACCTAGATGCTGGTACTCGTTGTCTTGTGTCCCGTCGCCCGAATATGCGCGGATGATGGTGCCGCAAGTCAGGGCAGGATCGTCATCGCAAGCAGCCATTTGTACATGTATCACCCCGCCCGAATCACTCGGTTCGGTTTGGTAAACGCCAGTTATGACTTCAGCATTTACCAGCGTCGGAATAGCTAGAGCCAGAGCAAGTAGTAGTTTTTTCATTATTTCCTCCTGTTGTTTTCGGCACTCAACCAGATTAGCTCGGTACACGTCAACATTTACTTTAAGTCAAGTGGCATACGCGGTATCAGACCCGCGAACCTGAGAATGGAGATGACCGAATGATCCTTTACCCTGCAATCGACCTGAAAGACGGCAACTGTGTGCGCCTGTTTAAGGGCGAGATGGACCAAGCCACCGTGTTCAGCGACGACCCCGCCGCGCAGGCTTTGGAGTTTCAACAAGCGGGTTGTGAATGGTTACATCTAGTGGATCTGAACGGCGCGTTTGCGGGAGAGCCGGTGAATGCGGAACCTGTCGAGGCGATCCTGAAGGCCAGTGATATCCCAGCGCAACTCGGCGGCGGAATCCGCGATATCCCGACGATCGAGCGGTGGCTCGACAAAGGTTTGGCGCGCGTGATCCTCGGAACTGTTGCGGTGCGTGATCCGGAACTGGTGAAAGAGGCGGCCCGTTGGTTCCCCGGTAAAGTAGCGGTAGGAATCGACGCACGTGACGGTATGGTTGCGGTTGAGGGCTGGGCCGAGACGACGGATGTAACAGCGCTGGACTTGGCGAAAAAATTCGAAGATGCAGGCGTTGCGGCAATCATCTATACAGACATTGACCGTGACGGAGCGATGCAGGGACCGAATGTTGCAGCTACGGCCGCATTAGCGAATGCGGTGAGTATTCCGGTGATCGCATCCGGCGGGGTTTCTTCGATGGACGATCTTAAGGCGCTGAAAGAATGCGGCGCTCCGCTTAATGGGGCGATTTCTGGTCGGGCATTGTATGACGGGGCGATTGATGTGGCCGAGGCGGCGGCGTTTCTGAAAGGCTAGTCGGGTGCTTGGGGCTGGCCTCGAAGAGGGCGCTAGTTTAAGTAAGGTGTGAATTTAAACGCAGGGGCATGTTTATGCTTAAGACCCGTATTATTCCATGTTTAGAC